>CAVAGT010000123.1:0-7638 GCA_963588155.1 Lachnospiraceae bacterium | reverse complement strand
TTTGTCCATCTATGCGGAACTCGAACTTGCCCCTGCCTTGCGATACGCGCAACGCGGGAGAAGCGTTGTCTATTTCAGGCAGAGCGTAGAGCTTGACGTTAGTGCTATCTCCTACTTTCACATAATAATGTTCTCCTTGCTCAGGGGCAATAACAAACGTCTGCCATCCTGCCGACGTCGTAGCGGAGCTCAGCAGCACAGTTCCATTTGAGTTGGTTAAAGAAAATGCCGATTGCAGAGGCCTGCCATTGTCATCTGTCAGGAATACGGACACGTTTTGGATGCCGCCTGCCGTAAGCCTGCCACCCTCAGGATAAACCCTGCAACGGTTGATGCCATGAGCGTTGGCCGTCGGAGAGCCGTCTTTGCTTATCTCTATCGGATATGCCGGGATTGTGATGTCGTCGAAGTTGCACATCATCTTCGAATAGGCACGGAGAAAGCATATTCCGTATGGGGGATTGAAATCTATCGGCATGGCAGTATGAAAGGCTCCATGCTCGTCTACAACAAGTTTTTGTCTGGAGAGGACACTATCGGTGCTGTTTATCAATTCCATGTAAACATATCGGCTATAAGGCGCACCCACCTTGTCATCGCATCTCGTCAGCCAACCTGCAATCTGTATCGTGTCACCAAGCTGATAGCTCATCCTATTGCTGGCGAAGAACACCTTCTCTGTCGGCAATGTCTGAGCGCTTGCGACAAGAGAAAGCACCAACATCAAAACAAAGACTATCGAATTCTTCATAGGCCTCGAATAGATTTTATCTAAACGCAAATTTAATACATTTATTTGATTTCTCCAAATTTTTAAACCTGTAAAAACAAAGCATCCGTTATGCTCGGCATATAACCAAGCATAACGGATGCTTTATAATATATAATGATGTATGGGGGATTACAGCTTCTGCTCCACCTCAATCTCTGTGAACGTCTCCAGGATGTCACCAGCCTGGATGTCGTTGTAGTTGACGAGTGAGATACCGCACTCCAAGCCTGTAACAACTTCCTTCACGTCGTCCTTATAACGCTTCAAGGCTGCGATAGGAGCGGTGTGAACCACGATTCCGTCGCGAACGACATGAGCCTTGTCCTTGGAGTGGACCTTTCCCTCGGTGACAAGACCACCTGCGATGGTGCCCACCTTGGAAATCTTGAACACCTGCTTCACCTCCACCTCAGCAGTGACAACTTCCTTCGTCACCTTGTCGAGCATACCGACCATGGCGGCCTTGATGTCGTCTATGGCGTCGTAGATGATTGAGTAGGTGTTGATCTCCACGCCCTCACGGTCGGCGAGTTTACGAGCGTCAGACGAAGGACGCACCTGGAAGCCCACGATCACGGCGTCGGAAGCTGAAGCGAGCATCACATCGTTCTCGGATATCTGACCCACCGCCTTGCTGATGACGTTGACCTGAACCTTCTCGGTAGAGAGCTTGAGGAACGAGTCTGACAAAGCCTCGATAGATCCGTCGGTATCACCCTTGACAATGATGTTGAGCTCATGGAACTCACCGCGTGCGATACGATGCGAGATGTCGCCAAGGGTAAGGCGCTTCTGCGTGCGCAAGCCTTGCTCACGCTGCAGCTGTTCGCGCTTGTTGGCAATGTCGCGCGCCTCCTGCTCAGTCTCTATCACGTGGAACTGGTCGCCAGCGGTCGGGGCGCCGTTAAGGCCGAGCACGATGGTTGGCTCTGCCGGTTTCACGTCGTCGATGCGCTGGTTACGCTCATTGAACAATGCCTTGACACGACCCCAAGAGGTACCTGCAAGCACGATGTCGCCCACGTGGAGCGTGCCGTTGCTCACGAGCACTGTCGACACATAGCCACGACCCTTGTCGAGCGACGACTCGATGACGGTTCCCGTGGCCTTACGGTTGGGGTTGGCCTTGAGGTCGAGCATATCGGCCTCGAGCAGCACTTTCTCCATGAGGTCGTCGACACCAACGCCCTTCTTGGCGCTGATCTCCTGACACTGGTACTTACCGCCCCACTCCTCCACGAGAAGGTTCATGTTGGCAAGGTCCTCACGTATCCTGTCGGGGTTGGCTCCCGGCTTGTCTATCTTGTTGATGGCGAACACCATCGGCACACCAGCCGCCTGGCAATGGGAGATGGCTTCCTTCGTGGTAGGCATCACGGAGTCGTCGGCAGCGATGATGATAATGGCGATATCGGTGACCTGGGCACCACGGGCACGCATGGCGGTGAAGGCCTCGTGTCCTGGGGTATCGAGGAACGTCACCTTACTACCGTTCTTCAGCGTTACGCTATAAGCACCAATGTGCTGGGTAATGCCGCCTGCCTCACCGGCAATGACGTTGGTGTTGCGAATGTGGTCGAGCAACGATGTCTTACCATGGTCTACGTGACCCATGACTGTAACGATCGGGGCACGAGGCACGAGTTCGCTCTCGTCGTCCTCTTCCTCGCTGACGGCCTCTTGAACCTCAGCGCTGACATATTCCGTCTTGAAGCCAAACTCCTCAGCCACCATATTTATGGTCTCAGCGTCAAGGCGCTGGTTGATGGATGCCATGATGCCGATGCTCATCAGCGTGGAGATGACCTGCGTCACGGAGATGTTCATCATCGTAGCGAGCTCCGACACGGTCACAAACTCGGTGAGCTTCAATATCTTGCTCTCCTTCTTCTCTGCGCGTGCCTCAGCGTCGAGTTTCTCCTGCACGGCCTCGCGCTTCTCCTTACGGTATTTGGCGCCTTTCTTGTTCTGGCTCTTGCTTGTCAGGCGTGCCAACGTCTCCTTAACCTGGCGTGCCACATCCTCGTCGTTGACCTCCATCGGCTTGTTGTCGCGGTTGCGGTTTTTCTTTTTCTTGCCGTTACCGTTCTTGTTGCCGTTCTGCTGGTTGGCGGCGGCGTTGATGTCCACCTTATTATTGTTTATGCGCTCGCGCTTGCCACGGTTGTTGGCGTTGGCATTGGCGTTGTTGCCACCGTTCTGCTGGCGTTGGCGCTCACGCTGCCTCTCCGCGCGCGACTTTTTCTTTGGCCTGGTGCTGGAGTTGATAGTGCTCAGGTCTATCTTTCCGAGCACGGTCACCTTTGGCGTGTCGTCGATGCGTGTCTCCGTCTTCGTGCGGAAGATCTCCGTTCCTTTCTTGACTTCCTTTGAAGGCTGTGTCACCTCTGCCACTTTCACGGCGTTGGGTTTCTGTATCACCTGGTGCTGCTTTGGCATTGGCTTCTTGTCTGTTTCTTTTGGGCGTGGAGCCTGGGCGACAGGCTGCGCTGGCTTAACTTGTGAAGAAGGCTGAGACACGGCAGGCTTGGCCACGGGCTTCTCCACCGCTGCCTTTTCCACAGGCTCGGCAGGCTTCTTGGCCTCAACGGGCTTTGCGTCTTCAGTCTTAGGCGCGACGGGTTCAACCTTCACGGTCTCGGCTTTGGGGGCTTCGACCTTGGTCTCCTCCGTCTTAGGCTTCTCCACCTTGACTTCTGGTTTAGTTGTAGCTGCCACCGTTTCCTTCACAGTGGCGGCCTCTTCCTTCTGACTGACGGCAGCAGTCTCAGGATTGTTGGATTTCTTCTCCGGAGATGCATCAGACTTAATTTCCACTGGGCGCTTTCCCACGCTGTCGAGGTCTATCTTACCCAGCGGTGTGTATTTCTGGTGTCCGCCCAACTCCAGCCCGTTGTCAACGCGGCGCTTGGAGTTGTCCCGGTCTTTCTTCTTCTCAGGCTTCTTGAAGAGCTGCTCTGCCTTTTCCTTGACAGCCGCATCCTTCTTGAATGCCTCAACGAGAGCAGCATATTGCTTGTCGTTGAGCTTGAAGTTGAGGTCGTCCTTGACCTCTCCAAGCCCCTCGGCTCTCTTTTGCAGGAAGCCAACTGCCGTTTGGCGTCCTATGTTCAGTTCACGTAATGCTTTGTTTAATCTGATGCTCATATAAAATATTTACCTTCTTTATTCAAATTCCTTTTTCAACACTTCCAAAACATGATCCACGGTCTCTTCCTCAAGGTCGGCTTTCTCGACCAGCATCTCACGGGGGGCGTTGAGCACCTCACGCGCCGTCTGTGGGCCAACGCCCTTGATGGCATCGATGATCCATTGGTCAATCTCATCGTTGAACTGGTCGAGATACACATCGTCCAGCTGGCCTTCCTCGTCGCTGTCGGTAACGACACGGAACACGTCGATGGTATATTCTGTCAGCATTGAGGCGAGCTTGATGTTCATTCCGCTGCGTCCGATGGCAAGGCTCACCTGATCGGGCTGCAAGTAGACGCTTGCCTTGCGCTCTGCCTCGTTGAGCTTGATTTCCGTCACCTGAGCTGGGCTCAAGGCGCGCCTTATGAAGAGGTCGGTGTTTGCAGACCAGTTGACCACGTCGATGTTCTCGTTGTCGAGTTCTCTCACGATGCCATGCACGCGACTTCCATGCACGCCGACGCACGCTCCAACCGGGTCGATGCGGTCGTCGTAGCTCTCCACGGCGATCTTGGCACGCTCACCGGGCATACGGGCTATCTTCTTGATGCAGATAAGACCGTCCTGAATCTCGGGCACCTCGTTCTCAAGCAGACGCTGAAGGAACGTAGGGCTCGTGCGCGAGAGGATGATGCGAGGGTTGTTGTTCTCGTTGTCAACGCGCTCGATGACACACCTCACAGTCTCGCCCTTACGATACACGTCGGCAGGAATCTGCTCGCTCTTCGGGAGGTGGAGCTCGTTGTTGTTGTCGTCCACGAGCAGCACCTCGCGCTTCCACACTTGGTAAACCTCGGCAGAGATGAGCTTGCCCACACGATCCTTATATTTATTGTAGAGAGCATCGTGCTCAAGCTCGAGAATCTTGCTGGCAAGGGTCTGGCGAAGGGTAAGGATGGCACGGCGGCCAAACTTGGCGAAGTCTACAGCCTCAGACACTTCCTCGCCAACCTCGTAGTCGGTGTCTATCTTCTGCGCGTCGGCAAGGCTAATCTCCTTGTTCTCGTCCGCCACCTCGCCGTTGGCAACGACGATGCGGTTACGGTAAATCTCAAAGTCTCCCTTGTCGGGGTTCACGATGACGTCAAAGTTCTCGTCGGAACCGAAGATCTTCGCAAGTACGTTACGGAAACTTTCCTCCAGCACGCTCACGAGTGTCGTGCGGTCTATGTGTTTTGTATCTTGAAACTCACGGAAAGAGCCCATCATGTTCAACTGCCCGTCGTCATTCTTTTTTACTGGCATAGCTGTATATCTTTTTTATTGTTTTTATTTGAAACTAATCAAGTATTTGGTGTATTTCACCGTGTCCATGTTGAAGTCGTGGTCAACGTCCATCATCACGGGGCGTTTCTTGCCTTCCACTTTCACCTTCTCGTTCACGGTGACGGTGAAGTCGCGACCATCGACGCTTTTTAGCACGCCACGGGTCTTCTTGCCATCGGCGTCGAGTACCTCAACGGGTTCGCCAACGAATATCTCATATTGGCGCGCCACCTTGAAAGGCTGGCCGAGACCTGCCGAGCCAACCTCTAGCTCATAGTCTTCCTCGTCCCTGTTGAGATGGTCTTCAATATATTGGCTCAACTTGGCGCAATCTTCTATCCAGACTCCATCCGCATGGTCTATCTCGACAGTAATCTTGTCATCGGGGCTGATGTTTAAGTCCACAAGGAAATACTCCTTGTCCTTTAGCCACTCTTCTACTAATGCTTTTACGACGTTCTTGTCTATCATGTATTGAAGTTATAAAAAAATGAGGAACTCGCCTTGGGAGTCCCTCATTCCACTGAACACTGCAAAGTTACAAACTTTTTCGCGTTCCAACAAATATTAACGCGTTCTTTTTACGGTTTTCAAAGCTAAAACTTTACGTTTTAATCATGCGCAACCACAGCCTTAATGTTAAAAGTTACCAATTAATAACTCCACAGCGTCTTGACCTCAGCAATTTAAAACCAAATTCCCTATCTTTGCTTTGAATTATAAACAAGCAAACTATTAAACAACAAAACCAATTTTATCTTTTGATTATGTTTTGGAATATATTGCTTATACTTTTATGCCTGATAGTAATATACTCATTATTGGCGAATGTTTACTATATCATAGGGCATTTGCGCCGTAAGGAGTATCAAGGCGCCATTGTAAACCTCGCATTGCTTGCTTTTCAAATATTGATTCTGGTGTTTATTCTTGAACCAAAAGAAATGTTTCAAAGCTTGATGGCACTGTTTTAAGAAAAGACGACCTTTGACCTCTGCGGTTCTATTATCTCCGATGTTCTGCGCAAAACGTCGGCGTTTTGACATTTTACCATTCGGGACGCGGGCGGCCACAGGGGCCGCCCCTGCAAAGCATTTTTCAGCATAAAGCCGAAGGAACACACACTTGAAGCTACGAAGCTCTTATTTTATATCTTCAGCGTCGCTTTCCGCCACCACTACCTTCACGTCATTATCTGCTTTTACGATATAAGGCAGGAAGATGAGATGGCCGTAAAACAGACACAAAGAAACATAGCCAAACACTGCAACGAAACACGGCCAAACGCTGCAAAAAAACAATTATTTTATGGTGTTACCCGTAAATAATCGTATTTTTGCAAAAAAGGCACACCACTGTTAAAGACATGAAGATACATTATCTCAAGAGTTTTCTCATCGACCGTTTAAGGTGGCGGCACTGGGTGCTCATGGCATTGCTCGCACTTGTCACCGCCACAAGGCTGAGCCCCGCCTTGGGAGGGCTTTACACCTCTCGCGTTTATCCCATTATAGGCAGCATACTCTCGCCCGTGTCAGGCTTGGTGCCTTTCGCCGTGGGCGACATATTCATCTTTCTCAGCATTGCCTGGGCTTTGCTATATCCAGCGATAAAAAGGACAAAAAAGGCGGTCTGGCGTGTAGCGGAATACTTGCTGTGGGTTTACGCCTGGTTCTACATAGCCTGGGGATTGAACTATTCACAGCCCAACATCTACAGAAGGGCTGGCATGAAACCCGTGGAGGTGAACAAGGCAAGGCTCAAGGCTTTCGCCTATCAATATGCCGACAGCCTCAACAAGTTGAGTGAAGAGTGCGGAGTGAAGAGTGAAGAATCAAAATGGTTAAGGAAAAAGGAAAACGATGATGAAGAAAAGGTGAAATATGAGGAAAGCATCATCCAAGGATATCATAGGATTAGCGGTTGCGGCATCAACAAGCCCTTCAACCTGCATCCTCATGCCAAGACGATGGTGTTTTCATGGCTCAGTTCCATGGCGGGCGTGACTGGCAGCATGGGGCCGTTCTTCTGCGAGTTCACCCTTAACGGTGATGTCCGTCCCCACGATTATCCTGCCACCTATGCCCACGAATTCGCCCATTTCATCGGTGTGGCCAACGAGGGCGAGGCCAACTTCTACAGCTACATCGCCTGCACGGCATCTTCTGACAGGGCGGTGAGATTCAGCGGATATTACCACATTTTCTTCCATGTCGTCAACGACGTGTTCGACATTCTCGGCCAGAAGGAGGGCGACAAGTTTCTGAAGCATATCCGCCCAAACATTATCCAGCTGGCGAAAAGCGACCGCAGCTATTGGCTCGCCAAGCGAAGCAAGATCGTAAATGCCGCCCAAGACTTCATCCTCGACCTATACCTCAAGGGCAACAACGTGGCTGAAGGCAGAA
>CAVAGT010000122.1:0-7652 GCA_963588155.1 Lachnospiraceae bacterium | reverse complement strand
AACCCTTTATTCATAATTTGGTTAGCTTCGCCAACCCGGAAAATCCGCTGACCCGCTTTCTTCATCCTTCATTCGTTTAAAAATAAAAAAACGGGAGAACACCACATGAGTACTCTCCCTTGTTTCCGTTTTAGAGTGCCCATACGCCTTGGATAAACGCACATGCACTAACCTTAAGTCGCTGCAAAAGTACTATTTTTCTGCCATTCGACCAAATTTTCTAAGCAGAAAATGTGTTTTCGTGTTTGATTTTTAACGTTTTACGAACAAAACACATAACGCAATGGTCGTGTATCGGCAGCAATAAGGTGATTATTACCTCTTCTTCCCACGCAAGTAATCATTCAAATCCTTGTATTCCTCATACCGCATCGCTTCGTCCGCCACTCTCTCCCCAAACAACTTCGTCAACGCCTCGGTTGTCAACCTTCCGGCAAGGTCATTGTCCAGATAGCAATGGATATGCTCATATCGCTCTAGCACTTCCATTGCCTTGTCTCGGTTCGTGACGGAGTTCAGAATAACATACGCCGTTGGAAGGCTGATACACACGTTCACGTCTCCTTTCCGTTCCAACATCCGATACGACAGGAAATCCATGAACCCCTCAAACACACAGACGTGCCGCTCCTCTCCATTTTCCACGAAATGCGTGATGTGCTTGCCATAGATGCAGCCCTTGAAATACGGATTCCGCAGTTCATAACCGCCCTTGACGTTCCCGAAAGCGATGGCGAAGTATGCCTTTCTCCGCACCACATAATGCGCCTCCTTACAGTACGCCACCGCAATGTCGCCGTCAATCCCTCTCGACCGCAGGTACGATAGTAGGGCAGGATGGGCCAACTCCTTCACTACGATGTCCGTCATCTCGCTCACCGTGGTATGCGGCTTTACAGGCGAACGGTCATAGGCGATATGCGACATTTCCGCTTGCCTCGCAATCTTCTCCAGCACCTCCGGGATGGAGTTCGTCCGATAGAGCAACTTGCACAGTTCGATCAAGTCCCCCTTCTGGTTCGTCCCGAAGTCATACCACCTGTTGATGTCCGTATTCACCTTCATCGACGGCCTCGTCTCGCTCCGGTAGGGAGCCAGATACCAATACTTGCTCCCTTTCTTCAACATCGGCGAAATGCCAATTGCCTCCAGATACTCTACAATCTTGATATTCTTACATTCTTCGATATTCATTGTTCTTATTCCATTTTATTGAAATCTTTGATTCTTGACTGTGTCGATAAACACATTGCCGTTCATATCCCATCGAGATTTGTGGGAGGATTGTAGGCGCAGCGTTTTTTGCCGAAGGCACTTTGCCCACTACAGGGTGTTTTTCGTTTTTTGTCCTTTCACAAACAATCGAAAAGCAGTTTGATTTGGTTTCCGCTCCTATAGGCACGCCCACAACCTAAACCGCCTTTCTAAACCGGTTTTGAACACCGCCACCTCACGACCACAAGCCCGATTATTCCACTTCATCGAAGAGCGAAGCCTCTTCCGGTGTCATGCCGTAGAAATACACTTTATCTTTCTTACTCACGAGCTTCAAGTCATTGACCAAACATTTGAGCCCCTCAACCATCACATTCCGCCCACGCTTGAAGCCGATTTGTTCATACGCCGCCGTCAACGCATCCAGCGTCTTCTGGTACCCCTTGATGGGACGCTCCTGAAACGCCATTGCCAACGCCTCGTGGTGCTGCTCCAACGTCAGACTCTGGAACGTAACACGAACTTTCTGTTCCTGCTCCTCGTGGAGCGTGTTGTTCGCCAACACTGGGTACCCCTGCTCATTCACCGTGAAGGCAAACGGCCTAAACTCCTTCTCTCTGATATGCAGCGGTCGCACCTCACTCACATTCGGGTCGGCACTGCTCTTGTTCACCAGCAGCACCGCCTCCGCCTTGTTGTTCATCTCTGTACCGATATGCCCACGCACGTTGTTGTCGCCCTTGTTCAGATGCAACACCCCGTGGATGTGCAGGTTATACTTCGACGACCATTCCATCAGTTTGTTGATGACACCCACCGACTCGGCAGCATTGTTGATGTCCAGCAACAGGTCACGCAGTCCGTCGATGATGACCAGCCCATACTCATCGCAACTCTGCAGGGCAATCTCTATCAACTTCATCCGCACCTCCGGCGTATACTCCCTCAGACAGACGAAGTCCAAATTCTGACTGTCCATGTCCGTAGGCAATCCCGACAGCGCCAGGATACGCTCCAGCACATGATGACAGTGATATCGGCTCTGCTCCGTGTCCACATACAGCACCCTGCGCTTCCCCTCAGGCAGGTTCGCCCTGTATTTCAGCACCACGTTATTCGACAGCGCAGCGGCTACGTATGCCGACAGATTAAACGTCTTCTTTGCCTTCGCCTTACCCACCGACGCACTGAAGTTGCCCAGCGTCGAGATGACCGAGTCGTCAATCCAGATGATTTGCGGCGGCGTGGTATAGGTGTCCGTCGGACGGATGGTGGCCTCTTTCAACATCCGCTCCAGTCGGGCTTGCTCATAGCCCTCCCAGTCATTTCTTCTTTCCTGTTCCATTTGCTTTCTGTCTTAGATATTCCTCTGCTATCTTGTCCGCCTCCTCTTGGATGGTACGCTGCTCCGTCGTAGTCTTACCACGCTGTCTCACCCAGTGGTCCAACTCCTCCTTCTCGAAGTAGAGCATCTTGCCACCAGGGCGGTAACACGGGATAACGCCATTATAGGTGTGCTTGTAGAGCATACTCTTCGAGATGCCCAAATACTTTGCCGCCTCAGCGAGCGTCAGCGAACTCTTGCATGCGTACATATTCTCCTCCAGCGTTGCGATACGTTCCATCATCGACTCCGGGCCCAACTTGCTCACCACCACTTCGAGCGCACTCAATCTCGCCTCCATGCGCTCCATGACTGTTTGCCTTACGGGCGATTGCATCTGTAACTCCAATTGCTTCATTGTTCTTTCTTCTTTTTCCGATCAGAGCAGGAGACCCGAATCTGCCGCCCCTCACGTTCCGTTATTATTTTGTCTTCTGATTTCACTTGCCGAGAATATTCATCTACAAGTCCCTTCTGTCGGTACTCTTTGATGATACATACTGTGCCGCAGTGAATTACGTTTGCAAAATTACAGTGAGCAATCACCAACACCATGAAACCTACCATAAGGAGTCCCAAGTCTTACGCCACTTCTTATGCTTTCTCTTGTCAGATGCTCCCTTTCTTTTCATTTATCCGCCTAAAACTGCCTTGTTCAAAACAAAAACAGTCGGCTCGCCCTCGCTATACACGAAGGAACTAACCGACCGTTCTTGTAGTCTTTATCAGATGCCTTGCGGCATCTCATCGTCAAACAGCAACAGAGCCTTTTCCACGTCTCCCTTGACCTTCTTGCTCTTCGCTGTCTCATGAGTCTTGATGGCAGCCAGAGCCGATGCCAATGTGTTCGCTGTTATCGGCACCCCGTTCTTCGAAACGAGATACCCTCCTCGCTCCATTGTCTTCTTCCAGTCCCACGCGATTCTTTGAGAATACTCCAAGACATCGAAGAACTGCGCAACCAAACGGATATTCGGCACTACCATCGGCTTGCATTTCTCATTGCGAAGCATCGGCTTCAAGTCCACCACCTCGCCCTTAGAAACGCAAAACAGATGATTCGTACTCGCTAAATGCGAAATACGAACCATCTGTTCATCCGTAAGGTTGCAGCCAAAAGAAAGTGGTGGCGACATCACGCTGCACGCCAATGCAGGTGGAGGCGCATCGGCACCACCCACCACAGGCGGTGGCGCATCCGTGGAGTCCAACAAGACCACGAGTTCCTTGCAGTCCTTCACGTCGAAGTTCTCCAATGCCATCAACTTTTCTCGAAGGTCGGGACGCTCCAGGATGGCACAGACAACCCCGTGGTTCCTTGCGTGGAAGTTCTTGCAACAAGCCCTGCCGCAATTCACCTCGCCATGCAACGCCTTGAAGTCGGCCAGGAAACGCTCCAGTCGTTTCTTCTCCGGCACGCCCTCTTCCTTGTAATACACTCGTGCAGAGGTGAGCATCACCCACAACTCGCACTCTACCTTCTCTTGCGTGTCAAAACACACATGATTCTTTTGCCATGCCTCAAAAAGAGAGATGACCATTTCTTGAATCGGTCATAGTTTGAAATTTTAAAAATGATTAGTTTATATGTACACAAACGGCCCCAACTGCAACGATGGCAGCCAGAGCCGATACGTGTTCTTGATTGCTTTTGGTTTGAATAAAAATACCCTCAGTGCAGGTTGCTTCTTGCCCCAATCCACCTCTCAAAACGAAGCAGACCTCCAGGCAGACTGCCCTCTATAATAATGTATATGGCTCTGTTATTCTATCCATTCCGATATATCCAAACACTAGTTCTCCAAATAGATAGCGTGATATCCACACTTAACCAACTGTTCGAAAGAATGGAATCACAGGACACTGGAACGATAGTTTTTTGCATCAGTCGAAGAACTTGTTCACCAGATTCACCGCCTCGTCCTTCTTCTTGTTGACAATTTTGGCATACACCTGCGTCATGCGCACGTCGGTATGTCCCAATAGCTTCGAAGTCGTGTACAGGTCAGCTCCCAGCGTCAGCATCATCGTCGCGAACGTATGCCTCGCCGTGTGAAACGTGATGTGCTTGCTGATACCCGCCTTTTTCGCCCACGGCTTCAACACCACATTCACCGTAGCATTGCTCGGCAGGTCAAACACGTAGTCCTCCGCCGTCTTGTCCCCTTGTTTCGGCATCCACTTCAGTGCCTGTGGCGACAGCGGCAGGTAGATGGGAGCCTTCGTCTTCTGCATCACCACCTGCAACCTCGCTTGTTCACCGTCCACGTAGAAGTCTTTCCATCGCAACCCGATGATGTCGCTGAAACGCAACCCGCAGAAGCACGAGAACATGTATGCCGACTTGATTTTCTCATTCGACGGCAACGGCGTAGCTATCAACCGCTTCACCTCATCCACCGTCATAAATTCACGCTGACTCTCCGGCTTCTTGATTTTGTCAGCACTGCTGATACGGGTGAAAGGATTCACCTTGATCAAGTCGTCACGCACCGCAGCATTCAGTGCCCCATTCAGCGCACGATAGTAGTTGCACGCCGTGTTTTTCGCCAACTTCTCCACATTCCTCGGTTTGTATTCCGTCAGCAGATAGTCGATGTACCCTTGGCAAAACGCCTTGTCTATCTGGTCCAGCGTCACCTTCTCCCCGGCATAGTCCTTCAGGATGCGCATCACCGTGTTGATCTGCACGAAATCCTTCTTCCCATGCATCTTCTGATGGTCGCGATACTTCTCCATCCAATCCAAAAGAAGAACCTTCGGAGAGTCCTCCTGCTTCTTGATGCCAGCCTCTCCATTTGTCATCTCGATGATACGTTTCGACTTGATGGTGTTGGCAGCGTTCCAAGTCACCTCATTCTGTCTTTTCGCCATCTCGTCCTTCTCCGGGATGAGATACATTTTCAGATACTCGTAGGAACGTTTCCCGTCCTTGTAGATGTCAAGATACAGACTCTTGTTCCCATTCGCCAAATCCTTCATACGAAGACGTATTGGCTCCTTCACCTTGTTTTGTTTCTTCGTCTTTGCCATAATCCCTTTCCATTTTGATAGTAATCAATCAGCAAATAGAGATGCCTCTATACCTCCTTCATTTTCCTATGTCCCTGCAAAGAACAAGAAAAGGCATGGTCAATCGTGAATTCACAGAAAGCCACACCTCACCGCATCGCATCCCTATTCACCTGTAAATCACGCTGCAAAGATACGACAATTAATCGAGAAACAAGAAACAAACGAGAAACAAAATTACGGAAAACAACAGCCAAACATCCGAAATCATTGTCATCATCCGTAAATCACAAAACAACCATAAATAACTATATATCACCATATTACCTAGTATATATCCACCAAATGTTATCAATCACCAATCTCACTTTAAGAATTTCGCAACTTTCATTCACGGTCAAGGACGAGGCAACAGTAGATGCCTTGTGGATGTGTATATACATCGTCACCCGGAGCATGGTGTGCCGAAAGGCTCGCATTTCGGGTGCGGTATATCATATCGGCGTGGGCTTCTGCGTTGCTCGTTCAACCGTGATGGGCAATGCGAAGGCCTCGATATGTGGGACGGGTGACGGTACAGCGACCCACGTCTTTTCGTATATGTCAGGTCAAACGACAAAACCTAACGATATTCTTGTGAGGGTGGCTGCAAGAGACTGTATTCTTGTGGCACTATGGCTTGCAGAACCCTCATCCGTAAGGTCTATACCCAATACCGCAACCTCATCCTGTATGGCATTATAGGGTGCTGTTCCTCCGGGTTGGACTTCCTGATCTACACATTACTGGTATCTGTCTTCGGCTGGTACTATATCGTTTCCAACTCCCTTTCAGTCATTGCCGGCATCACTGCCAGCTTCACGCTTAACCGCAACTACAATTTCAAGGTCAGGGACAAGACCAAACAACGCTTCTCAATATTTCTCTCCGTTGGTCTGTGCGGCATGATGGCAAGCAATATTATACTTTGGTGCTGCATTGACAAGATGGAGATGAACAAGATTGTGGCGAAAATACTGTCCATTGTTATGGTGGTAGTACTCCAATTCCTTATAAACAAGTATGTTACGTTTAAGCCAACCCAAAACAACAATACCCTATGAGCAAGATTTATTTTGTACTTCCCGCCTATAACGAGGAAGCAAACATCGAGGAAACCGTCAGGCAGTGGTATCCTGTGGTGGAGAAATGCGGCAGCGACTGCAGGCTCGTCATTGCCAACGACGGCAGCAAAGACAGGACTTACGAAAAGCTGGCGGCCATGCAACCGAAGCTACCCCAGCTCGTTCCTTTGGACAAACCCAACCAGGGGCACGGTCCTACGGTCATTTACCTTTACCGATATGCCATTGAGCATGGTGCAGACTACATCTTCCAGACCGATTCCGACGGCCAGACCAATCCGCAGGAGTTCGCCGCTTTCCTCGAAGCGAGCCGTGACTACGACTGTGTGATGGGTTGCCGCCCCGTGCGTGGCGACGGCAAAAGCAGGAAGGTTGTGGAAAACGTGCTGCGCACATACGTCTGGCTGTTCTTCCACGTATGGGTGCCTGACGCCAACGCACCATTCCGTCTGATGAAAGCGTCGGTCGTGGCAAAATACCTGACCGTGCTTCCTCCCGACTTCAACCTCCCCAATGCCGTTCTCTCGGCCTGTTTCAGCAAGTTCGGCGAGAAGGTGAAGTACATAGACATAACGTTCAAGCCGCGCCAAGGCGGTACAAACTCCATCAATCCCCAAAAGATATTCAAGATAGGATGGAAAGCTATCAGCGATTTCTGGGAAATTAGTAAAAAATTAAACAAACTCAAGCAATAACAAACCATGCCAAATATCTTATCAACCAACGACATTTCCAATATGAAACGTAGCGATGTTCTTGTTATAACGATTATATCCTTTGCGATTATAACTCTGTTTTCAACCTCTTCCTTCCTATATAGCTTCAACTGTTGGGTTGATGCCAATTGTATCTTTACTGTTGGTAAATCCATATTTTTCGGTAAAGTTCCCTATAGGGATTTGATGGACCATAAAGGG
>CAVAGT010000121.1:0-7665 GCA_963588155.1 Lachnospiraceae bacterium | reverse complement strand
AAGAGGCGATGTTTACTCACAGACATCTCCAGAGGGAGTTGCCTTGCCATCCTTACGGCCGAGCCTTCTGTAAACGTTATTGTAGCAGCTATGTAAACGTATATCAATCGCATAGAAACACCTCTGTAACAATGTGGCCGTAACTTTGCAACCAGAAACATAAAGGTATAAAAAAGCATGAAGATCAAGAGGGCTATCATGGTGCTCGGAATGCTTACGGCAGCAAGTATGCCGTCGTTGGCACAACAGATAGAGGGAGCCGTCACCGACAAGAATTCAAAAGAGACACTCATCGGAGCCGTTGTCACCGCTGTCGAGAACGACGACCGTGCTAAGGCAAAGGGCAACGGCGCTGCTGCGAACCTGCAAGGAGGCATCAAGGCCGTTACCGACGTAGACGGTCATTATAGGCTTGACGGACTGAAGAAAAACAAGACTTATACCTTATATATAAATTATGTAGGCTACAAGCCAGTGATAATTAACGGGGTTCAGGCGAAGGATGCAAACATGGATATCGCGTTGCTACCCGATGAACAGCAACTGAAGGAGGTGACCGTGACCGCAGTGGAAAGGCGTAATACGGACGCGGCAATGATAGAGGTCGCCAAGAGCAGTCCCGTCATCGTGAGCAATGTCTCGGCACAGGAGATAAGCCGTACGCAGGACACCAACGCAGGAGAGGTGATACGCCGAGTGCCAGGCGTGAGCCTCATCGACGACAAGTTCGTCATGGTGCGTGGACTGTCGCAGCGATACAACAA
Source organism: Lachnospiraceae bacterium (assembly GCA_963588155.1). Lineage (GTDB taxonomy): Bacteria > Bacteroidota > Bacteroidia > Bacteroidales > Bacteroidaceae > Prevotella. The sequence goes on along the minus strand of CAVAGT010000121.1, from coordinate 6,901 downwards.
CGTATGGGTAAACGGAGGGGCGGTGCCCAGCTCGGAGGCTGACTCCAGGGCGTTCTCCTTCGACATCATACCCAGTTCGCAGATAGACAACCTCACCATCGTGAAGAGTCCCTCGGCGGAATATCCCGCCGACTACTCTGGCGGTTTCATCTGCGTCAACACAAAGGAAATACCCACTGAAAACTCTCTCTCTCTTTCCGTCGGTGGCAACTGGAACACCAGTACCTGCTTCAAGGATTTTTCCTGCTCAAAGGGTTCCGCCACCGATTTTCTTGGATTCGACAACGGCATGAGGAGCCTGCAGGGCGGCATCAACGCATCGCTCGCCCCACAGCTCGACGCCAACGGAAATAAGGTGGGCGACTATGCCACGTCGCTCCTGGGCAACCATCTCAACAACGATTGGACCGTGAGGCAGAAGAAGCCCTTGGGCGACCTGAAGCTCGCAGCCAGCCTCAGCCACCGCTGGGACCTGGGCGGAAGGACGCTCGGAATGCTCGCCGCCCTCAACTACACCAACGAGTACCGCACCTACACCGGCATGGAGAACAACCTCTACGGCATCTACGACGCTGTGAACGACAAGCCCAACTACCTGAGGCAGTCCACCGACGACCAGTACAACAACAACGTGAGGCTCGGCGCCATGCTCAACCTCACCTTCCTCTCCCGGGACGGCAACCACAAGTACCAGCTGAAGAACATCCTCAACCAGCTCGCCACCAGCCGCTACACCTGGCGCGACGGCGTGAGCGCACAATCAGACAAGGAGCGGAGCGCGGAATACTACTACCGCAGCCGCACCACATATAACGGTCAGCTTACCGGCAAGCACACCTTCACCAGCGACGCCCTTGACTGGAGCATCGGGTATGCGTATGCCAACCGTCGTTTGCCTGACCGTCGTAGATACCTCATCAACGATGCTCTCGAACCGGGCACCTACGCCCTGAGCAACGGCAACGACATATCGCGCGAATGGACACAGCTCGACGAACACATTCTCTCTCTTTCCGTCAACGACAAGCACCACTTCAGGCTCGGCTCCTTCGAGCCCGACCTGCAGGTGGGTGCCTACGTGGAGTACAGGAGCAGGGAATACCAGACCCGCAACTTCATCTACAACTGGAACGCGTCGAGCAACAACATGCCCGACGACTTCCGCCACAGCGACATCCCTACCTTGCTCTCCGACGAGGCTAACATGGGCTACGACAGGCTCTACCTGTTGGAGCAGAAGCAGATGCGCAACGACTACCGCGGACACAACACGTTAGGCGCAGCATACCTGGCGATGTCTCTTCCCCTTGGCAAGCTCGGCATCCACGCCGGTGTCCGCTTCGAGCACAACGACATGGAACTCTTCTCCAACACCCGCGACTACGAGAAGAGCGAGACCAGCCGCCACTATAAGACCGACGACCTCTTCCCCTCGGTCAACGCCACATATAAGTTCAGCGACCAGCACCAGATGCGCCTCTCCTACGGCAGGAGCATCAACCGCCCCGAGTTCCGCGAGGTGTCATCGTCGGTGTACTACGACTTCGACCTCGCCAGCGACGTGCAGGGCAACGCCGACCTGAAGAGCTGCTACATCGACAACGTGGACCTGCGCTACGAGTGGTACCCGTCGAGGGGCGAGATGGTGTCGCTGGCAGTATTCTACAAGCACTTCGACTCCCCCATCGAGTGGACCTACACCGTGGCAGGCGGCACGAGCCTCGTCTACTCCTACACCAACGCCCTGAGCGCCAACAACTACGGCGTGGAGCTGGACATCCGCAAGAGCCTCGACTTCCTGGGGCTGAAGGATTTCAGCTGGTCGTTCAACGGAGCCTTGATCAAGAGCAGCGTGCAGTTTGAGGCTGGCTCGAAGGAGGAGAATCGCCCCATGCAGGGACAGTCGCCCTACCTCATCAACACGGGCATCTTCTACAAGAGCGAGCCACTGAAGCTCGATGTCGCCCTGCTCTACAACCGCATCGGCAAGCGCATCATCGGCGTGGGCAGGAGCGAGGGAACCACCGGCGACGACTCCAACGCCCGTGTGCCCCACAGCTATGAGATGCCACGCAACACCATTGACCTCACTCTCGCCAAGAAATTCGGCAAGCACCTGGAGGTGAAACTCAACGTGAGAGACCTCCTCGCCGAGAAGATCTACTACAAGCAGTTTGCCGACGTGACCTACAGCGACGGCAGCCAGAAGCAGGTGGAGGAAATCTCACGATGCTACAAGCCCGGTAGGAACATAGGAGTGCAGGCAGTGTACAAGTTTTAAAGGCAAAAAAGTGAAGAGTGAAGAACGAAGAGTGAAGAATTCAATAGCAAAGGCTATTGCCTAAACTCCTTTACAACATCAAACTCAAGCACACAATTGTTTAACAAAATAAACAAAACCAAGATGAACAAGATGTATTTATTCGGATGCATGGGCATCCTCGCAGCCTCTGCCTTACTGAGCAGTTGCAGCAGCAGTAATGACGACAATGGTGGCACGACTCCCGTCAATCCCACCACTGAGACCTACAAGTGGGGCAAGGACGGTGACATCAAGACCTGCGACCACCTCCTCTTCAGCGAGGAAGGCGCTGAGAACGCCAGCGGCACCTACATCGGCACAGGCGACCAGCAATTTATCTTCACAGGCAAGCAGACATTGAAGAAAGGCACTTACATCCTCCGCGGATGGGTATATATCGCAGACGGCGCAGAACTCACCATCGAGCCGGGCACCGTCATCAAGGGCGAGAAGGCCACCAAATCGGCTCTCATCGCAGAGCGTGGCGGCAAGCTCATCGCCAAGGGTTCGGCAGACGCTCCTATCGTGTTCACCTCGGCACAGGAGACTGGCAGCCGCAAGCCCGGCGACTGGGGAGGTATCATCCTCTGCGGAAAGGCTAAGAACAACCAGACGGAGATGCAGATTGAGGGCGGTCCGCGCACCAAGCACGGCGGCACCGACGACAGCGACAACTCGGGCATCCTGAGCTATGTGCGCATCGAGTTCGCAGGCTACCCCTTCAAGACAGACCAGGAGATCAATGGTCTGACAATGGGCTCCGTGGGCAGCGGCACACAGATCGACCATGTGCAGGTGTCCTACTCCAATGACGACTCCTTCGAGTGGTTCGGCGGAACGGTGAACTGCAAGTATCTCATCGCCTACAAGGGTTGGGACGACGACTTCGACACCGACAACGGCTTCTCGGGCAAGGTGCAGTATGGTCTCGCCATCCGTGACAGCAAGATAGCAGACCAGTCGCAGAGCAACGGCTTCGAGAGCGACAACTGTGCCGACGGCAGCACCGTGGAGCCTTACACCACAGCCACATTCTCCAACATCACCTTCGTAGGCCCCAAGGTATTGGACAGCAAGTTTGTCAACTCCACCGACTACATCAAGGGCGGTGACTACTATCCCAACAACGGCTCCGGCCTCGGCAAGTTCCAGGCAGCCATGCAGATCCGCCGTTCCTCACGTCTCAACTGCATCAACTCCGTGGCTCTCGGATGGCCAATCGGCTTGATTGTCGACGGTGAGAAGGGCGGTACGGTGCAGGCTTCCAAGGACAAGCTCTTCAAGCTGCAGAACGTGTATTTCGCTGGCATGGACGCAGTGGGTACAGATGCCAACAAGATATACACCGACTATCTCTACGACGCAGCCGCCAAGAAGGTGATCGACGAGAAGCAGAAGTCATACAGCAACACCTTCTTCTTCTCCGAGGCAAGCAACAAGTACTTCGACTCCTGGAGCACCCTCGTGGGCAGCGACGGCTACACCCCAGTGGCAGGCAGTCCATTGCTCGGTGCCGCAAGTTTCACGGGTTGGACAGGTTTCGACAACGTGAGCTACATCGGTGCCTTCGACGGCACTAACAACTGGATGGCAGGCTGGACCAACTTCGACCCGCAAAACACAAAATATTGATTTAAGGAGGAAATTTTCAGAACCCACCTAAATAGAAACGTGACATGGCGCAGGACCAATCCTACGCCATGTCATTTCTTTTTCAGCCTAATTCTATAGCCAGACCACAAGCACCAAAGGGCAAGGATGCCCATCACAAAGATAAAGATGTAAGTGGCAATGCTTCCAATGAAGATTCTGCCGCTATGAACCTCCAACGCTACGTTCCAAAGCGACATAGGGAGTTGGTTCATGCTCGCTGGTTGAGTGGCAAAGTTTGTTCCTTCGTAATACTCTGCAATGGCAGGAACGTTGAAGTCTTGGCTCATGCCCGCAATGGCTTTCTTGCCGAATGGCGCACCAGCTTTCTTCGGTGCAGGTTTGCCAGTGAAGTAGTCGGTAGCTACACCGTGTTGTCTGTCCCAAACGAACAAGCCACTGAACGAACCGCAAAGCCATCTGCCTTTCTTGTCTTTCTGCAATACATTCAACCCCATTACGCTGACTGGTGGGGCTGAAGCTATGGGGTTTACCGTAGCCTTTTCGAGATTCAATGAATAGAAGCCCTCCGATGTGGACAACAACCAGTCGTGGCAACTCTCATCATAGCGAACCATGCGGAGCTTGTCGTTCCAAGGATTTTCGCTTCGGAGCGTTGTGCCAGGAAGGGCAGGAATCTTGTTCAGCACCAACGCAATCATCACTGGAGGACGCAAACACCAACCTGTCAACGCAATCAAGAGCGTGAGCGTAATGGTGTATTTTCCTATCCTGTCGTGCCAATGGAGCGAAGTCTGCAACAGTGTTTTTCGCTTCGGTCTCAGCCAAAAAACAAACCCGGTAATACAGAGAAGCAAAAGGACTAAAGCTATGGCATCGACAATCAGTTTTCCTGCCACGCCCAACAACTCTCCGCTATGCAGCAACCAAACGGTACGGAATGCCGTTACCTTGCCATCATAATCCTTTGGAGCATGGAGTTGAATGCGCTTGAAGCTTGCATAAGGAGGAAGAGAGACATAGGCAAACGAACGACTAAGCACCACAAGGGTGTCGCCATGCAAAGCGATGTCTGTCAGTTTCTCATCATTCTCCAATGGCATCTTCACCTCATGCCATGTTTCATGCACGCCGTAACGGTAAAGTCCGAAAGGAGATACCGCAAATATCCTTCTATTGTCAAGGCTTATCACATTTTTGATTTGCCTATAGTCGGCACCTTCGGGCAAACCTTCGTTGAAGTCCTTAAAGTAGGAAGCCTTGGAGTCGGTAATCCAGATACCGCCATTGCCATAAAGCAACAGATTGTGGCAAGAATCCACAGGTCCCATGGAATCTGCCTCTAATCTCTTGTCAAGGTCGAGCGTGCCCCTTAGCAAACCGCCATTCCAGTTGCGAAACTCATAGCGGCTTGGCAGGTACCGCCTGCTTACATTCACGTCTTTGATGAGCGAACGGTGGTTGAGCAGAACGCCCGACACGCAGAACATGAGCATGAAGAGGCTCATGCCAATGCCAAGCCACTTATGCTGTTTTCTCCAAGTTCCTTTCTTCATTGGCTTCCTTTCTGATTTCTCAATCTTGTTGCCTCGTTTTCCTTGCCTTTGCATCATTGACTATCTTTCCTGCCAAGAAGCATAATTCCACCGCCATAACAACCCAATGCCAAGGGTATTCACCCGGATGGTCGATGAGCTTGCCGATAATGCCAGTGCGGTTGAATGCCTCCACCGCAATCCAAAACACGATTACCGTAGCCGTTCCCATCCTGATGTTGGCTCCCCACGACGGCAAGTGCAGTTGCTTGCGGAACACGTAGGGGGCGGAGAGCAAGGCTCCAAAAGCCACACCAAAGGTGACTGGACTCTCGCGCCCTAACAACTGAGGGTCGTAGAGGTTCATCAACAGGAGATAACAAGTCCAGAGCATTGTGTTGATTTCCATAAAAGTGACGATGCTGGTGTGTCGTGTCATTGGGCGAGCGGCTATCAGTCGCTTGTTCTTGCCCAAGAAGAGCGTCTGCCACCAGTTGAGGAAGTTGCAGGCATTGCGAGAGCAGAAGATGTAGAGAAGCATTACCATTGCCCACAAGCCAAAGGTGGCAGGGAGCAGAAGATATTCGGGGCGACTCAATACCTCTCCTGTCACAGGGTCTATCTCAGCATGTGTTCCCCAACGATGGGCGTAATACATGAAGAGGAAATCCACCCAACCTGTCCAATAGAACATGCCACCGATGAGACCAAGCAAGGTTTGGCGTGTCTGTCCCTTGACGAATACACCAGCCACCACCATCACCATGCCCACGAATCCCACAGCCATGCCCGCTCCGAGCAGTTGCGTGCCGTCGTAGTTGTTCTTCAGCACTCGTGCCACCAAGTGTACGATGGGCATGCTTCCCAATATCACGCCCATCGACACGATGGATTTCCACCAATACAGTTTCTTGTTACTCATGTGCTTTTTTCTTTCTTGCTGCTATCATGATGTAGATGAGCAGAGCCACGAAAGCCACGAGAATGCAAATCATCTGCATGGCATACTTCTCGGGCTCAATCCAAAACTCCTTGAAGAAGTCGAGACGACCAAGCACTTCCACTGGCACCCAGAACACGATGACCGTGGCGATGGCCATGCGGATGTTGGCTCCCCATGCGCTCAGGCGCAACTGCTTCTTGAAGATGAAGAAACTGCCTATCAGGCAAGCCGCAGCCACAATGGAGGTGACGGGGTGATGATCGCCAAGGAAGTTCTTGTCGTAGCAGAACATCAGGAGCAGATAACTTGTCCAGAGAATCATGTTCAGTTCCATGAAGGTAACGATGCTCGTATGGTGCGTCATCGGACGAGCAGCTATCTCATTCTTGCGAGAACGGAAAAGCACACGCTGCCACCAGTTGATGAAGTTGCACCCATTCTTTGTAGAGAAGATATAGAGCACCATCACCATCATCCACATGCCGAAGGTGGCAGGGAGGATAAGATACT
>CAVAGT010000120.1:0-7811 GCA_963588155.1 Lachnospiraceae bacterium | reverse complement strand
ATGTCAAATCGCAAACACGGCTTCCACTGCATAGAGTGTATAATTGTTTTGTTAGACATTGATTTGACATAAATATATCTAAGGAATTTGCTTTTCGTGATTTTCCTTGGCAAAAAGTTTGTGCAATCAACGATTATTTGTAACTTTACAGCGTCAGTCCTCGCCAAGCCTCTTAACAATGCTCAAATCGTGCGAGGCGTTTTTTGTTTGTACACTTTTGGACATGGCTAATCTTATTCCCTTTACGAAACAGTTTAGTCTTCTGAAAATCTTGTTGATCTGCTTGAATCGCGAGGTTTGCAGATTTGCGACAGGAATAAAGCCATACAGTATCTTGACAATATCGGTTATTATAGGCTTTCTGCTTACATGTACCCACTGTTGAAGATGCCAAAGACAGCACACTTGTACAAGAATGGGGCTACTTTCAAACAAGTGATGATGCTTTATCGCTTTGACAAGAAACTGCGACTGCTCATGTTCAACGAGATAGAAAAGATAGAGATTGCAGTTAGACGTGCTGATCTGTATTTTTACCAAACGGTATTTTATCATTACACAAAAAGTCGAACTAAAAAGTGTACGACAAAGCCGTGTTTTTATAAAAGACTTCCCCTTGTCTGCCCCACATGGCATGCTTGCGGATTTTCACGGAAGGAGAAAAAGCGGTACCTTTGCAAGCATCAAGATGAAAGCGATTTTGCCATGCACTCTGCCTCTGCCCTTGCCGGCTTGCCTGTGGCGGTCATCGGCAGACGTGCGACATTAATAAAACGCTTGGGAACCCAATAGGCAGGCAAAGCCTTGGCGCACAAGCCAAGGAGATGGTCGTTTGAAAGACTTTCGCCTTCATACAGGAGCACGACGACCTCGCCAAACTTCCTGTCGGGCATCTTGGTAATCATAAACGGCATGGGCAAACATTGCCTGAGACGGTTCTCTACATCTTCTATCTGTATCTTTACGCCACCCGAATCTATGACATTGTCCTTACGGCCGAGAATCCTGAACTGGTGCTTACCGGTGAGACTATCCGTGCGAAGCTCCACCCGGTCGTTGGTCTTCAGCACGCCATCGTGAACCAGAGGCGCGTCAATGACCAAGCAGTCGTTCTCGTCCTTGCTTATCCCCACTCCATCAAACGGCGTGTACCATTGGCTCGCCTCATCGCCGTTGAGCCGCCTCAAGGCAATGTGAGAGAGCGTCTCGGTCATGCCATAGGTGCTCCAGACGTGGTTTGGGAAAGCTCGCAGCTCTCTTGCCAATTCCGCGTCTATCGCGCCACCACCTATTATAAGGTGCTTTATCCGCATCAGCTTGGCTCTCTCCTCCGGCATCTGCAGCGAGTTGTACACCTGCAACGGCACCATGGCTGCAAACGTGGTGGCATCCACCGATGCCAGCGGATGTCCACTGGGCTTCACGCTGACGAGCCTCAAACGGCGCTCTATCGCCCTCACTACTACCATCTTGCCGGCTATATAATCGAGCGGCATACAGAGCAGGACGGTGTCGCCGGGCTTCAATCCGAGGAAGTCGCACGTGACGCGAGCCGAGTTGAGCATCTTCGCTTTCTCAACCCACATCGGCTTAGGCTTGCCCGTGGAACCGCTAGTGTGCACAAGCACCGTGGGGCTGTCGTTGCGCCACTCGTTCAGGAATTCCTCAAGAACCATAACTTGTCTCCTATAATCCTCAACGGCATCTCCACATTGTCGGTGTAGAGCATGCCTGTGCCCAATCCTTGTGGCATGGAAACGCGCAGGCCATATTCTTCAGCGCAGAAATGAGCTATGGCGTTCAAGCCCACGTTGCTCTCCAACGCCGAGGTTATCCACGACCCCACACCACGCTCCTTGGCCAGCCTTATCCACTCCCTGCTGCCCATCATGCCACCGTGCAGGCTGGGCTTGAGCACGATATAGGCAGGGCGAATGGTATCGAGCAACCGCGCCTTCTGCTCAGGCTGGTTCACGCCGATCAGTTCCTCGTCGAGGGCTATCGGCAGGGGCGACTCAGCGCAAAGCCGCGCCATCTCTTTCCATTGGTGCTGCTTAATGGGTTGCTCAATGGAATGGATGTCATATTTGGCAAGTTCCTCAAGCCGCTCCATCGCATTGTCGGGCGTGAAGCCTCCGTTGGCATCCACACGCAACTCTATCTGCTCCTTGGTGAAATGTTCACGGATGTGGCTCACGAGTTCCAGCTCACGTGCGAAGTCTATCGCCCCAATCTTGAGTTTCACGCAATGGAACCCCAACCGCAACTTTTCCTCCAACCGGGCGTACATTTCCTCGAAGCTGCCCATCCACACGAGCCCGTTGATGGGAATGCCTTCCGTTCCAAGGGCGAACGGCGTTTCTGATAGCGCCGTGGAACCATTGGCATCGAGCTGGGCAAACGCCGTCTCCAAGCCGAAGAGTATAGAGGGATACGGCCTCAGCATCTCGTAGGGTATGCCTCCTGTCTGCTCCACCCATTGGCACGCCTTGCGCAGCAGCGCCTCATACCTGTCCACGGGCATGGCATCGCAACTCAAGTCGGGCAACACGGAGCACTCGCCCACCCCCTTGACGCCATCCTTCTCAAGGGTGACATAATAAGAGAGATGAGTGGTGTAAACGCCACGTGAAGTGCCAGCCGGTTGCTTGAAATGCAAGAGCTTGGAAGAGATACTAGTCTTTATCATCTTTTATAAAACCATTAACATCGCACAGAGCCTGTAGAATTCAGGTTCTATGTAATCCGTATGAGCGTTTTTCTTTCACACATTTCCTTTCACACGGATTTAAAAGACTTTAAAGATGTCGCCTTTGCCGATTACGCATACCATCTGTCTACCGATTTTTGCCATTCGAGATGCGGACGGGCACAGAACCCGCCCCTGCACATTATTTTATTAATCACCACGTAGCCGCTTGCGGCGCAGCAATCTTTCAAATCTTTTAAATCCGTGTGAAATGAAATCCGAAAGAAAGCACATTCTACCCACACGAGTCAAAATAGCCTACAATCCCCAACCCGATTGTTTAAGGAAACTGTGGGTACTTGTCGAAATCAGGCTTACGCTTTTCGAGGAAGGCCTTTCCGCCCTCTTGCGCCTCGTCGAGAGTGTAATAGAGCATCGTGGCATCGCCAGCGAGTTCCTGGATGCCAGCCTGCCCGTCGAGTTCGGCGTTGAAGCCAGCCTTCATCATTCGCAGCGCCAACGGTGAGCGTTCCATCATTGTCTCAGCCCACTCCACCGTGGTATCCTCCAGCTTGTCGAGAGGCACCACCTTGTTGACAAGCCCCATGTCGAGAGCCTCTTGCGCCGTGTATTGCTTGCACAGGAACCATATTTCGCGAGCCTTCTTCTGTCCTACAATGCGTGCGAGATACGAGGCGCCGAGTCCGGCGTCGAACGATCCGACCTTGGGTCCCGTTTGCCCGAAGCGCGCGTTTTCCGAGGCTATGGTGAGGTCGCACACCACGTGGAGCACATGGCCACCGCCTATAGCAAAGCCATTTACCATGGCTATCACCGGCTTGGGCATGCGGCGAATCTGCATCTGCACGTCGAGCACATTGAGGCGTGGCACGCCATCGTTGCCAACATATCCGCCCCTTCCCTTGACGTGCATGTCGCCGCCTGAGCAGAATGCCTTGTCGCCGGCACCCGTAAGGATGACCACGCGAATGTCGAGGCGGTCACGGCAATACGTGAACGCCTGACTCATCTCCCACACCGTGAGCGGCGTGAAGGCATTGCGGTAGCGTGGACGGTTTATCGTTATCTTGGCTATGTGGTTGTATTCCTCAAAGAGTATATCCTTGAAGTCGAACCCCTCTATCGATTTCCATTCCCTGTTTTCCATTTTCTTTTATATTATTTCAAAATACCTTTTATATTCTCGCGCGTCTGCCTCGGCATCGGTGAACACCTCCAACAAGAGCGGTCCCGTGGCTTGCAGGCTGGTGATCCAGCTTATGCCCTCACGCAGTTGTACCTCGTTTGTTGCCGCCTTATAAGCCACGCCCACGGCCTCACACACGCCTTTGGCTGACGCGGAATGGGCAGCCGACACGAAACCGTCCCTGTAGGGGCTTTTCTCAAGGCCGTGAAGCTGATGGAATATGCCGCCACCGCCATTGTTGAGCATCACTATGCGCAGGTGCCGCTTATCCACCCCATTCCACAACGCGTTTTGGTCGTAGAAAAAGCTCAGGTCGCCAATGACACAATACACTGGCTCTTTCTTCATAGAGGCGAAGCCCACGGCTGTGGACAAACTGCCCTCGATGCCGTTCACGCCACGGTTCACGTACAGGTGGCGAGAGGAATACAACTGGCCGAGACGCACCGCCGAGCTGTTGGCAAACTGTATGCTGCATTGCTGCCCGTTGGTCAGCTCGCAGAGTAGTCTCACGGCCATCATCTGCGAATAGGCTGGGGCAAACTGCTTGCAACGCGTTGTCCATCTTTCGAGTGCCACAACCCACCTTTCGTGGAAAGCCAATGCCTCGTCGTTTAAACAAAAGCCATCGCCTTCCATTTCCTTGCAAAGGTTGTTCACGACATCCTCAACAGGGCAAGCCACCACGTCGGTAACGTTCATGGTCACGTCGGTCAGTTCTCCCGTGGCGTTGACCACCACGCATCGGCTCGGACGGCAATGTTGCAAAAAATGTTTTGCCCGTTTGCTGACGAGGGTGTCGCCGATATAGATGATGAAGTCGGGCTTGTATGCCTCCTGCTCTCCTATCTCAATAAGAGCCTCATCAAAATGGCAAGGCTCTCCTTGGCATGTGGCCAACTGCTCACGAAAGACCACACATTTCTCTTCCAAACGCTTAATGGCATCGCTAACGCGACAAGCCACGCCACCTTGCAACTGCCCCACGACAATCATTGGGCGAGGATTCGCAACAAACATTTCGGTCAACTCGCCTTGCCACAGGTGGTTATCCACAAGGTTAATGCGACGCTCCACGGGAAGCTCACGAGTGGTGAAGTTGAACAGCGGCTCGCTTATTGGCACATTGATATGCACCGGCCTACCGCCTAATTGCGTAATTGCGCACAATGCCTCATTCACCAAGCGGTTGCAATACCATCGTTCCACACTGTCGTGAAGCTCTGGCAAGCTCACCTCCTTGGCCCAAAAAGCCTCCAAGGTCTTTTGCTGCGGCATGGTCTGACCTTGCAACTGACCTATCATCGCCTCGGGCCGATCTGCCGACACCACTATTATCGGCACATGCTGGTACCATGCCTCCACCACTGCCGGCAAGGTGTTTACCAATGCCGAGCCCGACGTGACGCACACCACCACGGGTTCTCCCAAAGCCTGCGCCTTGCCCAAGGCTATGAAAGCCGCCGAGCGCTCATCGGTCACCGACTCGCACGTCATGCCCGGAGCCTCACATAAGTTATGGGTGACGGGCGCGTTGCGTGACCCCGGGCACACCACGGCATGGCGCACGCCATGAGCCAGGAGCAGGGCGGTGAGTATGTTTATGTTTTCCTTGTCAGAATACATTTATCGTCTGTTGTGTTTTAACTGCAAGCGGTCAGACCAACGCCTTCATCGTTTGCATCTTCTTCTCCGTCTCCTCCCATTCCGTGGCTTCCTCGCTTTCGTCGAGCAGTCCTCCGCCGGCGTACAAGCTGAGACTTTTGCCCTCCATCTCCATGCAGCGCAATGACACGTAGAGAGCCGTGGCAGCATCGTTGGCGGAAGAGGCTGATGAAGCATGAGGCAGATTCCACGGTCCACAAAAGCCACTGTAATATCGCCTGTCCAACGCCTCTTCTTCGAGTATTGCCTCCATAGCCTCCTGCTTGGGCATGCCACACACAGCCGGCGTGGGGAAAAGGTCGTTGAGTACGTCCACGATGCCAGCGTCGTCGCGCAGCGCGAACTCAAAATCGGTGCGCAGATGGAAGAGCCTTGCCGCAGTGACCGTGCGTGGCGGTTGCTGGTTCACGAAGGCGCAGCTACGCGTCAAGCAGTCGTGGATGTATTCTGCCACTATGCGTTGCTCCCTCATGTTTTTCTCGCTCCACGGTCCGGGTGTCGCCATGGTGCCAGCCAATGCCATGGTCGTCCACATATCGCCTTGCCTCTCTATCAGCAGTTCGGGCGTAGCCATGAGCCACGTACCCGTGAGCGTCGTGCTCACGAGTGCTACCATCTGGTGAGGATACATCGAGCACGCCTTGGCAAACACCTCGTGTGCATCCAACGGCTCTGCCAGTTCCATGTTGGCACGACGTGCCAGCACCACCTTTTTCAAGCTCGTGCCTGCCATCCTCGCCTGCATCCGGTCAAAGGCTCGCCGATAGTCTTGCCGGCTCTCCTTCTCCGTAAAGTCGTGAGGCTTTGTTTCAACAACACGCGTCACGTTCATAACGTCATGTGTCGCCACGTCCAGAAGGGTCAACGGTGCTGAGTCGTCTGCGTGAAACGGGGCGAACACGAAACCGCTCCTGCCGCGAAGGTCGCCAATGCCGTTAAGCCTCAGCGTCTTGCCTGTCAAACGATGACACTCCGTTGCGTCTGGCAGGCGATACATCACCTCGTCCATACACATGGTGTCAGTCATTCTTCCTTGGCGAGATGATATAGTTTGTCACATGAACGGTAGATATGAGGTCACCGTGCGAGTTTTTTATGTCTATCTGCCACTCATGCAGGGTCGCGCCCTTATGCTGCAACTTGCCATAGGCAGTAACCGTGTCGCCTTCCCTGACAGCCAGCACATGGTTTCCGCTCACGTTTATACCCACGGGAATCTTCTTCGGGCAAAGGGCCATGGAACCCACACCGGCGAGGTTTTCCGCCAACGCCAACGTGGCGCCACCTGAGAGGAACCCAAACGGCTGACGGTTAATGCTGTTCACCTTCATGCGCGCCATGCATGTGTCGTCGTCGGGCGTGGAGAGAAACTCCATGCCAAGCGTGCGGCTCAAGCCTTCTTGCGACTCTATGATTTTCTTTTGCTCTTCTATGTTCATGGAATCTTGTTTTTACTGTCGTGCAAACTTACGACTATTTTCAGACATCTCAAAGAAAAACAAATCCAAATATTGTTTTTAAACTATCCGTTTCAGCAAATCATTGACCCTTGAGTTTCACACCACTAAGCCACGAGCAATTACCGACATGGCAAAAAACGCGCATATATTTTGCCAATTGGATAAAATGTAGTAGATTTGCGTCTGCCATTGTCAACATGGAAACGACCATATATAAACAACACATAGCATGAAAAAGAAAATAGCACTTATCACCGGCGCCACGAGCGGCATTGGCGAGGCTTGCGCGCGCCGTTTCGCCATGGGCGGTTACAACATCATCATCACCGGGCGCAACAGCAAGCGCCTCGACGAGATAAAGAAAGAACTGGAGGCTGATGGAGCGTCCGTGCTCACGCTCTGCTTCGACGTGCGCGACAGAGCGCAGACCGCAAAAGCCGTGGAGTCGCTGGGCGAGGAATGGAAAACCATAGACGTGCTGATAAACAACGCGGGGCTGGCACGTGGGCTGGAGCCCGAATACGAGGGCGACTTCACCGACTGGGACGAGATGGTGGACACCAATATAAAAGGCCTACTCAGCATGACGCGCCTCGTAGTGCCTGGCATGGTGGAGCGCGACCACGGGCACGTGATAAACGTGGGTAGCGTGGCAGGCGACGCGGCATACGCCGGCGGAGGCGTCTATTGCGCCACCAAAGCGGCGGTGAAGGCCCTCAGCGACGGACTGCGCATCGACGTGGCCCACACCAAGGTGCGCGTGACCAACCTCAAGCCCGGGCTCGTGGAG
>CAVAGT010000119.1:0-7839 GCA_963588155.1 Lachnospiraceae bacterium | reverse complement strand
GGCTTTACGCTGAAAAGGCGACGGCATATCACTGCAAAGCCAAACGCCTCGCGCCACTACGTCTTTTTATTGGTAATAATATTTTACATACACAAGAACGACATAACCACACCCTGCCATTCATCACATTACAAAAATTCACCAAGACCCCATCAAAAACCTCGCATAATGTCACAAAAAAAATGCATTTTCACGCAAAATCGACAAAAAAACACCGTTTATTATTTGCTTTTCGTTATATTTTTATTAATTTTGCATTTAATTACAAAAAGTATATAATTTTTTTAATTTTAAATGAGAGATTTATGGTAAAAAGGTTTAGCTCTACTTTGGCAGGCTTGGTCCTATGCGTGGGAACAAGTTTTGCGCAAGGTAAAATCTCCGGTAAAGTTGTGTCTCAGGATGACGGCGAGCCTGTAATAGGCGCGTCAGTCATGGTTCAGGGAACAAAGGTGGGCACCGTGACCGATGTCGACGGAAACTTCACGTTGAACGTGCCAGCGGGCAAGAAAATCGTGGTTTCCTACATCGGCATGACCCCTCAGACAGTCACCATGCGTCAGGGCATGACCATCAAACTTGTTGCCGACAACAAGACCCTCAACGAGGTCGTGGTGACGGGTATGTCCAACGTGGACCGCCGCATGTTCACGGGTGCAGCCACGCAAGTGAAAGCCGAAGACGCCCTCATCGGCGGCTTGGGCGACGTCAGCCGCTCGCTCGAAGGCCGCGTGGCAGGTGTCAGCGTGCAAAACGTGTCGGGCACCTTCGGTACGGCGCCAAAGATCCGCGTGCGTGGTGCCACGTCAATCTATGGTAACTCCAAGCCTCTGTGGGTGGTAGACGGCGTGGTGCAGGAAGACATCACCGACATCAGCGCCGATGACCTCAGCTCCGGCGACGCCGAGACGCTTATCTCGTCTGCCATCTCAGGTCTCAACTCCGACGACATCGAGAGCTTCCAGATTCTCAAGGACGGTTCCGCCACATCTATATATGGCGCGCGTGCCATGGCTGGTGTCATCGTCGTCACCACGAAGAAGGGACGCGCCGGACAGGCACACATCAACTACACCGGCGAGTTCACCACTCGCATGATTCCCTCATACAGCCAGTTCAACATCCTCAACTCGCAGGAGCAGATGGGCATCTACAAGGAGATGGCCGACAAGGGATGGCTCAACATCTCCGACGTGCTCAACGGCAGCGACTATGGCGTCTACGGCGACATGTACCGCCGCATCAACACCTACGATGCCACGACAGGCCAGTTCCAGCTTGCCAACACCACCGAGGCGCGCAACGCCTACTTGCAGTCTGCTGAGTGGAGAAACACCAACTGGTTCAAGGAACTTTTCTCAAGCAACGTCGTGCAGAACCACTCGCTCAGCATGAGCGGCGGTACCAACAAGTCCAACTACTATGTCTCAATGTCGTTCATGGACGACCCGGGATGGTACAAGGAGTCGCAGATGAAGCGCTACACCGCCAACTTCAACGCCTCCCACCACCTTCTCGAAAACCTCACCTTCACGCTCCTCGGATCTGCATCATACCGCAAGCAGAAGGCTCCAGGCACGTTGAGCCAGGACGTGGACGCCGTGACAGGACAGGTGAAGCGCGACTTCGACATCAACCCATACTCTTACGCGTTGAACACCTCGCGCACGCTCGACCCCAACACGTATTACCAGGCAAACTACGCACCGTTCAACATCCTGAACGAGCTGGAGAACAACAACATCGACATGAACGTGGTCAACACCAAGTTCCAGGGCGAGATTGCCTACAACCCCATCGAAGACCTGCGCTTGCACGTCGTGGGTGCCGTGCAGTATGACAAGTCGTCGCAGGAGAACAACATCACGGAGAACTCCAACCAGGCACAGGCTTACCGCGCCATGGGCAACTCCACCATCCGCGACAACAACAACTACCTCTACACCGACCCCGAAAACGCCTATGCGTTGCCTATCACCATCTTGCCTCAAGGCGGATTCTACCAGCGCACCGACCTCTCCAAGCTGTCTTGGGACGTGCGCGCCACTGCCGACTATCACCACCGCTTCAAGGCCGGCCACTTCATCGACGTGCTCGGCGGCTTAGACATCTCCAACGTTGACCGCAACCGCTCATGGTTCAACGGCGTAGGCATGCAGTTCAGCCGCGGCGAGGTGCCTTTCTGGGTCTACGAGTTCTTCAAGAAGGCACAGGAGCAGAACTCCAACTACTACACGCTCTCGCACACGCACAACCGCACGGCTGCCTTCTTCGGCACTGCCACATATTCTTATAAGGAGCGCTACAACCTCACCGGAACCTACCGCTATGAGGGTACCAACCGTCTGGGACGATCACGCTCGGCACGCTGGCTGCCCACATGGAACATCTCAGGAAGCTGGAACGCCGACCAGGAGCCTTGGTTCTACAAAACCTTCGGCAAGACGCTGACCCACGCCACGCTGCGTGCCTCTTACTCGCTGACCGCTGACCCCGGCCCTGCGTCATACACCAACTCTACGGTTATCCTCAAGTCGTATAACCCCTATCGCATCTTCTCTTCAGACCGTGAGAGCGGCATCCAGATCGACCAGATTGCCAACGCCGACCTCACCTATGAGAAGAAGCACGAGTTCAACCTCGGCACGGAGCTCGGCTTCCTAAACAACCGCATCAACCTCACGTTCGACATATTCTGGCGCGACAACTACGACCTCATCGGCCCCACGGCTACACAAGGCGTTGGTGGCGAGGTGGTGCGCTACGCCAACATGGCATCCATGAAGTCGAACGGTCAGGAGGCATCGCTCCAGACCCAAAACTTCAAGTTGAAAGACTTCAGCTGGACGACCAACATCATCTTCTCGCACGTCACCACTGAGGTGACCCAGCTCATGGCACGCGCCAGGACGATGGACCTCATCTCGCAAAGCGGTTTCGCCATGGTGGGACACCCATACCGTGGTCTCTTCTCCATCCCCTACGCCGGTCTCGACGAGCACGGCATACCCCAGTTCTACACACCGGAGGGCGAGATCACATCCACGGACATCAACTTCCAGAACCGCGACAACAACTCATACCTCATCTATGAGGGTCCGACAGATCCTACCATCACTGGCTCTTTCGGCAACGAGTTCCGCTACAAGAACTGGCGTCTGAACGTCTTCGTGACCTACAGCTTCGGCAACGTGATCCGTCTCGACCCCGTGTTCCGCGCCAAGTACAGCGACCTGACATCAATGACCAAGGAGTATCGCAACCGATTCATGATGCCTGGCGACGAGGCCGTGACTTCCGTCCCTGCCATCCTCGACTATCGCACATATCAGGACAACAGGCAGCTGCGCTATGGCTACAACGCCTACAACTACACTCACGACCGCATAGCCAAGGGCGACTTCATTCGCATGAAAGACATCTCGCTCTCATACGACTTCCCGAAGGCATGGTTCACCAGCACGCCTATCAGCAACATCTCGCTCAAGCTGCAGGCCACGAACCTCTTCCTCATCTACGCCGACAAGAAGCTGCAAGGCCAAGACCCGGAGTTCATCAACTCAGGTGGTGTGGCTGCTCCTGTGCCAAGACAATACACACTGACCCTCAAGGTCGGAATGTAAACGGCGACAACGAGAAAAACACATATTCGGAAGAAACAAAAACAAGTAGAGATCATTCTTATGAAAAAGACATATAACAAATACATAGCTTTCACGCTTCTCGCGGCAAGCCTTGGATTATCGTCTTGCGACAAATTCCTCGACGAGCTGCCCGACAACCGCATGGAGCTGGAAACCGCCCAAGACATCACCGACCTGCTCGTGTCGGCATATCCCACACGTCACCCCGCCTTCTTGCTGGAGCGCTACTCCGACAACAACGACAAGTTCGACGTGACAGGATGGAACGACGGCGAACAGTTTGAGAAAGAAGCCTTCAACTGGGAAGACATCACCGACATATCCACCTCTGAGTCGCCGCAGGAGATCTGGGAGGCCATGTATCTCAGGGTGGCAAGCGCCAACGAGGCGCTCAAGGCCATTGAGAAACAAGGCAACCCCTCAAGCCTCAACGCCCAGCGTGGCGAGGCTCTGCTTTGCCGCGCCTACAGCGAGTTCCTCCTCGCCAACGTGTTCTGCAACGCCTACAGCGCCACCACAGCCGACAAGGAGCTTGGCTTGCCCTACCCCACTGAGCCAGAGGAGCACGTAGGCACGAAATATGAGCGCGGCACGCTGAAGCAGCTCTACGAACAGATCAACAGCGACATAGAGACCGCCCTGCCTCTCGTGCAAGACGACCAGTATTCTCAGCCGAAGTTCCACTTCACACGCGCCGCAGCCTATGCCTTCGCAGCCAAGTTCAACCTCTACTATGGCAACTACGCCAAGGCCATCAGCTATGCCGACAACGTGCTTGGCGCCAATGCCGCCAACGGCTTGCGCGACTGGAGCTCCTTCTACGCCCTGACAGCGAATGGCCAAGTGGCACCAAACGGCTACATCAGCTCATCCGAGGATGCCAACCTGCTGATATTGTCGATATATTCTCAATGGGGTGTCTATTACGGATCTTACCGCAGGGGCAATGAGTTTGCCCACAGCCAGCTCATCAGCACCACGGAGACCTTGCAGGCGAAGGGTCCATGGGGAAGCAGCTCGTCGTTCGGCTACACCGTATGGCACAACAGCAGCCTGTCTAAGTATTTCATCAACAAGATTCCTTACAGCTTCGAGTACACTGACCTCCAAGCTGGCATAGGCTACGCCCACAGCGAGATACCAGCCTTCACCACCGACGGCACCCTGCTCGTGCGCGCTGAGGCAAAGGCCCTCAACGGCGACTACGCCGGAGCCGTGAGCGACCTCAACCTTGAGCTGAAGGCAATGTCGGCAGGAAGCAAGAGCGTCACGCTCGACGGCATCAACACTTTCTATGACGGCACAGCCGACTACACCCCAAAGAACCCGACACCGAAGAAGGCTCTGCACCCCGTGTTCACCACGATTAGCGACAAGACACAGCAAAACGTCATCAACGCCGTGCTGCAGCTCCGCCGCATACTCACCTTCGGCGAGGGCGACCGCTTGCAAGACGTGAAACGCTATGGCATCGTGATCTACCGCCGCACGCTCAACCGCAGCTGCCAAGTGCTCCAGGTGACCGACTCGCTCACGCAAGACGACCCACGCCGCGCCATCCAGTTGCCACAAGACGTGATCTCGTCTGGCTTGCAGGCGAACCCAAGAAACAAGTAAACAACTTTTCAAGCAAACAAAGACATGAAGAAAATATATTTGTTTATCCTCGCGGCTGTCGTGGCGTTAGGCTTCGCCTCTTGCTCCAACGATGACCCAACCGGAGAGGAGATCTTCTCCACGACCTCGCCAAACAGGGACAACTTCGACAAGTGGCTGCAGAAAAACTTCACCGCGCCATACAATGTCGACGTGAAATACAAGATGGAGGACATCTACTCAGACATGAGCTACAACCTCGTGCCAGCCGACTCGGCAAAATCAGCCAAGCTGATGATTCTCGCCAAGTATCTCTGGTTCGATGCCTACTCTGAGGCCATGGGGCCAGCCTTCGTCAAGGAGAACGTGCCAAGAGTGATCCACCTCATCGGCTCGCCAGCCTACAACAGCGGCGAGGGCACGATGGTGCTCGGTACGGCAGAGGGCGGCTACATCATCACCCTCTACATGGTAAACAACCTCTCCGACAGGATTCTGCACGATTATGCCACCATGAACGAGTACTACTTCCACACCATGCACCACGAGTTCACGCATATCCTCAACCAGAAGAAGAACTATAGCGACAGCTATCAGCTCATCACCGAGAACGGATACGTGAGCGGCGACTGGTATCTGATAACCGACCAGGAAGCCCACGTCGCAGGCTTCGTCACTCCATACGCCATGAGCGAGCCCGGCGAGGACTTTGCCGAGATGATGTCGATATACGTCACCTCCTCACCCGAGGAGTGGGAAGCCATCATCGAGGACGCCGGAACCGAAGGCGGCGAGCTCATCAACAAGAAGCTGACCATGGTGCGCAGCTACATGAAAGACTCGTGGGGACTCGACATCGACAATATGCGCGACATCGTTCAGCGCAGGGCAGCGGAGATAAGCTCACTCGATTTGACAACATTAGAATAAGACATCAACTATGAAAAAGATTATAAACAGCATACTTATAGGCACTGCCATCCTTGGCTTGTCGTCTTGCTCGCTGCACGACGACACCGAACTCTTCGGCGAACCGGCGGCAGAACGTTTAGAGAAAACCGTAGCGGCAGACAAGGCCTTGCTTGAGTCGGCTTCAAACGGATGGGAGCTGCACCTCTGGACAGGAGAAGACTATAGCAGCGGCGGATACACCTACTTCATGAAGTTCGCCAACGACAAGGTGACCGTCAGCAGCGACATTGCCACTGCCGACATGAAGACGACATCGAGCTACGATGTCATCTCCGACCAGGGTCCCGTGCTGACCGTGAACACCTTCAACGAGATATTCCACTACCTCGCCCAGCCTTCCATGAGCGATGACGACGGCGAGCAGCAAGACTTTGAGTTCGTAATCATGCGCACCACCAACGACTCCATCTACCTCAGGGGAAAGAAATGGGGCAACCACATGGTGATGACGCGCGTGTCGGAGTCGACAAGCTGGGAAAGCGAAATCACCAAGATCCAGCAGATGGACGAAGACTTGATGAGAAGCTTCGCGGTGGTTGAAGGCAACGACACGTTGGGCAACGTGTCGCTGAGCGACGACCGCATACTGACATTCACAGACAAGGACGGCTACGAGGACATACCTTACTATGTGTCAACGACGGGCATCACGCTCGCCAAGCCACTTAAGGTGAACAACAAGTCGATGCAGACACTCAACTACAACGCCGAGGAGATGGCGTTCACCCCCGTGGAGACCACCGCACAAGGCATGAAGCTGAGCGTGCTCATACCAGAGAACTACATGAAGTACAAGGAGTTTGCCGGCGACTACAACATCACCACCTACTGGGGCGCAAGCACCCGAGTGTTGACTCTCGAGCCAGCCGGCGATGGCAAGACTTACCTCTTGAAGGGCATGAACGACAACTTCGACCTCACGCTGACCTACGACAAGGTCGAAGGAACGCTCAACCTCAACACCCAGCACCTCTACGACTATAACGGCTACCAGCTGTGGCTCTGCGGATGGAATGCATTCGGAGAAGGCTACTTCTCATGGTCTACCTCTGCCGGCATGGTCTTGTCGCGCGACCTCAGCAAGACGGGTACAGTGCTGAAGTTTGACCCGAACGGCTACACAGGCCTTACATCCGACTCGTTCTACCTTGCCTTGTTCTCAGGCTCACCAAGCAGCAGCACATACGTTGGTAGCGCGAAGAATTATTCATTCCTCTACATCCGTCCTGGCGACTACCGCCTGGTTGGTCCCGAGACGATGACTAAAATAAACTAACAAGACATCACGATCATGAAAAACATAAAAGGACTAATAATTGCCATGGCTTGCATGGGTGGCTTGAGCTTGTACTCATGCAAGGACAACCCTTCCGACGAGGATATACAGGCTGCCAAACAACTCAAGGTTGTGTCGGTTACGGGCACTACGTTCAAGGCCGCCGGAGGCGAGGACACTCTCTTCGTGGACAAGCCTGTGACGTCGGCATACGCCAACGTTGACTGGGCTACCGTGAAAGTTGACAATGCCACCAACTCCGTGTTTGTGACCGCCGCGAAAAACGACAGCAAGCAGTCGAGACACACCACGGTGGTGGTGAAGTCGAGCCCTACAGACTCGGTAATCGTC
>CAVAGT010000118.1:0-7959 GCA_963588155.1 Lachnospiraceae bacterium | reverse complement strand
GTGTAAGTCCATGTGCCTACGATGCGGTCTTTCGTGGCGCCCTTGGTGGCGTCGAGGATGGCGGTGAGGCCAGAGAGCAGAGAGCCGCTTTTGCTGCTGCTTCCGCCGATGGCGGATATGATGCCTCCCAGCAGGCTGCTGCCGCTGTTGGATGAAGTCTCGGCTACGGATTTTGCCGTGCTTTCCGCGTTGGTCGTGTTGCCTGTTAGTGAAGACGCGCTGGTGGTGGCGTCGGTCGTAGGCGTCGTTTTCGCGGTCGTGGCGGCAGTCTTCGTTGTTGTCTTTGTAGTTGTTTTTTTCGTCGTCTTTTTCACAGTTTTCTTCTTAGCTGTGGCGAGCGACTCCACGCCCGTGGTGTTGGCAGCAACTTCCGCCAAGGGAGCGAGTGCCAGGCCCATGGCGAATGCCATGGAGATAACAATACTTGTTTTCATCTTTTTTTTGTTTGCTTTAGGGTCTTTGCCCGATTTAACTGGCGGCAAAGTTACAAAAAATATTATCTACATCTTTATCGTCTCCCATCTTTTATGTATCTTTGCATAAGATAAGCTGCACTCGGCAATATGAAGCAAGCTTTCATTGCGCTCGTTTGCATTATCTTTGCATAAGACAAGCTGCACACGTCTGCATCATAACACACAATCGAAACTTAATGAAGGAATTTGAATACTCCGAGGCTGAGGCCAGTAAGGCCGAGACCGCCATACTTGTGGGACTGGTAACCCCGTCGCAGGACGAGGCTAAGACAAAAGAATATCTCGACGAGCTGGAGTTTCTCGCCGACACCGCCGGTGCCGTCATAGTGAAACGCTTCACCCAGAAGGTGGGTGGCGCCAACCAAACAACCTATGTGGGTAAAGGCAAGCTGGAGGAGATACGCCAATATATCAAGGACGAGGAAGACAACGACCGCGAGATAGGCATGGTGATCTTCGACGACGAGTTGTCGGCGAAGCAGCTCCGCAACATCGAGAACGAGCTCCACGTGAAGGTTCTCGACCGCACGTCGCTTATCCTCGATATCTTCGCCATGCGCGCCCAGACTGCCAATGCCAAGACGCAGGTGGAGCTGGCGCAATATCGCTACATGCTGCCTCGCCTGCAGCGAATGTGGACTCACCTTGAACGTCAGGGCGGCGGCTCGGGATCGGGCGGCGGCAAAGGCTCCGTGGGACTCCGCGGACCGGGTGAGACCCAGCTCGAGATGGACCGCCGAATAATCCTCAACCGCGTGTCGTTGCTCAAGAGACGCTTGGTGGAGATAGACCGCCAGAAGATCACGCAGCGCAAGAATCGCGGAAGGCTCATACGTGTGGCTCTCGTGGGTTACACCAACGTGGGCAAGAGCACCATCATGAACCTGCTCGCCAAGAGCGAGGTGTTCGCTGAGAACAAGCTCTTCGCCACGCTCGACACCACGGTGCGCAAGGTGGTGGTGGAGAACCTTCCCTTCCTGCTTGCCGACACAGTGGGCTTCATCCGTAAGTTGCCCACCGACTTGGTGGACTCGTTCAAGTCGACACTCGATGAGACCCGTGAGGCCGACTTGCTGCTTCATGTGGTGGACATCTCGCACCCCGACTTCGAGGAGCAGATACAAGTGGTCAACTCCACGCTGAAGGATCTTGAGTGCGCCGACAAGCCGACAATGCTCGTCTTCAACAAGATAGACAATTATAGCTGGACGGAGAAAGATCCCGATGACCTCACTCCGGCGCGCAAGGAAAACATCTCGCTCGACGACTTGAAGAAAACGTGGATGGCAAAGCTCAACGACGACTGTATCTTCGTGTCAGCGAAAAACAGGGACAACATAGATGAGTTCAGAGATATGTTGTACAGGAAGGTGAGGGAACTGCACGTGCAGAAATATCCCTACAACGACTTCCTGTATCAAGACTACGAGTAACCTGTGTCAATACTACGGGTAAGATGAAAAAGCAGAATGCTTATGAACGACTATAGACAATTGACCTCGGAGGAAATCGAGGCGCTCAGGCAGAACGGCTGTTGGGCGGAAGACTGGACATCCGTAAACGTGGGCGAGAGCTTCAAGCCCGACTACATGCACCGCGTGATGCTCTACGGAGAGGTGAACATCGGAGGTTTCGACAAGAACGTCGAGGTGAGCCAGGGCTTCGTGAAGCACTCTGGCATCAACAACGCCACCTTGCGCAATGTCACCATTGGCGACGACTGTCTCATAGAGAACATAGGCAACTACATCAACAACTATACCATCGGCGACGACTGCTACATCTCCAACGTCTCCACCCTGGAGACCACCGAGGGTGCCACCTACGGCGAGGGTAATCACATCAGCGTGCTCAACGAGGTGGGCGAGGGAAACGTGATCCTTTTCACCGATCTCAACAGCCAGCTCGCGGCGTTCATGGTGAAGCATTTCTCCGACAAGGAACTGAAGGAGAAGATACGGCTGCTCATCAAGGCCGACATCGACAACAAGATGCCCGAAAGGGGACACATCGGCAACAACGTGAAGATCATCAACACCAAGGAGATTACCAACTGTGTGGTCAACGACTTCTGCGAGGTGAACGGAGCGGCACGCCTGAGCGACTGCACCCTGCTGGGTTCCATCCACGGCAACGTGTATGTCGGTACTGGAGTAATAGCCGAGAACACCATCATAGCCGAGCGGGCAAGTGTTATCAACAGCGTCAAGATACAAGACTGCTTCGTGGGTGAGGCGTGCCAGTTGAGCAACGGGTTCACCGCCGAGGCTTCCGTCTTCTTTGCCAACTCCTATATGAGCAACGGCGAGGCGTGCGCCGCCTTCTGCGGACCCTTCACCGCCTCCCACCACAAGAGCTCGCTCCTCATCGGCGGCATGTTCTCGTTCTACAACGCAGGCTCAGCCACCAACTTCTCCAACCACGCCTACAAGATGGGCCCCATGCACTGGGGAACCCTGGAGCGAGGTTCGAAGACCGCCAGCGGCGCCTACCTGCTGATGCCAGCCACGCTGGGCACCTTCTCCGTGTGCTTCGGCAAACTGATGCACCATCCCAATACGCGCAACCTGCCCTTCGCCTATCTCATAGCCGACGGCGACAAGATGTTCCTCATCCCCGGCCGGAACATCACCACAGTGGGCCTCTACCGAGACATCCGCAAATGGCCGCGTCGCGACCTTAGAGCTCCAGAGAACCGCAAGAGCATAGTAAACTTCGACTGGCTCTCCCCCTTCTCCGTGGGCGAGATACTCAAAGGCAAGAAGATACTTGAGAGTCTTAGGGAGGTGACGGGCGACAACGTGTCCAACTATTTCTACCACGAGTACATCATCCCTGCCACATCGCTGCGCAAGGGCATCAAATACTACGACATCGCACTGCGCATCTACATGGGTGCCGTGCTGAAACGCGTGCTGAAGAGAGACCCCACGCTGGCTCCTCCCGCCACAACGACGGGCGAAGGAGACTGGAACGATCTCTCCGGACTGCTGCTCCCGGCAGCTGAGGAGCAACGCATCATCGACGACCTCAAGAGCGACAACTTCGACAACATACAGTTGCTCATTGATCGTTTCGAGGAAATCAACGACCATTATCGCGAATACCAGTGGGCGTGGACCTACAGGATGATTTGCGACTACTACAACATCACCGAGATAACCCAGGACGATGCCGCACGCATCCATGATGACTACATTGTCGCCCGCCGCTCCTGGATAGCCGAGATCAAGAAAGACGCGGAGAAGGAGTTTGCCATGGGAGACGTGGAGGAAGAGGTGTTCAGAAACTTCATCGAGAGTCTCGACCATGAGGTGGACTACGAGAATTAATGAACAATTTATAATTAATAATTAAATATCAACAAACTAAATAAGTTGCCCAAACCCCTTGTGGGCTTGCGGATGAAGTTATAAAAGTAGTTATGAGACTAAAACATGTAATGATGGCGGCTCTCCTCATGGGAGCCATGAACGCCGCCGCAAAGGACTATCATTACACCACCGTGCCCGGCGATGCAATGAAGACGCGCATCTACACCCTCGACAACGGTCTGAAGGTGTACATGTCGGTAAACAAGGAACAGCCTCGCCTGCAGGCCAACATCGCCGTGAAGACTGGTTCGCGCAACGACCCAGCCGAGACTACCGGACTCGCCCACTATCTGGAGCACTTGATGTTCAAGGGCACCAAGAAATTTGGCACAACGGATGCTGCGAAGGAGAAGCCCTACCTCGACGAGATCACTCGCCGCTATGAGGCTTACCGCAAGCTCACCGACCCGACACAGCGCAAGCAAGCCTACCACGAGATAGACTCAGTGTCGCAGCTCGCCGCCAAGTACAACATCCCCAACGAGTACGACAAGCTCATGGCGAGCATCGGAAGCGAAGGCTCCAACGCCTATACTTCCAACGACGTGACTTGCTATGTGGAGAACATCCCCAACAACGAGATAGAAAACTGGGCGAAGGTGCAGAGCGACCGGTTCCAGAACATGGTGATACGTGGCTTCCACACCGAGCTGGAGGCTGTGTATGAGGAGAAGAACATCACTATGGCAAGCGACGGCGACAAGGAGTATGCCGCCCTCTGGAAGCTCCTCACGCCAACTCACCCCTACGGCACGCAGACAACTATCGGCGAGCAGGAGCACCTGAAGAACCCCAGCATCGTCAACATACAGAACTACTTCCACCAATACTACGTGCCAAACAACGTGGCCATCGTGCTGGCTGGCGACTTCGACCCCGATCAGACTATCGCCGTCATCGACAAATACTTCGGCTCCTGGAAGAAGAGCGACAAGGTGGTTCGCCCCGAATTCCCGGCACAGCCAGCCATCACCGCCGTCAAGGATACCGCCGTGGTGGGCAAGGACGCAGAGAACGTGATGATGGCCTGGCAATTCAAGGGAGCCAACGACGTAGAGAGCAGCGACATGCTCGGCGTTATCTCCGATATGTTGGCGAACGGAAAGGCTGGTCTCTTCGAGGTAGACCTGGAGCAGAAGATGAAGCTGAGCCAGGCTGGAGCCTACTCTGAAAATCTGCACGACTACTCCGCTTTCACCATCGAGGGTGTCCCCAACAAAGACCAGAAGCTCGAAGACGTGCGCGCCCTCCTTCTCGAAGAGATGGAGAAGTTGCGCAAGGGTGACTTCTCCGACGACCTGTTGCCCGCCGTCATTGCCAACAAGAAGCTCAACTTCTACAAGAGCCTCGACAGCAACGACAATCGTGCCAGCATGATGGGCGATGCCTTCATCAATGACCAAGACTGGAGTCAGGTGGCACTGCAACTCGACCGCCAGAGCAAGCTCACCAAGAAGGATATCGTGGATTTCGCCAACAAATACTTGCGTGCTGACAACTTCGTGTGCGTATACAAGCGCATGGGCGAGGACACGACCCTCAAGAAGATAGAGAAGCCCATCATTACCCCCATCCCAGCCAACCGCGAGTATGAAAGCGATTTCGTGAAGGAAATCAAGAACTCGGAGGTGACTCCCATCCAGCCCCAGTTCGTGGACTTCAAGAAAGACCTCACCATCACCAAGACCAGCAAGAAGTTGCCCCTCATCTACAAGCAGAATACTCAGGACGGACTGTTCAACCTCGTGTTCCGCTACGAGTTCGGCGATGAGGACGACACTCGCTACAGCTATGCCGCCAACTACCTCAACTACATTGGCACCGACAAGATGAGCGTATCGGACATCAAGCAGGCATTCTACAAGCTGGCTTGCAACTACAGTGTGGCTCAAGGCACGAAGACACTCCAAATAAGTCTCAATGGTTTGAACGAGAACCTCCCTGCAGCTCTCAAGCTCCTGGAAGATGTGCTCCACAGTGCCAAGGCCGACAAGACCAGTTGGAACCAGTACATCGACCTCATCGACAAGAACCACGCCGATGCCAAGACCAACCAGAAGGAGAATTTCGCTCGCCTCTGGGCTTACAGCACGTATGGCCCTTACAACACTTACCTCAATAGCATCAGCACCGACAAGTTGCGCCAGAGCGACCCTCAGGAGTTCGTGAATCTCCTTGGCGGATTGAGCGACATGGAGCATACCGTGCTCTACTACGGACCCTACAGCGAGAAGGAACTGAGCGCACTGCTCGCCAAGGAGCACAAGACCGCTAAGAAGCTTGCCGCCGTGCCACATGGCAAGAAATACGAGAGTCAGGTAATCAAGGAGAACGAGATCTACATCGCCCCCTACGAGGCAAAGAACATCTACCTGCGCACCTATCAGAACCAGGGTAAGCCTTTCAATGCCGACAACATCGGCGTGGTGAGCCTCTTCAACGAGTACTTCGGCGGCGGCATGAACACTATCGTGTTCCAGGAGTTGCGCGAGACCCGTGGACTGGCCTACAACGCCGGGGCTGCCTACGTTCGCCCTAGCGAGAAAAATGAGACGGAGAAGTTCTTTACCCACATCATCTCTCAGAACGACAAGATGACCGATTGCATCAAGGTGTTCAACGAGATCATCAACGACTTCCCACAGAACGAGGCTTCCTTCAATCTGGCGAAGCAAAGTCTCACGAAGTCGCTCCAGAGCGCACGCACCACCAAGTTCAATGTCATCTCGGCATATCTCAATGCCCAGAAGCTTGGTCTCGACTATGATCCAAACAAGAAGCTTTACGAGTCGCTCCCTGCCCTCACGCTGCAGGACATCACCCGCTTCGAGAAGCAGGACATCGTGGGCAAGCCCTTCCGTATGATCATTCTTGGCGATGAGAAGAACCTCGACATGGAGGCTCTGAAGAAGATTGCACCGATCAAGCATCTCATGCAGAAGGACATCTTTGGATATTAAAAACTTCTGACGCTGACAATGACAGTTGGTTTCCCGAACGAATACACATTAATAATATATAATAAACAACAGTTTTAAAATATAAACAAAAAACATTATGGCTAATACACCCGATTTCAAGTACGCTCCCATGTTCCAGTTGGGAGAGGACAAGACTGAGTATCGCTTGCTTACCAAGGAAGGCGTAAGCACAGCTGAGTTTGAGGGCAAGACTATCCTCAAGGTTTCCAAGGAAGCCTTGACCCTGCTCGCACAGCAGGGTTTCCACGACGTGGAGTTCATGCTCCGTCGTGAGCACAACGCACAGGTGGCAAAGATCCTGACCGACCCCGAGGCTTCTGAGAACGACAAGTATGTGGCTCTCCAGTTCCTCCGCAACGCCGAGACAGCCGTGAAGGGCATCCTCCCCTTCTGCCAGGACACAGGTACCGCCATCATCCACGGTGAGAAGGGTCAGCGCGTATGGACTGACTTCGAGGACGAGGAGGCATTGAGCCTCGGCGTTTACAACACTTACACCCAAGACAACCTGCGCTACTCGCAGAACGCGCCTCTCAACATGTACGACGAGGTGAACACCCGTTGTAACCTCCCTGCTCAGATCGACATCGAGGCAACCGAGGGCGACGAGTATCGCTTCGTGATGGTTGCCAAGGGTGGCGGCTCTGCCAACAAGACTTATTTCTACCCCATGACCAAGGCTACCATCCAGAACGAGGGCACACTTCTTCCCTTCCTCGTGGAGAAGATGAAGAGCCTCGGAACTGCCGCTTGTCCTCCTTACCACATCGCCTTCGTGATTGGTGGCACTTCGGCAGAGAAGAACCTCTTGACCGTGAAGCTTGCTTCCATCAAGTACTACGATGAGTTGCCTACTACAGGCGACGAGACAGGCCGCGCTTTCCGCGACATCGACTTGGAGAACAAGCTCCTCGCAGAGGCTCACAAGATAGGTCTCGGCGCACAGTTTGGCGGCAAGTACCTCGCCCACGACATCCGTGTGGTTCGCTTGCCTCGCCACGGTGCCAGCTGTCCTATCGGTATGGGCGTGAGCTGCTCTGCCGACCGCAACATCAAGGCGAAGATCAACAAGGATGGTATCTGGTTGGAGAAGATGGACGAGAACCCAACAGAGTTGATTCCCGAGGA
>CAVAGT010000117.1:0-7975 GCA_963588155.1 Lachnospiraceae bacterium | reverse complement strand
ATGGGCTCACCCTTAATCTTCTTCACCACGTGAGGCACGTAATAATAGCCGCGGTTGGCTATCGTGGCACCCAAGTTGGCAATCTGCAACGGTGTGAGGTTGACCTCTCCCTGTCCTATGCTTATACTGATGACGGTCAAGCCGTTCCAAGAGCCTCGATAAGCCTTATCATAGAAAGTGGCGTTAGGTATCAAGCCACGTTTCTCGCCAGGCAGGTCAATGCCGAGACGATAGCCGAAGCCCATCGACACCATGTAGTCGCGCCATGTGTTCATGGCATCATCCACGTTCTTATACTTAGTGCGGTTACTCATCATGTTGAGCAATCCCCAGCAGAAGAAAGCGTTGCACGAGGTACTGATTGCCGGCACGAGACTCAGCGGGGCTGCATGACCATGACAACCCACGTGAAGGCCCTTATAATAGAACCCCCTGTGGCAAGGATATTGCGTGGCTGGCGAAATGATACCCTCAGATAGGAAGGTAAGCCCCTGCGTGGTCTTGAAAGTGGAGCCTGGAGGATATTGACCCATGATGGCACGGTTGAGCAACGGCTTATGAGGATCACGTGTTAGGAACTTATGATACTTGTTGCGACTCTTGGTGCCAAACAGCCGTGGGTCATAGGTCGGCGACGACACCATGCAAAGAATTTGGCCAGTGGAAGGCTCGATGGCAACTATGGCTCCTATCTTTCCCCTCATCATGCGCTCGCCAAGGGCTTGGAGATTAATGTCGAGCCCAAGGGTCAAGTCCTTGCCTGGCACAGGGCGATGGTCGAACTTGCCGCTTTGGTAATGTCCCTGCACGCGACCATGGGCGTCGCGGAGAAGAACCTGCACGCCCTTGATGCCGCGCAACTCTTTCTCATAGCTGCGCTCTACGCCCAACTTGCCTATATAATCGCCTGGCTGGTAATAAGTGTCATCCTCAATGTCGCCTTGCGACACCTCCGACACCTTGCCAAGGATATGAGCACCATAAGGGTACATATATTGACGAATGGCTCGCTTCTGGATATAAAAACCAGGGAACCTAAACATCTTCTCATGAAACACGCTGAAGTTCTTGTCATCGACTTGAGACATGAAGAGTTGTTGGGTGAAGCGAGAGTACCCAGGATTCTTGTTTGGATCCTTGATGTCGTTCATCCTCTTGATAAACTCTTCCTTCGTAATGCCCAAGGTCTGGCAGAAGTCCAATGTGTCAATGTGGCCACGCTCCTCGTTCATCACCACCATGATGTCGTAGGAAGGCTGGTTAAAGACAAGCAGCTTTCCGTTCCTGTCGCGTATAATGCCTCGGCTGGGGTACTCCACCTTCTTCAAGAAGGCGTTTGAGTCGGCACTCTTGCGATAGTCGTCGCTCATTACCTGAAGCACGAAAAGACGCACGACATAGAGCAACACTATAGAAACGGCGATGCCGCCTATGACCCTCTTTCTATTCTCAAGACTGAAATCCTTCATCAGAGCTTCCTCCCCTCTACGCTTACGCTAAAAGCGTCTCAAATTGTCGATAACCAACACCAGGAGAAGCGTCAACAACACGCTTGTGCCCGTGTTCAACAGCCACTGAATCCAATTGAAAAACGTGAACGACTCCAACGTGAAGAAGGCAAGGCAATAAACAAATGTCAGAATAAACGCGAACAACGTGAACTTGCCCAACCCAAACGCCAGGATTGACGGAAGCACCTCGTCGTCGTCGCCACGCTGAATAAAGAGTTCAAGCAAATATGGTTGTACGGCGGCCACCAGCGTCATTGACGCCGCGGCAACGCCAGGGGTATTGGAGAACACATCTATGCTCAGACCCAACAGGAAACTCCATACGAGCATGGCCCATTTTGGCGTGCCACGTCGGAAGGATATTGCGAAATAGACATACAGCAAAGGTGTGGCCACGCCAAAGAGGTGTACGTGGTTAAGCACCAACGCCTGAACAAGCATCAGCCCAAAGAAAAGCAGCAAACGTTTCAGGAAATCTATATTCATCCTTTTACCTCTTCCTCCTATTCTACTTTTACTTATCTACTACTACCTTTACTTACAAGCAACTCCGTCTTCACGCAATTCACGTCACTTGTCGACGTTGGTCTTCAGCGAATCTTGCGCAGCACGCAACACTTCGAGGCGTTCCAAAACCGGGGCATTGTCGATGACACACACGTCACGCAGACGCGAGAAGTCGGTAGCCAACTTCACTTGAAGGCGATAGGACACGCCATCAATGGAATTATAAACATGAAGAATTTTTCCCACCAATATGCCAGCCGGGAAAACAGAAGAATAACCGCTCGTCTCTACGTTGTCGTACAACTTGAAGCGGGCATGACGCGGCACCTCTTCTACATAAGCCTTTTGCGGGTCGCCACCCATCCAATGAAGATACCCGAAATAGTCTCTTCCTTGAATGCGACAACTAATGTTCGACTTCGTATTGATGACTGGAATCACGATTGAATAATGTGGCGACGTGAGGTAAACTATACCTACCACGCCACTTCCGCAAGCCACACCCATATCGGCTTTGACACCATCGAGCGAGCCCTTGTCTATCGTGATAAGGTTGTTGGCATGAATCACCGAGTTGCTCACCACCTTGGCGGGAATGAGCTTAAAACTCTTGAGAAGTTTCACGCCTGCCGTGTCGGTCCACGTGCTGTCCTTGGTCACGTCGTAAAGACGTGTGGAAAGCTTCCTCACCTGTTGTTCCAAATAAAGGTTGCGTTGGGTAAGTTCTTGATTGACCTTACCCAAGGAGAAGAAGCTTTCCACCGCGGAATTCCACGAGTCCAACTTGCCGCTGACAGTATTGGCCGAGGTGAACCACACGCTACCTTGGTAGCTGTTGTACTGGAACAACAAGGCCATACTGATTACTTCGAGCAAGACGAAGAGGAACCAGTGGCTATGCTTTTGTATAAAATCAATTAAATTGTGCATCGCACAATTAACGCATAAGGAACGAGAACCTGTCTACATTCTTAAGCGCTATGCCTGCGCCCTTTGCCACACTGTGGAGAGGATCCTCGGCGATATGGAAAGGAATGTTGATCTTATCTTGCAAGCGCTTGTCAAGGCCACGGAGCAACGCGCCACCACCAGTAAGCCAAATGCCGTTCTTCACGATATCGGCATACAACTCTGGCGGAGTAGCCTCCAATGCCGAGAGCACGGCGTTCTCAATCTTTGCCACAGTCTTGTCGAGGCAATGCGCAATCTCTTGATAGCACACAGGCACCTCCATTGGCAGGGCGGTGATGCGGTTAGGTCCATGCACCACATAGTCCTCAGGAGCCTCGTCGCCAAGGTCGGTAAGGGCTGAGCCCACATGTATCTTGATGCGCTCTGCCATACGCTCAGAGACCTTCACGTTGTGCTGACGGCTCATATACTCCTGAATGTCAGCCGTAAGGTCGTCGCCAGCAATACGGATAGAGTTGTTGCTCACGATGCCGCCAAGGGAGATGACGGCAATCTCTGTAGAGCCACCGCCTATATCAACTATCATGTTGCCCTCCGGGGCCTCAACGTCAATGCCAATACCAATGGCTGCAGCCATCGGCTCGAAGATAAGGTAGACATCGCGGCCGTCGGCATGCTCGGCTGAGTCGCGCACGGCGCGGAGCTCCACCTCGGTGGAACCGGAAGGCACACCAATAACCATGCGAAGCGTCGGAGAGAAAAGGCGACTGCCTGTGTGAACCATCTTGATAAGACCTCGCATCATCTGCTCGCAAGCCGTAAAGTCGGCTATCACTCCGTCGCGCAGCGGACGGATGGTGCGTATATTGTCGTGGGTCTTCTCATACATCATCTTGGCTTTCTCACCAACCGCGATCATCTTGCCTGTACGGCGATCAAGGGCTACAACAGAAGGCTCGTCGACCACGATCTTGTCATCGCTGATGATGATCGTGTTGGCGGTTCCCAAGTCCATTGCTATCTCTTGAACGAAAGAAAACATTCCCATCTAATTTCCTATTTCTATATATTATATTTCTTGATTGACGTATCAACACCACGGTTAACGAAGCGAGGCAAACCACTCATGGATAGCGGTGTCGTAATGGCTCGACACGCCAAACGCCCTCTCGGCGAGCATACGGCGATCCTCCACGTCGGTCACGGCACCCTTCTTGTTGAGCAGCTCCAACAGCACGGGATACTCTGCCTTGCTCGGGATGATGACAACGTCGCTGAAGTTCTTGGCTCCTGCGCGGATGAGCGAGATGCCGCCTATGTCGATCTTCTCTATGATGTCCTGCTCCGACGCGCCGCTTGCCACGGTCTGCTCGAAAGGATAGAGGTCCACGATGACGAGGTCGATAGAAGGAATCTCATATTCGCCCATCTGCTCCTTGTCGCCCTCATTGTCACGACGGGCGAGGATGCCTCCGAATATTTTTGGATGAAGGGTCTTCACCCTGCCTCCGAGAATGGAAGGATAGGTGGTGACATCCTCCACTTTCTGACAGTCGTAACCCAACTCTTCTATGAATTTCTGCGTGCCGCCGGTGCTAAGGAATTTAACACCCTCCTCGTTGAGCTTTTTAAGGAGATCCTCCAATCCGTCCTTATGGAACACGGAGATAAGCGCAGTCTTGATTTGTCTTGATTCAGCCATTTTAAGATACTCTTTTTATCTTGATATCATTTGATATGCAAAGTTAGCTCATTTTAATCGAATCGTTACAGAAAAAAGGAAGAAAATATTTGGCGAAACGTTAAATTGTCACAAGTCAAGCGTTTTTTTTTACGCCTTGACTTTTTTTGATTATTTTTGTACCCTAAACAAATTACTTAGCACATTTATTTATGAAACACGTCGTGTATTTATGCGTTTTCCTTTTCTCATTGCTCCCCTTGGAGCGGGTCAACGCTCAACGACACATCATGGTCTATGACCCGGAAGTGAGCCGTCCCGTGCAAGGCTTCCACGTATGGGCCGACAAGCAAAAGGCTGACACGACAAACGTGTTGGGCTCGGTAGAGGTACCCGAGAAGTTCGACACCTTGTTTCTCGTCAAGCCCGGCTATGTAGCCTTGCGCATTCCGGCAAAGTTCGCCGCCGACACCATTCCCGTGATAAGAGACTACAACAACATCGGCGAGGTAGTGGTATACGGCTCACAGTCAGACAATTTCAAGAAGGCCGTGAACAAGTGGACCAAGGAAGACCGCATCGAGATGGCGCTGCAACACCCCATCACGGGCATCGACTTCAACCTCTCCGACCTGCTGAGTTCCAAGAGCAGGCGCGACCATCGCAACGCGAAGAAGATGGCAAAGATTTTCAAGAGGATGGACGATGCCGACAACGACCCGATAATCAGCGCCTACAGGAAAGCATTGGGGATAACCCAAAGGCATTAACCAAAAAGCATTAACTAAAGTACGCATAACAACCAGAATAAGAAAAATGAAACACACTGTTTTACTCATCATCTCCCTGTTGCTTTCACATTGCGTCATGGCGCAGCAAACGCAGAGACGCCGACAATGCGGAACGGCAATGTTGATGAAACGCGAGGCTGCTAACGGGAGCGTCCACAAGGTCATCTCCAAGGCCAATTCTTATGTAAGCCATAGCGGCAGCGTAACCATTCCGGTCGTGCTTGTAAACTTCTCTGATGTAAAGTTTACGATAAACGAGCCGCTGAAAGCCTTTGAGCAGTTGTTCAATGGTGAAAGTCAAGAAGACCTCGGCAACGGCAACCACCACAACCACGGTTCGATAGCCCAGTATTTCAACGACATGAGCAACGGCACGTTCACCCCGAAGTTCAAGATCTATGGGCCCGTGACCGTCAACCATCCTGAGACATATTATGGAGGCAAGAACGAGGACAACAACAGAGATGAGAACCCACGAGCGCTCGTGAAGGACGCACTCTCGCTTATAGAAAGTTCCGTTTCCGCCAGCGACCTTGAGTCTTTCAGCCTCGACGGGGAAACCATAGAGGGCGTCTACATATTATACGCTGGCATCGAGCAAAACACCGGCGGACCCGGCACGGCGGTATGGGCAAACGCATGGACCACAGCCGGTGCCACCTTGGGCGGCAAGAAGGTCAGGTGGTACACCATGTCGGGCGAGCGCAGCCCGTTCAACATAGACAGCAACGGAAACCCTTGCGACACGACCGCAGCAAACTCAAGCCCCGTCATCGCGGGCTTGGGCGTGGCTTGCCATGAGTTCTCCCATGCCCTCGGCCTGCCAGACTTCTATCCCACAGAGAAATCGGCTTGCGTTGACAATCAAGAGATGGAATTCTGGGATCTAATGGACGGTGGCGAATATTCCAACAGCGGGTTCCGCCCCACTGCTTACACGGCATTCGAGAAAGAGCAAATGGAATGGCCGGTGGACATCAAGACCCTCAACAGCGACGCAAGCATCACCATGGAGACATCCACGGAGCAAGGCGGCACGGCCTACAAGATAGTGAACCCGCAAAACTCTAACGAGTATTTCATGCTCGAATTCATACAGAAGAAAGGATGGAACACGTCACAGAAAGGCAACGGACTGCTTGTGTATCATGTAAACCTGCCAAGCACGACAATTGCAACCAGCACGAGCCTGAACAACACCCCGGGCTATCCAGGCATGGCCGTGGTGCCCGCCGACGGAGCGTGCCTGTCTTCATATACAACCGCGAACACAGCCATCTATGCGGCAAGTCTCAAGGGTGACCTCTTCCCCGGCACTGGCAACGTAGCAAACCTCAACGTCACGGAGCTCAGCGACACCAACTCCCAGCCAAACTTCTGCTGGTACAACTCGGCGAAGACAGAGAAGCTGAAGACGAACAAGGCCCTGAAGAACATCAAATACGAGAACGGCATCGTCTCGTTCGATTACGTCCACGACGTGGCAAGCGGAATCCTGCCCATCTGGGACAACCAGCAAGCCACCGACGACAAGGTCTACTCCATCAACGGCGTGTTCCTTGGCTTCGACCTGTCAACCCTGCCCCACGGCGTATACATCAAGAACGGACAAAAGATCGTGAAATAAAAAGCACTGCAATCGCGTCGACATTGCACTGAAAAGACGATGACATAGCACTGGAATCGTAATGGCATTGCACTAGAATCTCATCGTCATTTCACTGCAATCTCAACACGATTCCAATGGCGACGCAAAAACACAAAAATGCAGACAAGGCAAAGCCCCGTCATCCTTCGCAGGATGGCGGGGCTTTTTCAATCCACACAATCTTTTTTTTTACAAGTACCTATAAAGAAACTAACCTATCTTTATCCTCCTTCCATTCATCTAATCCTATCCTATTTCAATCCTTCTTCCGTTCACGCTGACGTCGCTCTTCTTGATCTTCGGGAGCACGATGCTCAAGATGCCGTCCTCAACCTTTGCGGAGATCTCGTCCTTCTCCACGTCGTCAGGCAGGCTGTAGGTCTGCTGATAGTTGGTGTAAGAGAACTCGCGGCGCAGATAGTGTTCCTTGTGCTCCGCCTTGCCGCTCTCTTGATGATGCTCGAGCTTGTTTTCGATGGCAAGCTCAAGGTCGCCATCCTTGTTGAGGTCAATGCGCACGAAGTCTTTCTTGATGCCCGGAACCGCCACTTCCATGGTGTATTTATCGGCATCCTCCTTTACGTTGACCGCCGGAGCCGTAGCGTTTACGCGGCGCAAGCCGTTCATCATGTTGTCACTGAAATCGTTGTCAAACCAATCGTTCAATACTGGGAATAACATAGTCTTAACCTCCTAATTATTATGTTTTTACTTTGTTTTTACCTTGGAGTTCTTTCGAGCTTCACTCCCAATATTGCAACCTTTGTGCCCAAGTTTTCATCGTGACACAATGTCACTCTTTCGCGCCATTGTGTCACTTCAGCGCATCTATGACTTGCTTGGCGACCTCCATCGCCCAGCCGGAGTCTAATCCGGCGTCCATCCTCACATACTCGCGCCCAGGCTTCCGCGTGGTGATCACGAG
>CAVAGT010000116.1:0-7983 GCA_963588155.1 Lachnospiraceae bacterium | reverse complement strand
GCTGGTGGTACGGTCGGTGCCGCCATCGGTACGGCTTTGTGTCCTGGTGTTGGAACAGTTGTTGGCGGACTTGTCGGCGGCATAGCCGGTGGCATTGCCAGTTCCTCTATTGTGCGTGGCATCTTCAGCATCTTCGATTGAAGATGCCACTATAAAAACGAAGAGTTTTCTGCCTGTATGTCACACATTGGCATATAGGTGTTATATCTTTGCCGCGTCAAACGTAAAAACAGAAATATGATTACAGAAAGAACAAAAGAAAAATTGGAGCAAGTTGTAAAGGACAACGGCAACCAAGAAAAGATCATCACGGAGAATTGTGCCAAAACAGAGCTAACCCAAAAGGACAAGAAGCTAATTTCAATAGTCGTTAATTCGGTTCCGATTGGTTACATAGCCTGTGTTGTATTAGGGATAGGGTCATGGAAGCAAATGTTTGTATATCTATCGGCTTTATGCCTGTCTTGGCTGATTAGCAAGACAATGCCTATAAAGACATTCTATCATATTGGCAAGAAGAGTTTTCTCATTTGTGTTGCATATATAATGGTGCGAGCGCTTATTGCAGTGGTATCAGGCATGTGTGGATATTAACAACGCAGAAAATAATGTAAAGTATGGATTTAAACCAACAAATTTAGCATGATGAGTATCAAATCAAAGTTTGTTGAGTACCTGTGCCAACTCTTCGGCAGAATCGTGCCAGAAAAGACTTTCCTAAGACTTGGCAATTGGTTACTACTGATTTTCCTTACCCTTGCGGTCGTAGTGCTTGTTTTTGTTGCCGTAGCATATTGGTTTGGAATAGAACCATATGCTGAGCGGATAGAGACATTCCGGAATGGACGATGGGTGAGACTGTAGGCTTGCGCCTCTAAAGGGGCAACCATCATGGTGCGACGAAAAAAAGCGTAGGGGGTCCCCCTACGCTTTTTTCCGTTGTCCCTACGCCACTCGCCTGTTGCGATGTTTTTTCAGGACACCAATAAAAAACGGGCAACCGTACCTTTGTCAGAGGGCTTTCACGTAATCGAAAGGTTCGGGTGTCTGTCGGTTGATAACGATGTCGTAAACGGCACCCTCGGTCCAATCGGTATCGTAGGGGTCGGCAATGATGCGGTTGGTGAGATGCAGATTCTCCACCACCCAAGGCACGTAGTAGGCGCACATGAAGTTGTGGTAGCGATCCGAACGGGGCAGCGTTTGCGCGTAAGCCTCAGGCGAACCGGCTTGCTCGATGCCGTTCAGTGTCTTTACCACACCTGTGCTGCATCCGAAAAACGACGTATTGCCGCTGTAGGCACTGATATCCTCGATGGGCAGGGTGAACTGGAAAGGCAAGGTGTCGGGGGTCTGCTCGTAGATGGCATCCATGCCACCGTTCAGATAACTCTTGCAGTAGAGCGTGCCCCAGTCGTGGCGCGTAATCTTATAGTCGGTAGGTACGGCTGTAGAGGTTGTGGCGAAAGCCACCTGCATCGACATGCCGCCTATCTCAAGCGTTCCCACGGGCGTTTTGGTGAGCGTATGGTTTTCATAGTTGGCAGCTATCCAGGCGTACAGACCCTCGTAGCGTCCGGAGATGGTCATGGCTTGCTGCACCTTGAAGCCGTTCATCGTTTCGGATATGCTTGCCATCTTGGCATACACGCCGTTGGCCTTGTCCTTGTCTTGATGGCGCATGCCGGCAGTGGCCAATACGTAGAGCGGTATGACCTCGCCCGTGGAGCGGGTGTATTTGGCGGTCATCTGCTCCAGGTATTTCCGCACACTGTCGGTCTGGTTGGCCACCTTGGAGAGCGCACCGCCCTTCGACTTTTTTTTCTCTTCTGCCGTAGCAGGGAACAGGCGTTCGATGGTGCTGTCGGCCTTGATTTCGTAGACTTTGAGGCGCGACCCGGTGCTTCCGGCGTCAATGACGGCTATCCTTTGCGGTAGAGTGAACGACGGCAGGCCATTACCACCCTCATGGTTGTTGTCGCTGCATGCGCCCATGACCATTACAAATGACATGCAGAAGGCAAGTGTCATCATCATTTTACGTGCTGTTGTGTACATGGTTTTATGAAATAAAAAAGGTAAAATTACGCTACAGAAAGCTGAATGTGTACGGACTCTTGCGCCACCATCCCAGCACCCACCAATATGTGCAGAAGGTACATCTACGTGGTGGCTTGTGCAAAATTACGAACTTTATTTTGAATTTTTGCCATATAGCAAGGTTTTGTATGACGTTGTAAGATATACCACGGTCTTTCAAGCGTAAAGGCGACATGATATCAGTGCAAAGACAACACGATTTCAGCGTAAAGTCAATGCGATTCCACTGTAAAGTCGGCGTGGCAAGGCTCAGCTTTGGGTCTTTAAAAAGTTATATTGCACAATGCCTTGGTAGTCAATGAGATAGAAAACTTCTCGCTATTCGCTTATTTGCGGGCAAAAGGTTGGCCAGTTGGAAACAATCGATTCTCAGGAAGCCTTTTGTCGTGATTTTTCACGATTGCATAATTCGGAAACGCGGCCCTGCCGATTACGCAAAGCATTTGTTGATCACCCGGCGTGGCATTCTCTAAAATCTTTTTTTATCCGCTTTAAATAAATGCTAAAAATGCGCCCAACATCAGATTTCATAGCTTAAATTTGTTCATTTTAATTCTTTTTATTAATTTAGCACCAAATTTTCTGTCTTTCTGTAAGAGATGGAGAAAACAGAAGCAATGTTTGACGGTAGGTTTGTCATACGGAACATGGTATCATGCATCAAAACTACGTATATAGAAAATGAAATACGCATTAATAACAGGAGCGTCACGAGGCATAGGGCGTGCCATAGCTTTAAGCTTGGCAGAGGAATACACTGTTGTAATCAATTATCGTTCTAATGCCAATAGCGCAGAGGAGGTGAAATCCTTGATAGAGGCAAACGGCGGGCATGCCGAATTGCTGCCGTTTGACGTGGCTGACCCGCAACAGATAGAAACCGCTATCGACGAGTGGGAAGCCGCTCATCCGCAAGAATACATTTCCGTGTTGGTTAATAATGCGGGCATTCGCCGCGACAACGTCATGTTCATGATGTCTGATGATGAATGGCACGATGTGCTGAACACGAACATGAACGGGTTTTTCTATATCACGAGGCGTCTGTTGAAACACATGATGCCGCGCAAACGTGGCGGAAGAATCATCAACATGGCTTCTTTGTCAGGTTTGAAGGGCATGGCTGGACAGGTGAACTATAGTGCCGCAAAAGCCGCGCTTATCGGTGCCACAAAAGCCCTAGCGCAAGAGGTAGCCGCAAGGAATGTGACAGTAAACGCTGTAGCGCCAGGCTTTATAGAGACCGACATGACAAAAGACCTTCCGCAAGACGAGCTTAAGAAACTGGTACCTGTGGGGCGGTTCGGCAAGCCGGAGGAAGTGGCAGCCCTTGTGCGTTTCCTGGTCTCCGACGCAGCCGCTTACATCACGGGCGAGGTGATCAGTGTGAACGGTGGGCTGTATACATAAGCCCTCGTCACATTTCAATTATGTTGCATATATAATATAATGTATAATACATGGAAAGAAGAGTAGTAATTACTGGTATGGGCATCTGGTCGTGCCTCGGCACAGACCTTGAGATGGTCAAGGAATCGCTATATAATGGAAAATCGGGCATCGGCATACAGCCAGAGCGATTGGAATATGGTTATCGTTCGGCTTTGACGGGCATCGTCGCAGAGCCTGTCATCACCAAGAAGATGCTCGACCGCCACACGCGTGCGGGAATGTCGGAGGAAGCGAAGTATGCTTATATGGCGAGCATGCAAGCGTTCGACCAAGCAGGCATCTCTGACGAATACTTGTTGCAGAACGAGGTGGGATGCATCTTCGGCAACGATTCTTCCGCAAAGCCGGTCATCGAGGCTTCAAAGATCATGGACGAGAAGCACGACTCGGCTATGTTGGGCTATGGCATCATCTTCCAGTCGATGAACTCCACCGTCAACATGAACCTCAGCACCATCTTCCATCTGCGTGGCGTCAACTTCACGGTCAGTTCGGCTTGTGCCAGCGGCAGCCATTCCATCGGTCTTGGCTTCATGATGATAAAGCAGGGACTGCAAGACATGGTGCTCTGCGGCGGCGCACAGGAGACCAACTATTATTCCATGGCCTCGTTTGATGCCCTCGGTGCTTTCTCCATCCGCATGGACGAGCCAACTAAGGCAAGCCGTCCCTTCGACCGCGACCGCGATGGTCTGATACCGAGCGGCGGTGCTGCCGCCTTGGTGTTGGAGGATTATGAACACGCCAAGGCACGCGGTGCCAACATCCTCGCAGAGGTGGTGGGTTATGGGTTCTCAAGCAATGGTGGCGGCATCAGCCAGCCATCCGACGACGGCAGTGTCATTGCCATGACGCGCGCCCTGAAGTGCGCCGGGGTGGAGGCTGACGACATCGACTATATCAACGCCCATGCCACAAGCACGC
The DNA here is from genome assembly GCA_963588155.1 of Lachnospiraceae bacterium. GTDB lineage: Bacteria > Bacteroidota > Bacteroidia > Bacteroidales > Bacteroidaceae > Prevotella. Next base: position 3,507 of record CAVAGT010000116.1, on the reverse strand, counting down.
ACCAGGGCGACATGTACGAGGCAATAGCCCTCGACCGTATGTTCCACGGCAAGCATGCCCTCATATCCTCTACCAAGGGCATGACGGGACACGAGTGCTGGATGGCAGGTGCCTCGGAGATTATCTACAGCACCTTGATGATGCAAAACAACTTCGTGGCTCCGAACGTCAACTTCGAGAATCCTGACGAACACTCCGAGAAGTTGAACATTGCGACCAAGACCGTGGAGACGGAACTCAATACCATCCTGAGTAACAGTTTCGGGTTTGGAGGCACCAACTCCGCCTTGGTCATCAAAAGAATCTGATTTAAAATACATACATGATTATGAAAGCGAAATTCAAATTAATGTTTGTCTTGCTGATTTCGTTTATCAGCATTTCTCTGGCAGAGGCACAGAACCTGCAGGAAGTGGTTTACCTTAAAAACGGAAGCGTCATTCGTGGTCTCATCGTCGAGCAAGTTCCAAATGAAAGTTTGAAGATAAAGACAGGAGACGGCTCTGTCTTTGTGTGCAAGATGGAAGAGGTCGTTAAAATAACGAAAGAACCGTACGCCAATTCCACCTTGTCTTTTGAAACAGAAGAAACAAATGATGTCGACAGAAGGTATGGTTGGGCAAAGGCTCCTCGTTACAGGGGCTTCTTCGGAGAATCATACATTCTTCATACAAGTGACATAGAACAAGACAGGGCCTATTTGTGGACATCACATGGTTGCCAAATCAACCCGTATCTCTATGCTGGTATAGGTGCCGGCGTTAACTATTGGTTTGACTCTGATTATGAGAGTGAAGGTTGGAGTGTGCCAGTGTTTGCGCATGTAAGAAGCGAATGGCACAAAGCCTTCCGCAAGAACTTTTCTCCTTATGTTGATGCGAAAATAGGATATAGTTTCGCGGATTGTGAAGGCTTTTACTTTGCCCCGCAAATAGGCTGCCATTTCTACTTTGGCCATAGCAAAACCGGTATAAGCATTGGCGTTGGATACACTCTGCAAAATTACAAATACAGATATCATTATTATGGTCATTATGAGAATGCCAAACTCAATGCCGATGGAGTGGAGTTTACGGTAGCTCTTGACATCTAATTTGTTTAAACAGCCTCACCAAGTCGGCACTAGTCATCAATAAGATAAAGAACCAAAAACAAGAGACTATGAAGAAAATGTTATTGGCACTGATCATGGCCCTGACGAGCATAACCTCGTTTGCCACCGTCAAGATGACGGAGGGGTCTGCAAAATGTCTGAAAGGTCAGCGACAGATAGACGTTGTGTTGGACTTGACCAACACCAAGTATCAGGAAACACGCCCCTTGGACGACTTCCTGTCAAAGGCTACCCGCGCAAAGGGCTGGGAGGATAAGTCGCTGCAAGCTTTCTCCATCTCCTTCAACCAGGTCTCAACCAAATACGGCTTGATGTCTGCTCCCGTGAGCACATCATCCAAGTATGTGCTGTACATCAGCCCCACAAGCGTGGACAAGAAAGGCCGTCTGAAGGGTACTGCCACGCTGAAGGACAGCGAGACATCGGAGAGCGTAGCCACGTTCAGCTTTGCCACAAACGATGGTGACAACGATGACGACATTACCTTCCAGGACCCATTGAACGAACTGGGTGGTGACATGGCCAAGTTGCTGAAGAAGCAGATAAAGTAAGGAGAGCTAAAACAGGATTTTTTTAATCACACTTAAAGAAAATAGAGTATGAAGAAGATTATGTTTTTGATGTTTGCCGTGCTGATGAGCATCAACGCCATGGCAGCAGACGAGTTGTTGTTTGTGAAGAGCGGCAACGCCAGTGTACTGAAAGAGGCTGCAACCTCTACATTCGCCGTGGACTACAGCAACGTGAAGATCAACGACCTCACGCTGGAGGGCTATGCCCAGACACGCAAAGACAACGACTTCATGGAGAACTACGTGAAGGACATGGCCAACGGCGGCAAGCAGTTTGCCAAGCGTTTCTCTAGCAAGAGCAAGACATTCAAGTTTGACAACAAGGCCAGCGGCAAATACGTCACCACCTTCAACATAGAGAGCATGGACATGGGCAACTTCGCAGTAGGCATGTTCTCATTGAAGAAAGGTCAGGGCGGCATCGGCTTGGCGGGCGACATCGTTGTGAAGGATGCCTCTACCGGCGAGACCGTATTGGTGCTGCGTGTGGACAACGTGAAGGGCTTGATCGACTTCAGCGAGAGCTCACGCATACAGTCGGCTTTCGACGAGTTGGCCAAGGCTGTAGTGAATATGGTGAAGAAGTTGAAATAAAACGTTGACTTACAAAGCCATCGACAGAATGTTTGAAAACAAGACAGTTACTCGCCAAGGGTTTTGCGGAATCAGGTAAGCGGCTGTCCAAATAAAACCATTGTACGATGAACCTATTCAAGTCGGAAAGCGACAGATACACCCAGGAGAAGTATTCCGCCCGCGAAGCACAAAGGTTGGCGGAATACATTGCTTGGGGTCCCATAATCTTCCAAGTCTCCCGTCTCATGGTGAAGTGGGGAGTCTTGGAAGAACTGCGTGACAGCACTGACGGTTTGACACTTGCCGAGCTGCAGCAGAAGACAAAGTTGTCGGAGTATGCACTCAAGATCCTGTTGGAGGCATCGCTCAGCGCAGGTACAGTATTGATAGACAAGGCAACCGACCGCTACACCATTTCCAAGACAGGTTGGTTCTTGCTCAATGACCCGGCTACTCGTGTCAACATCGACTTCAACCACGATGTCAACTATCGCGGAATGTTTTATCTTGACGAGGCACTCAAGGAAGGCAAGCCAGCTGGCTTGAAGACGCTCGGCGATTGGCCGACCATCTATGAAGGCCTCTCGAAGCTTGACCCGCAAGTGCAGAAAAGCTGGTTTGGCTTTGACCATTTCTATAGCGACCATTCGTTTGATACGGCATTGGGGATAGTCTTTGGCAAGAAGCCCAAGCACCTGATGGACGTTGGTGGAAACACCGGAAGGTTTGCCTTGCGTTGCGTTGGCTATGACAAGGACGTGAACGTCACAATAGTTGACCTGCCGGGACAGATAGGCATGATGAAGAAGAACATCGAGGGCAAGGAAGGCGCAGAGCGAATCGGCGGCTATCCTACCAACATCCTGGATGTGCAGAACCAATTGCCCGCAGGCGACTGGGATGCCATCTGGATGAGCCAGTTTCTCGATTGCTTCTCAGAGGAGGAGATATATAGCATCCTCGCTCGTGCCGCCAAGGTAATGACGAAAGGCACCACCTTGTATATCATGGAGACCTTCTGGGATCGACAGAAATTCGAGACGGCATCGATGTGCCTCACCATGACGAGTGTCTATTTCACCGCAATGGCCAACGGCAACAGCAAGATGTACCATTCTGACGACATGGTAAAACAGGTGGAGCGTGCGGGCTTGCAAGTAGTGGCAATCCATGATGGCATAGGACAAGGCCACACTATCCTGGAAGTGAAATTAAAGTGAAGAGGGAAGAGTGAAGAGTGAGGAA
>CAVAGT010000115.1:0-8117 GCA_963588155.1 Lachnospiraceae bacterium | reverse complement strand
AAAGTTACCAAAATATATAGGAATTGTGCCATTTTGTCGCTACAAATATTAAAGCTGCCAATCTTTTTTCCGTTAAACTAATCAAATGATGAAAACATTGTCATTAAAATTCTTTGTTTATTCAAAAATGCTTTTTAATTTTGTTTTGATAGCGCACTGTTTAAGAGAAAATATAAAGCACAATGAAAAAACTGATCGTTATGGCAGCCGCTTGCCTCATGACCCTTACAGCCGCCGCACAAACCAAGATCGTCGCACATCGTGGCTACTGGGATTGCGCTGGAAGTGCACAAAACTCTATCACGTCTTTGAGACTCTCCGACAAGATTGGCTGCTGGGGAGCTGAGTTTGACGTGCATCTCACGAAAGACAATGTCATAGTTGTCCACCACGACGGAAACGTTGGCAAGATAGACATACAGACCTCCGACTTCAAAGCCTTGAAGAACGCAAGTCTGAAGAACGGAGAGAAGATTCCGACGCTTGAGCAATATCTTGACACTGGCAAGGACTTGAACTGCAAGCTCGTGCTTGAAATCAAGAAGCAGAAGGTGCAAAGCCACGAAGACAGCCTTGTGCGCCAAGCAGTTGACATGGTCAAGAACAAAGGCCTGCTCAACAAGACGGTATGGATTTCGTTCAGCGGCAAGGCATGCGAGTTGCTCCACCAACTTCTGCCCGACGCCCACATCCAGTATCTCAATGGCGACTGGGATCCCAAGACCGTAAAGGCAAAGGGGCTGTCCGGCATCGACTACGAACAAAAGGTAATGGCCCTGCATCCTGAGTGGATCAAGGAATGCCACGACCTCGGACTGGTGGTCAACGTGTGGACGGTGAACGATCTCAACACCGTCAACGATTTCATCAAGGCCGGAGTAGACTTCATTACCACAAACGCGCCCGTGGAGGCATTGAAACTTGCCCAATAGTTGGCTTCATCCAACACATACGAATTTGAAAGCATAGAAAACTTGGCGCGGCAACTGGCAGGATAAAGTTCCTGCCAATTGCCGCGCCTTTATTGTATTAATAGTGGAAAGAACTACCGCCCAAGAATTCTCTCAAGAGGCTCGTTGGCGGAATGTCGCGGTTGGGTATTGGCCTTATGTAATCGAGGAATTTCCTCAATCGGTACGCCTCTGAGTATTCCTCGGCGCTCTCTGGCACTTGCAGCAGCAAAGGTTCGGCTTGCTGCTTTATCACGGCAAGCTCGAAGAGCATCGCCGAGTTGAACATGGCGTCAGCATTCTCTTGATACGGGAAAATCCACTTGTTCTCGCCGGCGCGCACCGATGGCCAACGGCGTATCGACTCCTGTGCGCTCACTCCGCGATATTTATAGTCGCGTATGATGCGCCTCAACAGGCGGTTGTCGGTAGTGGGTATATAGTTGTGGTCGTCGAGGAGGATGGTCGTGAGAGCCGACGCGTACACCCTGTACTTCTGCTCTTCGGGAATTTCAGATGTCAACTCAGGGTTCAAGGCGTGTATTCCCTCAACCACAAGCACGTTGTTCGAGTCCATCCTCAGCTTCTTGCCGCTTGGTCGCGACTTGCCCGATTGGAAGTCGTATTTCGGCAGTTCCACCTCCTCGCCCTTGAAGAGCTTGTTGAATTGCTCGTTTATAAGCTTGAGGTTCAAGGCGTAGATGCTCTCATAGTCGTATTCCCCGTCGGCATCTTTAGGCGTCAGCTCACGATCCACGAAATAGTCGTCGAGCGATATTGGCAGCGGCCTTAATCCGTTGGCAATAAGCTGTATCGACAAGCGCTTGCAGGTCGTGGTCTTTCCCGACGACGACGGGCCTGCAAGCAGCACGAGCTTTATGCCCTTGCGTGCCGCTATCTCGTTGGCTATCTCGGTAATCTTCTTTTCCTGCAAGGCTTCCGACACGTTGATGAGGTTCGTCGCCTCGCCCTTGTCCACCAGTTCATTGAAGTCGCCCACGGTCCTCACCCCGATAATGTCCTGCCAATGGTGGTGCTCCTTGAATATCCCGAACATCTTGTCCTGTCTCGTCATCTCGGGCAGCACCATGGGGTTCTTCAAGTCGGGTATGCGCAGCAGCAAGCCGTCGTAGTATTTCTCCAGCCCGAAGAGATAGATTTGCGATGTGTTCGTCAGCAACGAGCCATAATAGAAATCCACGTAGTCGTCCATCTGATAATAGGTAGTATAGAGCCGCCCATAGGTCCTCAGCAGCTTCACCTTGGCGGTGTCGCCTTTCTCGGCAAACATTTCCACCGCCGTCTCCGTCGGCACCTCATGGCGATGGATGTCTATTCCCGCGTCGATGATGTCAAGCATCCTCTTCCTTATCCTTACGATGTCGTCGTCGGTTACGTCGTGGCCTATCGACAGGTTCACGAAGTAGCCCTTGCTCACCGGTATGTCGATCACCACCTTGCTGCAAGGATAAAGGTCGTGCACGGCCTTGCAGAGAATGAAAAAGAGCGTGCGCGTGTAGCAACGCGAGGCAGAGGCGGAGGTCATGTCGAGAAATTCCACGTCCTTGTTGCAGTACGTCCTGTAATGCAATCCCTCAACCTTGTTGTTGACCTTTGCGCATATCGGTTCCGGAGTCATTTTCAACCCAGATTGAAAAAAAATCTCAGATAATGTGCTTCCAGGAGCAATGTTAAGCGATTTTTTATTATTTTTGCAACGGATTTGTAATGCCTGTTTCATTTGCGACACATTTATGTAAAAGTTAAATGATTCCGTGAATGAAATTCACGGTGTAAAATTAGCAAATTCCGTCATGCAAAGCAATAGCCGTATTATAAACATAGTTAAAATATGACGATTCTTTTATTAAAGATTGTTGGTGCCCTCGCGCTCCTCATCTATGGCATGAAGGTGATGAGTGAGGCCCTGCAAAAACTGGCGGGTCCCCAACTGCGCCACGTGCTGAGTGCCATGACCACCAACCGCGTCTCAGGTGTTTTCACAGGTATGCTGACCACTGTAGCCGTACAATCGAGCACAGCCACGACAGTGATGACCGTATCGTTCGTAAACGCCGGATTGCTCACCTTGGTTCAAGCCATTTCCGTAATCATGGGTGCCAACATAGGCACGACGCTCACAGCGTGGATCATGTCGGCAGGCTTCTCGTTCAGGATAAGCGACTTCGTATGGCCAGTGTTCCTTATCGGACTGCTGCTCATCTATTCCAAGAAAAACCGTTATGTAGGCGACTTCCTTTTCGGTATAGCCTTTATGTTTCTCGCTCTCGCCACGCTTGGCGAAAGTCAGCTTCCCCCAGAGCAGCTTGACGCGCTGAAGGCCTTCTTTGCCTCATTCGACCCCAACAGTTTCGGAACCATCTTGTTGTTCCTTTTATTCGGTACCATCCTTACTTGCATTCTCCAAAGTTCCGCCGCGCTCATGGCTATCACCATGATGTTGTGTACCCAGGCCGGACTGCCCATTTATCTTGGCATAGCCCTCGTGTTGGGCGAGAACATCGGCACCACGCTCACCGCCAATCTCGTGGCCCTCACCGCCAACACCGAGGCACGTCGCGCGGCTTTCGGCCATCTGTTCTTCAATGTCTTCGGCGTGATATGGGTGTTGTGCATCTTCAAGTATTTCGTCAACTTCGCCTGCGGATTCGTTGGTTTCAATCCCTCCGTCGATGTTCCATCCGGCACACAACTCACGTTTGCCCTCGCCGCCTTCCACTCATGCTTCAACATTGCCAACACCATAGTGTTGCTGCCCTTTGTCAAGCAGGTGGCAAAAGTGTGCTGCTGGGTATGGAAGCCGAAAGCCAACACCGACGACGACGACTTCCGCTTGCGCTTCATACAGACTGGCATCATGAAGACTCCAGAGCTCTCCGTGCTGGAGGCTCAGAAAGAGATACAGAGCTTTGCCGAGCGCATACAGCGTATGTTCAGCATGGTGAGAGACTTGCTTGGCGAGAAGAACGAAGACAAGTTCGTGAAGATCTACGACCGCATAGAGAAATATGAGAACATATCCGACAACATGGAGATTGAGATTGCCAAATACCTTGACCAGGTGAGCAACGCTCACCTCTCGGACGAGACGAAAGGCAAGATTCGATCCATGCTGCGCCAGATCTCGGAGCTGGAGTCTATTGGCGATGCCTGCAACAACATGGGCAGGACCATCAACCGCAAGTTCAAGTCGAAGGACGACTTCAACGAGCGTCAATACGACCACATTCACCAGATGTTCGAATTGGTAGACGACGCGCTCTCGCAGATGAACGTGCTGATGAAAGGCCACAAGGAGGAGCTCAATGCCACACGCTCATTCAACATAGAGAACGAGATAAACAACTACCGCAACCAGCTGCGCAACGAGAACCTCACCGACATCAACAACCACCAATACGACTACGCCTCCGGCTCAATGTACATGGACATCATCCAGGAGTGCGAGAAGCTTGGCGACTATGTTGTCAACGTCGTGGAGGCAAGAATGGGCATGAAGGCTTCCGCCTGACACGGCCACGTCTCAATACCCCATACGGAACAACCGTTGTTCGGTATAATTCCACATACAAGATAATCGAGTAGGAGGCAAATGCTAATCGTGAAAAAGCATTTGCCTCCTACTTTCGTATTACACTTTTTAAAATCCAATATCAAGAACACTTGACAAAAGCAGATAACTCCGGCCTCATCATTTAGCGCCCGTAATCTTTTCAACATCCGCCTTGTCAAGATGGCGTATCCCGTCGGGGGCGATGGTTATGAAGCTGTCGGCATAGCGCAAGGCTATGTCGAGGTCGTGGGTCGACACAAGGACGAGCTTGCCCATGTCTGCGGCAACGGAACGGAGCATCGACATGGCGGCTTTCTTGCTCTCATAGTCGAGAAACGCCGTGGGCTCATCGAGAAGCATCACCGGCGTGTGTTGCGCTATCGCGCGCGCTATCATTATCTTTTGCCGCTCGCCATCGCTCAAGGTGCTGATGTCACGATGGGCGAACGCCGACATGCCCGTGAGGCTCAAGGCCTGCTCCACCATACGCTCGTCTTCCGCGCCAAGGTTGCCAAAAAAGCCCGTGTAGGGCATCCGCCCCATCGCCACCACGTCGTGGACGGTGAGGTTCACGGCATCGGGTTGCTCTGTCAGCACCACGCTGAAAGTCCTCGCCAGCTCCTCCTTGGAGAGCTGACGGCACGACACCACCGAGTCGGCATCCTGCCATTTTACGTCTCCGGAAAGCGGCGGCTGCAGGCCTGCCAAAGTGCGGAGAAAGGTTGACTTGCCCAACCCGTTGCGTCCTATGACACACACAAGCCGGTCGCCGTCGAGCTGCCCCGTGAGCGGTCCCGCTATCACCTTATGACGGTAGCCGATGGTCAAATTCTCAATTATTAACCGTTTCATACTGCAAAATTATCAAAAAACCTTCGATAGGCTTGCTGCTTTCAAAAAAATGTCTTACCTTTGCACCACGTTTGTAGGGATATGGTCTTTAAACGGTCAGTTTCCATCCTTTTGCCCAGATGGCGGAATAGGTAGACGCGCTGGTCTCAAACACCAGTGCCGCAAGGCATCTCGGTTCGAGCCCGAGTCTGGGTACACAAAAAGCCAAAGCATTGTTATCAGTGCTTTGGCTTTTTTGTTACTTTAAGCCATAACAGACTTATGAAAACAGAGAAACAACAACGCGTAGCAGCCTCTGTTTTCGCCAAGAAATTGGAAGGCAGGGGATATGAGAAGGGTGAGAGCCAGATATTCTGGACTGAGCTCCTAACGGAGATTTTCGATTTCAAAACTTCTAAGGCTCACTTGGAGGAAACTCTGCTATAAATTTACTAAAAAACGCGAGAGCATGATTGTCCGAAAGGCTATGTATGGATGTAGTCTCAACTTTTTTATAAAACAGACATATAATTCGCCTTTTTTATGTAAGTTTGCAGTTATAATTAATATGGTAAAAAAGTTATGACCTACAATATATTTGACAGATCAAAACATGTCTTTCATTCAGAAGCCTTTGCTGAAATAATAAAAGACACCATACGTTTTTTTAACGGAACTCCTGTTCATCATCTGCCACCTCCAGAAAGTTTTATAGGGGCAGGTGTTTATGCTTTATATTATATAGGCAAGAGTCCATATTATATGCCACTTTATAATGTAAACAGAACAAACTTTATACAACCAATATACGTCGGAAAGGCTGTTCCTAGTGGGTGGCGACAAGCACGTACGCAAGGTGCCTCAACAGAGCTTTTCGCAAGATTGAATGATCATTATAGGAGTATAGACGCTGCTGAAAATCTTGATACGGATGATTTCATGTGCCGTTTTATGATATTGGAAGATGCGGCTTCTGATATGATTGGAACAGTGGAAGCATCACTAATAAGACTATATAAACCTATTTGGAATAATGCAATAGATGGATTTGGCAACCATACTCCAGGAAAAGGAAGGTTCAAGCAGGCAAAATCTGATTGGGATGTTCTTCATCCTGGAAGGAAATGGGCTGAGTTATGTACTGGAAAAGCTGCTTCAAAATCAGAAGTGGAACAAAAGGTAAAAGAATATTTCAGTGGAGTGGATGAATAGTATAGAAATCTTTTCAGGTGCAGGTGGCTTGGCAAAGGGATTGGAACTTGCTGGTATAAAACATAATGCACTTGTAGAATGGAATCATGACGCTTGTAATACGTTGCGAAATAACTATGGATCATCCTTAGTTCATGAAACAGATATACGCAACTTTAATTTCGAACAATATTCGAATATTGATGTTATTGCAGGCGGACCGCCATGTCAACCGTTCTCTTTGGGTGGAAAAGCTAATGGTTGTAATGACGAACGTGATATGTTTCCGGCAGCAATTTCTGCTATAAGGAAGTTGAAGCCTAAAGCGTTCATATTTGAAAATGTGAAAGGACTTCTGAGAAATTCGTTTTCTGAATATTTTAGGTACATAATTCTTCAATTGTCTTATCCAAACATATTGCTTGACAAGGATAATTGGAGAGACAATCTTGAAAAATTGGAAAATGTGTGCAATGTGCAAGGTCTTTCTCCTGAATATAACGTTACTTATACATTGGTAAATGCTGCAGACTACGGAATACCTCAGATAAGGGAGCGTGTGGTAATTGTAGGCTTTAGGAGTGACATTAAAGCGAAATGGAGTTTTCCACAAGCTACCCATTCTAAAGACTCCCTACTTTGGTCAATGTTTGTAACGTGTGACTATTGGCAGAAACATGGTATAAAAAACTATTTTCAAGATGATGTTACAATAAGAGAGCGGGACAAATTAATGTGTAAATATGGTCTTTTCGCGCCGACAACAAAACCTTGGCTCACAGTCCGGGATGCTATCGAAAACCTTGGACTTCCCAATGATAAGGGAGACCATGTATTGCGTAGTGGTGCCAAAGAATACCCAGGACATACAGGTAGCAACATTGACGAACCTTCAAAAACCATAAAGGCAGGGAGTCATGGTGTCCCAGGAGGAGAGAATATGATAAAGTTTCCTGATGGGAGTGTTCGCTATTACACAGTTGCAGAAGCCAAGCGCATACAAACATTTCCAGATGATTATTTCATAACAGGTTCATGGACGGAAGCAATGCGGCAATTAGGAAATGCAGTACCCGTGAATTTGGCAAAAATTGTGGCAGAGTCAGTTGTTAAGGCTCTGAAGTCGCAGGAATAACCTATGGAAAGACGGATAGACGGATGTGGCGGCATGTAAAGTGCCTCGCATCCGCATTTGCTTTTGTAATAGCCTTATCCTTGAAAATGTGTGGTCTTGTGCCGATTTTATTGGCACCCCCGATAAAGTCCATGGCAAGGACTTTGTCGGGGGAGCCACAAAGGAACTCCTCCCAGCTCATCGCCAAAACGACCGGGCCGTGATGGCAGCCTACGGATTCTCTACCAAGATGACGGAGAGCGTATGCGTGGCAGAGCTGTTCAAGAGGTATAGCGAAATGGTGGAATAGGGGCACTCAAACCGCAAAAGAGCGCGTGCCATGATTTTAACACATTGTTTTCAATGTCCATTCATTCGCAGTTTCTCACCACAATGGCTATTGTCTTCATGCGCACATAGTTGTAGCTCAGATACATGAAGCCATGATAGGGATTGT
>CAVAGT010000114.1:0-8134 GCA_963588155.1 Lachnospiraceae bacterium | reverse complement strand
GGGGAGGACTCCTCCTTCTCTTAGCCATTGCCTTGTCCGCGTCGGCTCGCTCTCGCGAGAATTTCGACGAGGGTTGGCGGTTTACCCTTGGCGATTCCATACAGATGTCGCAAAGTGGTTACGACGACTCTTCGTGGAGATTGCTCGACTTGCCCCACGATTGGGCCATTGAGGGCGACTTCTCCGACTTCAACCCTTCGGGTGCAAGTGGCGGCGCGTTGCCTGGTGGAGTCGGGTGGTACCGCAAGCACCTGCGCGTCAACGTGAAGCCGGGTGAGCGTTACTTCATCGATTTCGATGGTGTATATATGAACTCCACGGTCTATGTCAATGGCAAGAAGCTCGGCATGCGTCCTTATGGTTACAGCAGTTTTCGCTATGAGCTCACGCCGTATCTCTCCAAGACTGGCGACAACGTGATAGCCGTGAAGGTGGACAACAGCGACCAGCCAAACAGTCGTTGGTACAGCGGTTGCGGCATCTACCGCCACGTGTGGTTCACGGAGACTGCCGCCGTAGCCGTTGCCCATTGGGGCACTTATGTCACGTCTGTCATTGGTGACAATGGTGAGGCTCACTTCACCGTCAGTGCCAATCTTGAGAACACGACAGGCAAGGATGTACAGGCTGAGGTGCGCAATGTGTTGCTCAATGCCAAGGGCTGTGAGGTGGCTTCTTCTTCAGTGCCTCTCACCATAGCAGACAAAACCACGAACACGCAGACTTTTACCCTGAAGAAACCAACGCTGTGGACCATTGAGAACCCTTATATATATAAGGTAAAGACCGAGGTGCTTGTCGATGGCAAGGTCGTGGACACTTACGAAACCACGACGGGCGTGCGCACGTTCAAGTTCGACCCTCACACGGGCTTTTCCCTTAACGGCAAGGCCATGAAGATAAACGGGGTTTGCCAGCACCACGACCTCGGTTGCCTTGGTGCCACGCTCAACGAGGACGCGCTCCATCGCCAACTCGTCATTCTGAAGGAGATGGGTGCCAATGCCGTGCGTTGCTCGCACAATCCTCCCGCGCCTGAGTTGCTCAATATGTGCGACACGATGGGCTTCATCGTCATGGACGAGTCGTTCGACATGTGGCGCAAGAAGAAGACGCGCAACGACTACGCGCGCTTCTTCGACAAGTGGTATGAGCGCGACCTCACTGACCTCATCCGTCGCGACCGCAACCATCCGAGCGTGATGATGTGGAGCATTGGCAACGAGGTGCTGGAGCAGTGGCAGCAGGCCGATGCCGACACGCTGTCGCTGGAGCAGGCCAACCTCATACTCAACTTTGGTCATGACATCTCGGCACAGGCCGGCAACAAGGAACTGTCGGTCAACTCGCGTCTCGCCATGAAGCTTGCAGCCATCGTGCGCAAGCTCGACCCCACGCGGCCAATCACCGCTGGGTGCAACGAGCCAGACCCTAACAACAACCTCTTCCGTGGCGACGCGCTCGACCTCATAGGCTTCAACTACCACCGCCAGTGGATAAAGAGTGTGCCGAAGAACTTCCCCAACAAGCCGTTTATCATGACCGAGAGCGTGTCGGCTTTGCAGACGCGTGGCTATTATGTCATGCCGAGCGACAAGGAAATTCTCGCGCCAAACGACTGGCGCGTGGCTTACACCGACCCCACATACAAGTGCAGTGCCTACGACAATTGCCACGTGCCTTGGGGCTCTACGCATGAGCAGACCTGGGACATCGTGAAGCACACGCCGTGGTGTTCAGGACAGTTTATTTGGACTGGCTTCGATTATATTGGCGAACCCACACCTTATGGTTTCCCTGCCCGCTCAAGCTATTTCGGCTTGATAGACTTGGCTGGCTTCCCTAAGGACTCTTATTATATGTATCAGAGCGAGTGGTCTAACAAGACCGTGCTCCATCTCTTCCCCCATTGGAACTGGATTAAGGGTCAGGACGTTGACCTCTGGTGCTATTACAACAACGCCGACGAGGTGGAGTTGTATGTCAACGGAAAGAGTGCGGGCATCAAGCGCAAGAAGGACTCGCATGAGTATCATGTCATGTGGCGTGTCAAGTTCGTGCCTGGATTTGTGAGGGTCGTCTCGCGTCGCAAGGGTAGGATAGTGGCGCAACAAACCATTCATACCGCCGGTGCTCCCGACCATATCCGCCTTACGACAGACAGGAAACAACTCACTGCCGACGGCAAGTCGCTTGCTTTCGTCACCGTTGAGGTGGTGGACCGCAACGGCAACCTCTGCCCGAATGCCACCAACGACATCTTCTTTGATGTCTCTGGCCCGGCTCGCATAGCTGGCGTTGACAATGGCTCGCAGACCTCTACCGAGCGTTTCCAAGCCAACCATCGCCAGGCTTTCTATGGCAAGTGCCTCGTGGTGCTTCGCAGCAACAAGGAGGCTGGACGAGTGAGGCTGACGGCGAAGGGCGTCGACTTGAAGGAGGCAACACTAAGCCTCTCCTCTGAAGCGCAAATGATAAAAAATTAGATAACCAATTAAAAAAGTGCCCCATAATCTCCAATAGCAATACATTCTATTCCCCTCCCCTGGGTGGGGGAGGGGTTGGGGAGGGGCTGTAATCATTATGAAACAAACATTACTTTCGGCAGCCCTCGTGCTCTTCGTGTCGGTAGGCGCCTCTGCCCAGTCGCAGCGTCCGGTTTATCTCGACACCAACGCGCCAATTGAAGATCGTGTGCAGGATGCCTTGAAGCGCATGACCGTTCACGAGAAGGTGTCGCTCTTGCATGCGCAGAGCAAGTTTACCACTTCTGGCGTGCCGCGCCTCGGCATACGCCAGCTTAGCATGAGCGACGGCCCTCACGGAGTGCGTGCCGAGATTGACTGGAACTCTTGGAACTCAGCCAATTGGACTAACGACTCCATCGTCGCCTTCCCGTCGCTCACTTGTCTCGCTTCCACATGGAACCGCGACCTCTCAGCCCTCTATGGCAACGCCGTTAGCGAGGAGTTCGCGTTCCGTGGCAAGGACATATTGCTTGGCCCAGGCACGAGCATTGCCCGTATGCCGCTTAATGGCCGCAACTTCGAGTATATGGGTGAGGACCCTTACTTGGCTGGCGAGATGGCTGTGCCTTACATCAAGGCTGCGCAGAAGAACGGCGTGGCTTGCTGCCTGAAGCACTTCGCGCTTAACAACCAGGAGGTCGACCGCTTCACCGTCAACGTGAATGTCGACGAGCGCGCCTTCCGCGAGATTTACATGCCGGCTTTCAAGAAGTGCGTGCAGGAGGGCAAGTTGTGGACTATCATGGGTTCTTATCCTCTTTGGGAGGGTGAGCATATGTGCCACAACAACAAGCTCTTGAACCAGATTCTGAAAAAGGAATGGGGCTTCGACGGTGCTGTCGTCAGCGACTGGGGCGGAACCCACGACACATGGCAGGCTGCCATGAACGGTCTCGACATCGAGATGGGAACCGACACCAATGGCAAGACCGAGGACCACTCGCTGGGGTATAACACTTATCGCCTTGCCGACGCTTTCGAGAAACTCATCAACGAGGGCAAGATTCCAATGAGTGTGCTCAACGACAAGGCTGAGCGCGTGCTCCGCACTATCTTCCGCACGTCGATGAATCCTAACAAGGTCATTGGCTCGCAGTGCTCTGAGGCTCACTACAACGTCTGTCGCGAGGTAGGCGAGGAGGGCATGGTGCTGCTCAAGAACCAAGGCTCCATCCTGCCTGTCAAGAAGGGACAGTATAAGCATATCCTCGTCGTGGGCGACAATGCCGTGCGCAACATGAGTGAGGGTGGCGGTTCTTCGGAGCTGAAGACAAAATTCGACATCTCTCCCCTTGAGGGTTTGAAGAATGTCTATGGCGACGCTATCGACTTCGCGCGTGGCTATTATGCTGGCAAGCCTCTCTACGATGCCGTTGACCCTATTTCTGAGGACTCGCTGAAGACTCTCAAGGCTGAGGCTTTGGAGAAGGCTAAGAAGGCTGACCTCATCATCTATATCGGCGGACTGAACAAGAACTGCAAGCAGGACTGTGAGAACGCCGACCGCGAATCGTATGATCTCTCTTATGGTCAGAACGACCTTATCGCTGCCTTGGCTAAGGTGCAGAAGAACATCGTTGTTGTTACCTACGGCGGTAACGCTTATGCCACTCCGTGGATCAACAACGTGAAGGCGTTGATGCACTGCTGGTATCTCGGTTCCATGTCGGGCATAACGCTCGCCGAGGCCATCTCTGGCAAGGTTAACCCAAGTGGCAAGCTGCCTGTGACATTTGCCAAGAAGCAGGGCGACTATCCATGCTTCCAGTTTGGCAAGCGTGGCTATCCTGGCGTTGACGGACAGGTCTACTACGACGAGGGCATCTACGTTGGCTATCGTTGGTTCAACACCAAGAAGGTGCAGCCGCAATTCCCGTTTGGATTCGGTCTGAGCTATACCACGTTCAAGTATGGCAAGCCTTCCCTGTCTGCCAAGACAATGACGAAGGACGGTAAGATTACCGTTACTGTGCCTGTCACTAACACTGGCAAGGTGGCTGGTAAGGAAGTGGTAGAGTTGTTCATCGGCGACGTGAAGTCATCTGAGCCGCGTCCGGCAAAGGAACTCAAGAACTTCACCAAGGTGTCTTTGGCTCCTGGCGAGACAAAGACTGTCAGCTTCGACATTACAGCCTCTGACCTCGAATATTGGTCAACCAAAACCCACGGTTTCGTGGCTGAGCCTGGTGCCTTCAAGGCTTACGTCTGCGCCAGCGAGACTGACGTTCGCGGTGTGGCTGACTTCGAGTTGAAGTAATTTATTCAGTGAAGATGCCACTTGTGCCTTCACTGGGTCTTGATAAAACAAAAAGGCCTTCATGTGAGCTTAGTGCCGCATGAAGGTCTTTTCTTATTCGTCCAACCAGTTCTTTACTATTTGCCTGCCCAGTGGCGTGAGCACGCTCTCGGGGTGGAACTGTATGCCGTGGATGGGATAGTGTTTGTGGCGCAGTGCCATGATGTTGCCGTCGGGACTTGTTGCCGTCACCTCAAGGCAGTCGGGGAGACCATCCTTGCTGACCACCCAACTATGGTATCGTCCAACCTCGAAATGTGTCGGCACGCCATTGAAGATCGGGTCGTTGGAGAAGTGCTCACAGTCGGTTGCTATGCCGTGGTAAACCTCCGACAGGTTCTCAAGCTTTGCCCCGAACACCTCGCCAATGGCTTGGTGACCGAGACATACGCCGAGCATCGGCTTCCGCCCGGCGTATGTGCGTATCACGTCGAGCAACAACCCTGCCTCTGAAGGTATGCCAGGGCCTGGCGAGAGCACTATCTTGTCGTAGCTCTCCAGCGCTGGCAACTCAAATTGGTCGTTGCGCACCACGTCGACCTCGGCGCCCAACTCCTTTAAGAGGTGCGCGAGGTTGAATGTGAAGGAGTCGTAGTTGTCTATAATTACTGTCTTCATAGTCTTTCTGCTTCCTTTATGGCTTTCACTAATGCTCCGAGCTTGTTGTTGCTCTCTTGCAGCTCATACTCGTCGTTGCTCTTTGCCGTCACTCCTGAGCCTGCCTGGAACCATAGCTCGCCGTTCCTGCTGATGAACGTACGTATCACTATGGCTTGGTTCAAGTCTCCGTTGAGGCTTATCGAGCCAATGCAACCACCGTAGGCACCGCGGTTGTGGGGCTCCATCTCGTTGATGAGTTGCAATGCCCTGACTTTTGGCGCGCCGCTCAGCGTGCCGGCAGGGAAGGTGTCGATAAATTCCAATATGTGGTCGGCGCCTTCGTTGAGTTCGCCGCTCACGCGACTCACGAGGTGAATCACGTGGCTGTAATACTGCATGTCCTTGTAGAAGTCCACTTTCACGTTGTGGCAGTTGCGGCTGAGGTCGTTGCGTGCCAAGTCCACGAGCATCACGTGCTCGGCGTTCTCCTTGGGGTCGTTGCGCAGGAATTCGGCGTTGCGGCGGTCTTCTTCGGTGTTGCCCGTGCGCTTCGTGGTGCCGGCTATGGGGTCGATGAACGCCTTGTTGCCCACTATGCGGTTGTGGGTCTCGGGCGACGAGCCGAAGATGCGATAACCGCCGAAGTCGAAGTAGAAGAGGTAGGGGCTGGGGTTGACGGAGCGCAACACGCGGTAGAGCTTGAAGTCGTCGCCCTCATATTTCTGTATGAACCTGCGGCTGATTACAATCTGGAAGACATCGCCTCTCAGGCAATGGCGCACGCAGCGTCTCACGTTTGCCTTGTGTTCCTCGTCGGTCAGCGTCGACGTGGTGTCGCCCACGGCGTGGAACCCGTAGGGCTTCACGTTGGGCTTGCTGGCAGAGGTCAACAGGTTTTGCAGCTCATCTGCCGTGCCGAGTGTCATGAAGTCGATCATGTTGTTGAAATGGTCGAACACGATGATGTCCTTGAAGAGGATATAGAGAATGTCGGGCGCGTCGTTACGCTCCATCGTGGTGTCCTTCACCGGAATGTTCTCGAAATAGCGCACGGCATTGGCCGACGTGAAGCCGAATATGCCATAGTAGTTGCTGCCTTCGCCTTCCACGTGGAAGTTGCCTATAAACTCGTTCATGGCGTTTGCCACGGCAAGCTTCGGCTTGTCGCTGTTTTCTGTCGGAATGTCCCTCTTCACGGTGCTGCCGTCGGGGAATGTCATCGTCAGCACCCCGTGACCCACTTGTATGCTTGCCATGGGGTTAATGCCGATGAAGCTCTTCGCGTTCTCGCTGCCGTGGTAGTCGGAGCTTTCCATGAGCATCGACTGCGGGTAGAGGTCGCGCAGGCGCATGTAGAGGCTCACTGGCGTGTAGAGGTCGCCAAGCAGCCTTTTCGTAGTGGTGTGATAATTAAAAGTTGCCATATTCTCCTGCCATGTCCTTGTTGTTGAGATAAGTCTCGATGTCCTTGTCGCCACGTCCCGACACAGTCAACACTACCACGTCGTCGGGTTTGAAGTTCATCTTTGATAGTGCTGCCACGGCGTGCGCGCTCTCTATGGCGGGTATGATGCCCTCCATCCGTGTCAGCTCGTATCCGGCGCGTATCGCCTCGTCGTCGTTGATGGCGACCACCTCCTCGCGTCCGGTCTTTGCCAGGTGCGCGTGCATGGGGCCTATGCCGGGGTAGTCGAGTCCGGCAGATATGGTGAACGCCTCCTTTATCTGGCCGTCATCGTCTTGCATGACGAGTGTGCGCGAGCCGTGCACTATGCCCTCTGTGCCGCAATGTATGGTGGCGGCGGTATAGTCGGTGTCCACGCCGTGGCCTCCTGCCTCTGCCAACACGATCTTCACGCGAGTATCCTCGATGTAGTGGTATATTGTTCCGGCGGCGTTGCTTCCGCCACCCACGCACGCCACGAGATAGTCGGGATAGTCTCTGCCGATCTTTTCCTCAAGCTGCCATTTCAGCTCCTTTGAGATCACGCTTTGCAACCTCGCCACGATGTCGGGGTAGGGGTGCGGGCCCATTGTCGAGCCCACGATGTAGAACGTGGTCTCGGGGTGGCAACACCAGTCTCTGATGGCGGCGGTGCAGGCGTCGCTGAGTGTCATGTTGCCAGTGGTCACGGGGTGTACCTTGGCGCCGAGCATCCTCATTCGCTCCACGTTGGTGTGTTGCCGTTCCACGTCGGTCTTGCCCATGAAGATCTCACACTCCATGTTGAACAGTGCGCAAACCGTGGCGGTGGCCACACCGTGCTGTCCGGCGCCCGTCTCGGCTATGATGCGTGTCTTGCCCATCTTCTTGGCCATCAATATCTGGCCAATGGTGTTGTTTATCTTGTGTGCGCCCGTGTGGTTCAGGTCCTCACGCTTCAAGTAGAGCTTGCAGCCGTATTTCTCGCTCATCCTGCTGGCATAGTAGAGAGGCGAGGGCCGCCCCACATAATCTTTGAGCAGAAGCTCGTATTCGTCTTGAAACTCTTTTGAGTCTATTATCTCCTTGTATTGGTCTTGCAGGTCGCTCACCACCTTATATAATATCTCTGGGATGTATGCCCCGCCATATTGACCGAAAAAGCCATTCTTGTCTGGTTCCATTCTCTTATTCTTTTATTCTTTTATGAGTTCTTCACTCTTCACTCTTCGTTCTTCACTCTTCGTTCTTCACTCTTCACTCTTCGTTCTTCACTCTTCGTTCTTC
>CAVAGT010000113.1:0-8221 GCA_963588155.1 Lachnospiraceae bacterium | reverse complement strand
TTTTTTGTTTGCCTTTATAAATGAAAGATTTACTCAGGAAGGCTGATTGCCTCGTTGGGGCAAACAGAAGCGCAAGTGCCGCACTCTGTGCACTCATCGGGGTTGATGCTGTAGATGTCGCCCTCAGAGATAGCTCCTACTGGGCACTCGTCGATGCAAGTTCCGCATGCGACACAGTTGTCACCAATTACGTATGCCATAATTCTTTTACGTTTATAAATTAATAATATTTTTGTATAATTGTCCTCACGAGTGCCTTACGGCTATTAAGCTGGCTCACCTCATTTTGGTATTGCAAAGATAGTGACTTTTGTTTGAATACCTATAATTAGGTATGATTTTTTTCAGGATTTAACATTCCTATACCTTATAATGTGTATTCTTGGCAATAAAACGGCAATGTCTTCGTTGTATAGAATATGAAGAAATTAGTTTGTGCGATTCTATCCTTTATTTTAGGTACCGCTGCGATGGCCCAAGATCGCACGGTGCAGAACCGTCCGTACACAGACCTTCGCCCATTCCATTTCGGCATCCTCGTGGGCACCCATGCCCAGGATCTGGAGTTTGTTGGCGTGGGGCCGCAAACCGTGACTCTAAGCGATGGCTCTGTCCAGACTTACACCATCACCACCGATCAAGACCGTTTCGACTACGGTTTCAACGTAGGCGTGCTTGCGGAGGCGCGCTTGAACACCTACTTTTCCTTCCGCCTTGCACCTGCCTTGTATTTCGGAAGTCGCCATGTCAGATTCCATAATGTTGGAACCGAGGTGCCCGACAGCATGGCAAGCCGAAGCCAGAATCTCAAGTCGGTCTACATCTCGTGTTCAATGGACATGATTTATGCCTCGAAACGTTCGGGCAACCACAGGCCTTACGTCATGGCAGGCATAAGCCCTGTTGTTAACCTAAGTGGCAGGAACGACGACATTATCAAGCTCAAGCGCTATGACATCTTCCTTGAAACAGGTCTGGGTTGCGACTTTTACCTCCCCTTTTTCAAGTTGAGGCCAGAGCTGAAGTTCATGTTTGGCCTTACCAACAGTCTTGACACCGGACACGCAGCCCGTCTCAACGACCCTTCGACGCGTGTTTTCGCCAGCTCCGTGAGCAAGGCACACTCCAAGATGATAGTCTTGACTTTCTATTTTGAATGAAAAACATATCATAATGAGATATTCAGCAAAGATGAAAACTTTTCTTCCCGTTGTGGCACTCTTGCTTGCCACGTCTTGTCACACCCCTTACCACCTTGTCGGCGTGGATCGCACTCGCATCCTCATGGACAGTCGATACGACGCTCATCCCGACGCGCAAGCCACGACATTCATGAA
This sequence comes from Lachnospiraceae bacterium, assembly GCA_963588155.1. Lineage (GTDB taxonomy): Bacteria > Bacteroidota > Bacteroidia > Bacteroidales > Bacteroidaceae > Prevotella. The sequence continues at coordinate 6,884 of CAVAGT010000113.1, read as the reverse complement.
TCCATACGAGCGCGAGGTGAACGAGAAAATGTCGCCCGTCGTTGGAGCCACAGCGCATCCCATGAGAGCCCTCAAGCCCGAGAGTGACCTCAGTAACCTCCTTGCCGACATACTAGTGTGGGGCGGCAAGCAATTCAACGAGGCGCCTGACTTCGGGGTTTACAATATGGGTGGCATACGTGCGTCGCTTCCGGAGGGAACAGTGACCTACGGCGACGTACTCAACGTGGCGCCTTTTGAGAACCACATTTGTTTCCTGACCCTCACGGGCGAGAAAACGCTGCAGCTCTTCAAGGAGATGGCGGCGCGTCATGGCGAGGGTGTGAGCCGCGGTGTGAGGATGACAATAGCCAGAGACGGAGAACTGAAATCGGTCACTCTCGACGGCAAGGCCATTGACCCGCAGAAGAGCTATCGTGTGGCAACGCTCGACTACCTCGCGCAAGGCAACGACGGATTGAAGGCGTTCAAGTCGAAGACCAACGTGGTGTCGCCGTCCGATGAGGCCAACGACGTAAGGCATGTCATAGTGAAATATTTTAAGGAGATGCAAGCTCAAGGCAAGGCCGTGGACGCAAAAGTCGAAGGCAGGGTGAGCGTTGAGTGATATATAAAGGTAAAAACAGGTTAACAGTAGAAAATCAGAAAAGATGAAAGCGTTAAGACACATATTTATGTCAGCCCCACATATTTCCATGCTCAGACACGTTGCCGTGATGTTTTTGCTTTGCTGCAGCGTTACCACGTTTGCGCAGAAGCGGCTCACGATTCTTCATACCAACGACACCCACAGTTGCGTCATGCCGTTGTCCATCCACCTTGCCGACACCATGCAAGCCGGGCGAGGCGGATTCGTGCGCCGTGTGGCAATGCTCAAGGAAGAGCGTGCCAAAGACCCGTCGCTCCTGCTTTTTGACAGTGGCGACTTCTCCCAAGGCTCACCTTATTACACGTTGTTCAAGGGCGACGTTGAGACTGAGCTGATGAACATGATGCGTTATGACGCGGCGACGATAGGCAACCACGAGTTCGACTTCGGGTTGGAGAACCTCGCGCGACTCTTCAAGAAACTCAACTTCCCCATCGTCTGTGCCAACTATCGTTTCCACGAATATGACCTCGACAAGCTGGTCAAGCCCTATGTCATAATCAAGCGCAATGGCTTGAAGATAGGCGTGTTCGGGCTGTCGCCGAGGCTCGACGGATTGGTTGACCACAACAACTACCGCACAACCGAATATTTGGACCCCGTGGCAACGGCACGAGAGATGGTCGACATATTGAAAAAGAAGCATTGCGACCTCGTGATTTGCATCTCCCACCTGGGTTGGGAAGAGAAAGGCATGGGCGATCAGGAGCTGATTAGCCATACTAGCGGCATCGACCTCGTCCTCGGAGGCCACAGCCATACCCATTTCGAGAAACTCCGCTATGTGGACAACGCTGACGGCAAGCCTGTTCCCGTAGACCAGAACGGTAAAAGCGCCATCTATATAGGCAAGATGACGCTTACTCTCGAAAAATAGGAGTGAGGCTTTGGGGCAAACATGAACATTCAAGGCGTAAATGTCTGTTAAGATGAGATAAAGTGTTAAAAATGAATAGAAAACAGCGTAAAACTTTTCTATTACATTAAAAGTCAGTACCTTTGCAAAGCTTTTCGGCTCGACCGCTGGTTGGGAGAAGTGTTCCCAAGCTATGTCGGGTTGGAGCGACGACAACATTTAATCATTACAATTTAAAATGGATTTAATTAAAGTTGCTGAGGAAGCATTTGCAACCGGCAAGCAGATTCCTGCATTCAAGGCAGGTGACACTATCACTGTCGCTTACAAAATCGTCGAGGGTTCAAAGGAGCGTATCCAGCTCTACCGTGGTGTCGTAATCAAGATTTGCGGTCACGGAGACAAGAAGCGCTTCACCGTGCGCAAGATGTCTGGCACCGTGGGCGTAGAGCGTATCTTCCCCGCTGAGTCTCCAGCTATCGACCACATCGAGGTTAACAAGCACGGTAAGGTGCGTCGCGCTAAGCTGTACTATCTGCGCAAGCTCACAGGTAAGGCAGCACGCATCAAGGAGAAGCGCGTCGTCACTGGCGAATAATATTGCGCTTGACAAAGCTAAAAAAGAGCCGTTCTTCCATGATGGAGGAACGGCTCTTTCCTTATATGCTCGGCATGAGCATTGTTTGTAACCATTCGAAATATCTGCAAGTCGGGTTATTTCGGATGGTTATTTTTTTTTATGCGGCATTGCTTGCCAAAACGTTGAAAAGATGCTATCTTTGCATAAGATAGGTAGCACTCGGCAATTTGAAAGCAAGCTTTCATTGCGCTCGTTCGCTCTATCTCTGTAAACAGCCTATTATAACAACTACAAGACTATGAGGAAAATCATTTTGAACGTAGCGGCATCAACCGTTGTCGCCTTTTCGTCAGTGCCATGCCTGGCCCAGAAAATGACGGTCTACACATCCGTCGACCATCAATGCATGCAACGCTCGGCAGTGAGTCTTAGTGCTAAGGCGGCCGGCACGCCGCTGCTCAGTGTGGATGCGGCGACTGACCCCATCGTGACCTATCGCGCATGGGGCACTACCTTCAACGAACAACACTGGCGTGCGCTCAACATTCTCTCCGAAGCCGACCGCGAGGAGGTGATGCGCCGCTTCTGGTCGCCGTCTGGAGACTTGCACCTCACAAGAGGCAGGGTGGCAATGAACGCCAACGACCTCGACATGGGGTGGTACAGCTGCGACTCGGTCGACGGCGATTTCCAACTGAAATACTTCAATATCGAGCATGACAAGCAGACTAAGCTGCCCTTTATACATCTGGCGCAGAAGTATTATCCACAGCTCACCCTGTGGGTGTCGCCCTGGTGTCCGCCAGCATGGATGAAGATCAACCACCACTATGCCGTGCAGAGCAATCCCACCAACGACCTCGATCCGTGCAAGGACTACCTGCTCTTCGGCGACGGCGACCGCTCGGACAACGAGCAGATGAAGCCCGACAAGACCAAGTTTCCCCGACGCCTCACCTGCCAGGACTTCTTCATCCAAGACCCGCGTTACCTGCAAGCCTATGCTGACATGTTCGCACGGTTTATCGACCTCTACAAGGCCGAGGGAGCACCTGTCGACATGGTGATGTTCCAGAACGAGTCATACAGCTACACGCCTTATCCCGGTTGCCCCTGGACACCGCAGGGCACCATCCGCTTCAACATGGAGTATCTTGCTCCCACACTGCAGAAAACCCATCCCGAAGTGGCCCTCTATATGGGAACGTTCAATACCAATCGCTACGACAATGCTGACGAGATACTGAGCGACCCGCGCATGAAGACCCAAGTCAAGGGTGTCGGACTGCAATGGGAGGGCCGCGAGATCCTTGCCCGGTTGCGCAAGAAATTCCCGGAGTGGAGCTATATCTGCTCTGAGTGTGAGTGTGGTGGCGGCACGTTCGACTGGAAGGCAGGCGAACACGTCTTCGAGTTGATCAACCATTATCTTGGCAACGGATGCAATGAATTCTTCAACTGGAACGGCGTACTGGCCGACAACGGCAAGACGCTTTGGGGATGGCCGCAAAACGCGCTCGTACATGTAGACTCAAAGACACGCACCTACACCCTCACCCCGGAATACTATGCCTTCATGCACTACAGCCATTTCATAGAACCCGGAGCCGACATCGTGGGCTATGCGGCGCAGGGCAAGGGACAGACACCCGTGCTCGTGGCACGGCACAAGAACGGCAAGTATGTCGTGGTGGCGGCCAACTTCGCCAACGAGCCTCGCACAGTGTCGGTCAAGTTGGGCAAAAAGTATCTCAACATGGCACTGAAGGCCCATTCCATGAACACCTTTGACATGAAATGACGGCTTAGGGGAGATTGTCAATAGAAACCGCCGTATGCCGAACGGCACGTACGGTGGTGATTTTCGTTACTTGTAGTTTACGCTTGCGTCAGCATCTCCATGGATGGCATCCTCGAGATCGCTCCAGCTCTGGAACCCCGCGAAGAGGGCGAGGCGATTGCGGGCTACCAACGACAGCTTGCGCTTGCCCGTCACGATCTCAAGTAGTTTCTTTAATGATGACACGCTCAAGTTGATGTGATGTCTCAACAACTTTTTGGAGAGGCTGTCAAGGTCGTGCTCAAGCTCATGCTTGCCCGCCTTAGCCTTCCTGCCTGTCGTCTCAATAAGAAGTTTCAAGTCTCTTTTCATTTTCTCACATACTTTTTCTGTAACGCGCGGCAAAGATACGACTTTTTTTCTTACCTTTGCCACAACATTCATTAAATCTCAATTAATAATGAACGAATACGCACTAAAGTACGGGTGCAACCCAAACCAGAAACCCGCACGCATCTTCATGGAGCACGGTGAGCTTCCAGTGGAAATCCTCAATGGCCGTGCTGGCTATATCAACTTTCTCGATGCCCTTAACTCTTGGCAGCTTGTCAAGGAACTGAAGGCCGCCACAGGCCTGCCAGCCGCTGCGTCGTTTAAGCATGTCAGCCCCGCCGGTGCGGCAGTGGGCCTCCCCCTTAGCGACACGCTGAAGAAAATCTACTTCGTCGACGATGTCGACTTTGAGCTGACGCCTCTTGCCAATGCCTACGCTCGCGCACGCGGTGCCGACCGCATGTGCTCTTATGGTGATTTCTGCGCCTTGAGCGACACCTGCGACGAGGCTACCGCGAAACTCATAAAGAGAGAGGTAAGCGATGGCGTGATTGCCCCCGACTACACACCAGAGGCGCTTGAGATATTGAAGGAGAAGCGTAAGGGCACTTATTGCGTAATAAAGATTGATCCCGACTACGTGCCGGAGCCAGTGGAGCGCAAGCAGGTCTTTGGCGTCACCTTCGAGCAAGGACGCAACAACATCGACCTCTCTGATCCCAAGCTCTTCGAGGACGTGCCCACCAAGAACCAGACGTTCACGCCTGAGGCCACTCGCGACTTGAAGATAGCCTTGATCACGTTGAAATACACGCAGTCCAACTCGGTGTGCTACACCAAGGACGGTCAGGCCATTGGCATTGGTGCCGGTCAGCAGAGCCGAATCCACTGCACACGCTTGGCAGGCAGCAAGGCCGACGAGTGGTGGATGAGGCAGAGCCCGAAGGTGCTCGCCTTGCCTTTCAAGGAGAAGATTCGCCGTGCCGACAGAGACAACTGCATAAACATATATCTCTCGGAGGAATATGAGGACGTGTTGCGCGATGGCGCTTGGCAGCAGTGGTTCACTGAGCAGCCGGAGCCGTTCCTCCGCGCTGAGCAGAAAGAGTGGATCGCGCAGAATAAGGGCGTGTGCGTCGGCTCCGACGCTTTCTTCCCCTTCGGCGACAACATTGAGCGCGCCCACAAGAGTGGCGTGGAGTTCATAGCCCAGGCAGGCGGATCCATTCGTGACGACAATGTCATCGACACCTGCGACAAATACAACATAGCCATGGCAATGACGCATGTGCGCCTGTTCCACCATTAATATCATGTTACATGGACGACTTTGAGGATATACTCGTCAGCGGCATCAGTTTCAAGAAGGCATCCGGCCCGAAGAAAGATGATGACAAGGTGAAGACCAAAGCCAAGAAAAAGAAATATGTGACCGGAGCCCATGGCTCTGGCTCTGCCCGTCAAAAGGCTAAATATCGAGAGCAAAGGGCCAACCGCAAGTCGCAGCGAAAAAAGTAAAACAAGCTGCTTGCGAGCCTTATACTATATAATATAATGTTTGCGGGCAGTCATTATGACTGCCCGCAATCGTTAACAGGCAATACGACAATCTATATAATCAATGAAGAAACTATTATCTTTGGCAGTCGTGCTTCTCATGACCGCGAATGCCGCCTTTGCCGACCATACGGTGAAGGCCAATGACCCTAACATCAGTTTTACGGGACGCGTGCAGCGCATGGACAATGGTGCCGTGAGCTACGATTGGGTAGGCACTTATGTGCAAACCGATTTTACCGGATCGTCCATCTCGGTGAGAGTGAGCGAGGAGGGCGAGAGTTATCATCAAGTGTTCATCGACGGCAAGCTCGTTGGCAAACTGCATTTCACCGGCAAGGAGCCTCACGACCTTATGCTCGCCAAGAACCTTGGTAAGGGTACACACCGCCTTCGTCTGCAAAAGGTGACCGAGGGCGAGCGCGGACGCTCCACTATCTTCTCATTCACGGCAGGTGGCAAAGGCTCGTTTGCGGCAGTGCAGCCGAAGGGCCGCCTCATAGAAGTGATAGGCGACAGCTACACGTGCGGCTATGGCTCTGAGGGAACTGAAGACAGCCACTTCGAGGTGAAGACCGAGAACTGCGACAAGGCTTACGCTTGCGCCATAGCGCGATATTTCGATGCCGACTACGTGATAGTGGCACATTCGGGCATGGGCGTGACGCGCAACTATGCAGGAAAGAAACTTCGCACCATGAGTGATCGTTACCCGTTGGTTTTCGACGACCACGACTCCATAGCCTACGACTTCAAGCAGTATCGCCCGGATCTCGTGATCATAAACCTCGGCACCAACGACTTCTCGGGAAGTGCCGCGCCTGCCGACTATGTGGGCAAATACGTACAACTCATCAAGACGGTCAAGAGCCACTATGGCGACGATCTGCCAGTGCTTTGCGTCACCCCTCACTCGGCCAACATCTTTCTTCAAGCCGCCCTCAAGGAGCTTGGCGGAAAAGTGGCGAACCTGAACAACGTGCGTGTGGCTGAGCCCATGCCGAACATCGTGGTCAAAGGCCACGACATAGGCTCTGACTGGCATCCCAATTGGAAAGGCCACCAGAAGATAGCCTCCACGCTCATACCTGTGGTGTCTTCAATGACAGGATGGGAGATGAAAAACGAC
>CAVAGT010000112.1:0-8458 GCA_963588155.1 Lachnospiraceae bacterium | reverse complement strand
GGTTTTTAAGGATAATAATATGCATTGATATGCGAGTAGTTGCATAAACAATGTATTTTCGAGACAAGAACCTTGTTTTCACCACTAATTCACTTAAAAACAACTATACGCATAACAAGTTTTATATCAATACATTGCAAAATATGTTTCAATATGTGTTTAACCAAAATCATCTATCTCGCTTATACACAACAAAGAATAAAAAAGGTATAATAAATTTGAAGGAAAATTTTTGTAGTCTTGTTTTTTTTATTAAATTTGCATGTAAATAAGAGAGGGAAACTCCCCCCTACGTAAGGCATACGAAAAATATTATTACCCTTACGTAAAAAAAACGTCCCACAACGGGACTAAAAAAAAAATTAAATATGGCACAAAAACAACAAACTATGCCAAATTATGAAAAAGGAAGACAGTTCGAGTTAGACTCTTCCGCAATCTATAATCAAATTGCTAAGGTTGCCCAGGCTTTAGCTGACACCGAAGCGACGGTGTTGGACTCGTGCTGTGGCATTGATGGGATGATGGTTGTCAGGCGCTTCGATTGTCAGGACAATCAGACGGGGCGAACGCGCCAGTGCACGGAAAATGTTTTTGAATCCATGCTCACCGATGAGCGTGTGAAAAATATATGCGGTAAAATTTCTCAAGCATTCGCAATGATGAAGCGTGGTGAGATATCAAAAATAGCATTCGCGGAGCAAAAGAGGCGACTAAAGAGCCTATTGCCCACGTTTGTCTTTGGCGGCACTTCCACGACCGGCAACCGTCTATCCGCAGACATGCAGCCCTCGGGTCTTGCCATGCTCGACATAGACAAAATAGACGCTGACCCGAAAGAGATTTATGAGGACAAGATAAAAGGACACGAGAAAGAGCTCGACATAGCCTTGGTGCACATGACTCCCAGCACGACAGGTATGCATATCGTGTATCAGCTGAAAGCGGACGAGACGCGGGAGGCAGCCAACGAGCGCATATTCACCCAGCTTCAGCTTGACGGGGACACGAGGTTACCAGACGGCTACGACAAGGCCGTGAAAGACCTGGCTCGATGCTCGTATGTAGTGCCGCTCGACTACTTCTATTATATAGACTATGACTTGTTGTTCACCCGCGCTGACGAGCCTCAAATAAATGTTGGCGGCTCAGCGCAAACTGTAACCCAAGCGCAAACCGCACCCACCGCGAAAGAGTACACTTCAACTACCGTTGCCCAGCCAAAGAATGGCGCCGAGGGCATGAATAGCGCAGCCACACCCACCGTCACCATCCAAGACCAGATGACCGGGGAGCAAGCGCAGGAGATGTTCGACAGGGTGTGCAAGGAGGCATTGAGCTTAAACCCGATGGGCATCGACATGGCGGGCCGACGACACAACAACCTGATGTCCATCCTCTCCAGCGGCATTTGCAAGGTGGTGCCCATGGAGAAGATGCGGCAGGCAGTGGCGAAACGCATGCCCTCGTATGCCGGGGATGCCGATTGCCAATCGCTCATCAACGACTATTACACTAAATACCTGGACGCCAACAGCCCCCTGTCGAGACAGATTTCCAAGATTCGCTCGCAAGTGCTCGGCCTGTCTTCGCAAGCCGCGGCAGAAACCGCGTCCGATGAAGAGGCCGACGACACCGACACACAGGAGAGGCAACAGTTGGAGCTGAGCAACAAGATAACGAAAGTCCTGCCCCCGGGCTTGCGCGACACGCTCCACTTAGTGCCCGACAACATGAAGATGCCAATGCTTTGCACGGTGCTGCCAGCTGCGTCTGCTTATGCCAGTGACGTGAGCTTCGTGTATCGCGATGGCGCTGTCCACAGGCTCGGCCTGATGTCGGCAATAGTGGGACAGTCGGCAAGCGGAAAAGGCATTTTTGCCGAGCGCATAGGGCTTTGGACGAAAAAGATGGATGCCATTTCCGAACAGGCCAGACGGGAAGATGATGAATATCGGGAGAAGCTCAAAACCTACGAATGTTCCAAGCATCGCAAGACAAACGAGAAAGCCCCGGAAGACCCTCACGTCTTCATACCAATGATTCCGTTCAACATCAGCCAGACCCAGCTCCTGCACCGCATGAAAAACGCCCAGGGGCACACGCTCTTCAGTTTCTGCGAGGAACTTGCCGTCATGGGCAACTCAAACAACCGTGGTGAGTGGTCGAACAAGCGCACGGCATATATTGCTGCTTTCGACAATGCCAAATGGGGGCAGGACTATTACTCGAAGGATTCGGTGAGCGGCTCTGTGAACATGGCCTACAACTGGTCTGTCACAGGCACTTATGGCGCTTTCCGCAGGTTCTTCTCTGGCGATGCCATTGAAGGAGGCCTGGCATCGCGCGTGCTTGTATCCACAATGCCCGACACCAGCTTCCAACCCATCACCTGTCGCCCTCAACTGCCCGCGAAGAACGTGTCGCGCATCGACGAGGCTGTGGAAAAACTATGCAACGCCCATGGCACGATAAAACTCCCACGCGTCTGCAACGCCCTCAAACAATGGGACGACGAAAAACTCATTGAGGCCATGGCAGCTGACGACCACGCTGCAGACTACTTCCGCCGCCGCGCGTGCGTGATGGCCTTCCGCTCCGCAGGGGTGGTCTACCTGCTTGCCGGAAAGGAAAGCAAGCAAGTGGTGGAGTTCGCTCCGCTGATGGCTGAATACATCTTCAGGGAGCAGATGCGCCTGCTTGCCTCGGCATACTACGACACCACGGCTAAGGCATGCGTGGAGCAACAGCGATACACCACCAACGGCAACATTTTCGACAGCCTCGGCGCGAAGTTCACCAGCGACGACCTGCGCAAGCTGAAGCCCGGGGCGAAGGCTCATGCCTTGACACAGATGATCTCGACATGGAAGAAACAAGGTTGGGTTAAAAAGATTGCCAACGGCGTATGGGAGAAGACGACTGACTATGCCACACTGCTGTCGCGGACGGGAGGTACACAAGGTGTCATGTCATCATTGTCACGATAACGCCAAGAAGGGAGGATAAATGGAAATTGTGGTAAAGCGGCTTTACAACAAGCCATCTTACAACATAGGCAGGATGTGGGTAGACGGGGTGCCTTTTTGCGACACCCTTGAGCCACCCTGCCGCCATTTGAACAATCATCGCACGCTGAGCAAGATAATGAAAGCGCGTGGCCAAGGACCCATGGCGGTGCCAAACGGCCGCTACCGAGTGCTGGTGACGCGAAGCCCCAAGTGGGGCAAGTGGCTTCCTCAGCTCGTGGGCGTGCCTGGCTTTACGCAGGTGCTGATGCGCCAAGGCAACAACCCGGGCGACACCGAAGGCGACATCTTGCTTGGCAGGAACACTCGCCCCGGCTACTTGCTCAACTCCACCGCCCACTCGCTTGCCCTGACTCGCAAGGTGTCGGAGGCCATTGGGCGCGGCGAAAAGGTGTGGGTGACGATAAGGGAGTGGCGTCAGTATTCCACGTCCCAGAGGAAGAGCCCCTTGGCAGGCATCGACTCGCCTGAGTCTGACCGCGTGCCATTGGCTATGATGTCGCGGAACGATGCCATGCTGACACGGTGACGTCCCACGTCGAACAATGTGCCGACGACAGCCCTGACCATGTTGCGCAGGAAGCGGTCGGCACTTATCTCGAAATACCATTCCGTGGGCGAGGTCTGTACCCATCGCGCGGTGTTGACGTGGCAGATGGTGGTACGCGCGTCGTTGTCGGCCTTGCAGAAGGCCTTGAAGTCGGTGATGCGCGTGAGCTCCAGCGCAGCCTCGTTCATCAGGGCGAAGTCGAGAGGGTAGTGGGTCTCCACGGAGAAATGGCGCGCGAAGGGGTCTTTGCCAGTGTGGATGAAATAGCGGTAGGTGCGCTTCACTGCCGAGAAACGCGCGTGAAGGCTGCTTGGCACAGGTCTAAGGTCGCGGCAAGCGATGTCGGCTGGCAGAAGCTGGTTGAGCCTGTAGAGGGTCTGCTTGCAGTCGAGTCCGGCTATGTGGTCGAAGTGGCACACCATGGTTCGGGCATGCACCCCGGCATCGGTTCGGCCTGCTCCCGTGATGTCAATCTTGCGTCTCAGTATCTTCGTGAGCGCGTCTTGCAGTCTCTCTTGCGCCGACATGCCGTTTGGCTGTATCTGCCATCCGTGATAGGCGGTGCCATCGAAGCTCAAGGTGAGGAAATAGCGTTGGGCAGGGTAGGGTGAGAAGCGCACGTAGGCACGGTCGTCGAACGACTGGTTGCCGCGCATGACTCCCTTTGTGGCCTTGAACGTGAGGATGTTGAAAGGGTCGGTGGCGAGTTGTTTCTTGAGCTTTCTCTCGCTCTTCTCCAGCGTGGAGCAGAGGAAGGGATAACCATCAGTGGCGAGTACGATGTCGGTGTCGTGCTCGCCATTTTTCGTGTCCACCTTGATGACCTTTATGCCTTCGCGATAGATGGGATAGCCGTCTATCACGGCATAGACCTTGTTCTCATTGTCCATCGACTTGATGAGCTCCGGCAAGACGTTGTCTCTCGCGTAGTCGTGCACCAGCTCGCCACTGTCTATCATGTCGGGATGGAGGCTTGCCATGCTATTGAACGCCTCCGCGCGTCTCTCGGCTATCAATGCCTCAGAAGGCTTGCCGTTGGTGTGGAGCTTGCCCATGACGATGCACTGGCAGTCGCCAATCATCCAAACTTCCCCTCGGTGACGGCTGTATATGGCAGCGGAGGCACACAGGCGGTCTACTGGGGCGAGTGTTTTATCGTTTCCCTCAACCACCAATCCTCGCTCTGCGTAGATGTCGTGTATGGCACGTGTCACCCCTTCGCAGAAATCGTGGAGCGAGATGTCGGCTGGCATGCGCCTTATGTAATTGGCAACTGTCTCCATGCAATAGCGTCCGTTGCTCTTGTCGGGCTCCACGCGCCACGAGCCCTTGCTGGTGCTTCCGTCGATGACAGCCACGAAGTCATCGGTCACCACTATGCCGTCTTCGCAGCTCGCCTCGTCGTGCTTGCCTTTAATGAATTGTTCAGCTATTATCATCTTCTGTTCTTGCTTTTGGGATGGAAGTTGGGGTTGAACGATGTCCTCTTGGGCTTCTGCCTCTGTGTGTCTCGTTGACCATCTCGCTGACTCTCTCGCGGCTTCTGCCGCGCGTCGTCTCGCTGCCCTCGCGGCTGCTTTCGCTCTCTGTCCTGCCTTTGCCGTTTGGGTTGCTCAGGCGAAGAGCCCACTGCCCTGGCATCATACTTGGCTCGGCCATGATAAGGCGCCCCGTCGTAGAGCTTGGCTATGAGGTCGGCACGTCCTATCCTCCTCAGCTCCCGCTCTATGGCGTTGCGTTCCTCAGGCTTGTACCAGAAGAAGAACATGCGCTGGGCGAGCTTCTCCCTCGGTGTCTTGGCACAATAGAGGGGTTCGAGCGTGTAAGGGTCGTAACCGGAGTAGAACGCCGTGGTGGATACGGTCATTGGCGTGGGCGTGAAGTCTTGCACCTGCTCAAGGTGGAAGTCGAGACCCTTGGTTATCACCGCCAGCTCCGCCATGTCCTCCTCGTGGCATCCCGGGTGTGAACTGATGAAATAGGGTATTATCTGCTGCTTCAGTCCCGCCTCCTTGTTTATATTGTCGAAAAGCCTCTTAAACTCATAGAACAGTGTGAACGAGGGCTTGCGCATGAACTTCAGCACACGGTCCGACGTGTTCTCGGGAGCCACCTTCAGGCGTCCGCTGACGTGCCTCGTTATCAGCTCGCGCGCGTATTGCATCGCCGCCTCGTTCGACTTCTCGTCTTTCGACTTGTGGAGTATGAGGTCGTAGCGCACGCCGCTGCCTATGAAGCTCTTCTTCATGCCCGGCAATGCGTCCACGGCTCGATACACCTCCAGCAACTTGGAATGGTCGGTCATGAGGTTGGGGCAAATCATGGGGTTCACGCATGAGGGGCGCTTGCAATGCTCGCACGCCTTGAGGTTGCGTCCGTGCATGCCATACATGTTGGCCGACGGTCCGCCAAGGTCGGAGATGTAGCCCTTGAAGTCGGGCATGGCTATTATCTTCTTTGCCTCCTTAACTATACTCTCCTTTGAGCGGCACACCACGAACTTGCCCTGATGGGCGGAAATGGTGCAGAAGCTGCAACCGCCGAAGCAGCCGCGGTGCATGTTGATGGAGAACTTTATCATCTCGTAGGCAGGGATGGTCTTGCCCTTGTATTTCGGGTGGGGCAGGCGCGTGTAGGGCAGGTCGAACGCCGCGTCGAGCTCCTCGCTCGTCATGGGCGGGAACATGGGGTTTTGCACCACGAACTGGTTGCCCACCCTTTGCAGCAACCTCTGTCCGTGCATGCGGTTGCATTCCTCCTCTATGTGCCTGAAGTTCTCGGCATGAGCCTTCTTGTCGCGCAGGCACTCCTCGTAGGAGTGGAGCACTATGTCGTCGTCGCCAATGCCGCCCGGTATGTCTTCCTCGCGTCGGATGAACGATGTCTGCGGAATGTCGCCAATCTCGCTGATATGCCTTCCCTCGGCCAGCGCGTCGCACAGGGCCACAGTGTTCTTCTCGCCCATGCCATAGAGCAGGAAGTCGGCTCCGCTGAGACAGAGTATGGGCTTGAGGAGCTTGTCTTGCCAATAGTCGTAGTGGGTGAAGCGACGCAGCGACGCCTCTATACCGCCCAACACCACGGGCACGTCGGGGAAGAGCTGTTTAAGGATTTTGGTATAGACGATGCTTGGGTAGTCGGGGCGCATGTCATGGCGCGAGTCGGGGCTGTATGCGTCGTCGTGGCGCATACGTCGGTTGGCAGTATAGCGGTTGACCATGCTGTCCATGTTGCCCGGCGATATGGCGAAGAAGAGGCGCGGGCGTCCAAGCTTCTTGAAATCGCGGAAGTCGCCGTGCCAGTCTGGCTGCGGCACTATAGCCACCTTGTATCCAGCCGATTCTATGATGCGCCCAACGGCAGCCGCCCCGAAGGCAGGGTGGTCCACGTAGGCGTCGCCGGAGAAGAGTATGACATCAAGTTGTGTCCATCCTCTCAGCTCACACTCCTTCTTCGTTGTAGGCAGGAAATCGGTGAGCTGTGGGTATGGCTTCTGATTGCTTGGCATAGGCTTAGCTGTTCACTTCGCCTTGTTCGTCGCTCTCCTTCTCTTGGCTGTCGTTCTTCCACTTGATGTAGAGCAGCACGAGCTCATGCAGCCCGAATGCCTTCATGTTCTTGTTGTAGAGCACGTCGAGGCACAGGTCGAGCAGGTCGTGGTCGGAGCCATCCGAACCTTCGAGCAGCGCGCGCACGTTGAGCCTGAGCTTGTCGAGCACGCCCTCGTCGATGATGCCATTGCTGTCGATGAGGTTGCGCAGAAGAGCGTATTTGTCTATGGTCTCAAGGTGCTTGTCGTTCACCTCGATGCTTCTTGTCCCTGAAGGGTTGGCTTGTATTTTCATGGTGAAAAGTGTTAAGATGGTTATGTGTTTCTTTATGTTATTTGTTCATGAGGAAAGCGAGTATGCCTCGCATGATGTTGGCTTGCGTTTGCCTGTCGGTGATGCTCTCCAGAGGAAAGCCCATCACGAAGGTGCGCGAGGTTTTGGCTTGCGCGTCAATGGCCAGTCCGTCGCTCGCCTGTCCGCCATCGAAGCCCACCGCCGCCGGGCTGCCATCAGCATAGAGCATAGCGGCGAAAGCACCCGGGGCAGGAGAGAGCTTGTCGGCGAATTGCACGCAATAGTGGTCGGGGTTGGGAGAGGTGTATATAGTCATGCCGTCGATGCCCAATCCGTTTATGCCATTGAGGTAGTCGGTTTTCGAGGCTCCGTCCAAACAGGCGTGCAACGTCTGGGCAAGCCATTCGCGCCCCGTGGGTCCGCTCTCGGCATTGTCTGAGCCTACGTAAGCGCCACTGACAAGCAGCTTGCCGCCATTGGCGAGATAGCGCGTGAGTGTTTGCTTCATAGCGGGGGAGAACGTCTTGTAATACCGTGTTTGATAGGCGGTGTACTTCTCCAGTCCGAGCACGAGGTCGAGAGCGTCGTACTGGTTGACATCCACTATGCCCGTCTCTATGGCATGCGAGGAGCAGCTCACCACATTATACTTATGGGCGGAGGCAATGGCCATGGCGTGCTCTGACACGTAATTGAAATCGTTGCCGGCTACGAATCTGCCGTTCCATCCAGCCGTGACACCATAGGTCACGCCTATGTCGGCATCCAAGTCGAAAGCCTGCCTGCCATCGCTGGCCACCGCAGGGCTCGACAGCCTGTGGAAGCCATTGACCACGAGCACCGTCTTTGTGGCTCCGGGCTCCCTTACCACCGACACCACCTCTGAGGGGAAGCTCTCGCCGCCGAGGTTGCAAGCCGTCACCTTGAAGTGGTAGGGCACGCCTGGCTCAATGTCGAGCGAGAAGGAGGGACGGTCTACGCGCGTGCCATTGTCGAACCCGCCTGTCCCCACGGCAGTGTACACTATATAATAT
>CAVAGT010000111.1:0-8688 GCA_963588155.1 Lachnospiraceae bacterium | reverse complement strand
CAACGACTCACCAAAGACCAGCAACTGAAGCTGCGCATGAAAGCCATCGACGACTCCATTCCCTGGTGGCGTGGCCTCCAGGTGAAAGTAGACCTCATGGGCATCGTGCAGCGTGGCGTGTCATCGACCGGGCAATACGAGGCTGGCGTGAAGGTCAACCTCAAAGACAAGTATTTCCCCGTGGTGGAAGTGGGATTGGGACAGGCCGACGAGAACAGCGTTTCCACCAACACCCATTACAAGACTTCCGCGCCATACGGAAGGATAGGCATGGACTTCAACATCATGAAGAACAAGCACGACATATATCGAATCTATGCCGGCGTTAGATACGCGTTTACCAGTTTCAAGTTCGACGTTGACCGTCCCGACGTGACCGACCCCGTTTGGGGCGACAAGGTGCCGTTCTCCCTTCACGACGTGAAGGCTCAATACCACTGGATGGAAGCCGTATTCGGCACCGAGGCAAAGATAATTGGCCCCATAAGACTTGGTTGGACTTTCCGCTACAGAAGAAGGATAGCCTACAAGGACGGAGGCTACGGCAACCCATGGTATGTGCCAGGCTACGGCAAACAAGGCTCATCGCGCATGTGGGGATCATTCGAACTGATGGTAAACCTGTGAAACCTAGACTCTAAACACAAGAATGAAAAAGAAAAACATAACAAAGGCTTTATTTCTCGTTGTACTCATCGTGGCCTCGGTTATCATCATCAGGCAGCAACGCGTAACGCCATACCAACGCAACACGGGATTCATCTTCGGGACCACTTACAGCATAACATACCAATACTCCAAGGACTTGCAGCCAGAGATCGAGGCTGAAATGAAAGAGGTGGACGCCGCATTGTCGACATTCAACAAGCAAAGCATCATCACCGCCATAAACAACAACCAAAAGACAAAGCTCAACAAGAAATTCATCGAGGTGTTCAACCTTGCCGAGAAGATTTCGCATGAGACCAACGGTGCCTTCGACATCACCGTGGCACCGCTTGTCAACGAATGGGGCTTTGGATTCAAGAAAGGCGTAGACCCAACGAAGAACACCATCGATTCACTTCGCCAGATAGTAGGCTATCAAAAGGTGGCACTCAAGGATGGCACGATAGTGAAACAGGACCCACGCGTCAATCTCGACTGCTCCGGCGTGGCCAAAGGCTATGGCTCCGACTGCGTGGCAAACCTCCTGCGCCGTCACGGAATAGAGAACTTCATGGTCGAGATAGGCGGCGAGGTGGTGACATCGGGCATCAACCCCGACAGGGTACCATGGAAAATCGGCGTGACCAAGCCAGTGGACGACCTTACTCAACAAGGCGGCGAACTGCAAACCGTGCTCAATATCACCGACAAGGCAATGGCCACAAGCGGCAACTACCGCAACTTCTATTACAAGGGCGGCAAGAAATATGCCCACACCATAGACCCCAAGACAGGCTATCCGGTGCAACACAACATCCTGTCGTCGACAGTGGTTGCCGACAATTGCGCCACCGCCGACGCCTACGCCACCGCGTTCATGGTGTTAGGACTTGAGAAGGCGAAAAGCATACTGGACAAGCATCCCGAGCTGATGGTCTACTTCATATATAGCGACAAGGACGGGAGAAACGCCGTATGGTTCTCACCGTCGATGAAAAAGGTTATAGCACAATGAGATGGGACACACTTGCTTCACTGCCGCTCTTCATGGGAATGAGCCAAAAAGAACTGGAGAGCATAATGACCCAAACACGAATCGACTTCAACAAGGTCGAGGCGGGGACTGTCATTGCTAAACGCAACCAGCCATGCGGCAAACTGACCATAGCCATCTCGGGAGAACTGCTTTTCCAGACATGGTCTGACGATAACTCCTACAAGATAGAAGAGAACGTGAGCGCGCCTATAATATTGCAATCGGTTGGCATCTTCGGCAAGTATCAAGTGTTCACGAAAACCATCAAGGCCATCACGCAAACCAACACCATCACCTTCGAGAAAGACGAGCTGCACAGGTTGCTCGACACGTCGCTGATATTCCGAATAAACCTTGTCCGCATTCTCGCCACGCAGCTGCAAAAGCGAGAGCAACAACTATGGACACAACAATATCACCCTAAGGGCAAGATTATCTCAGAGCAAAACTACGACTTGCTGGCTTACCACATAAAACAATTCATAAAGTGTCGTTGCGTCAGTCCTGCCGGGCGGAAGGAGCTTTACATCAGCATGGCGACCTTGGGCAACTTGCTTGGGCAAAACCGCCAACAAATATCGACCGCCCTAAAAAACATGGAGCAAGAGGGGATTCTCACGAGGTCGCGCGGCAAGATCGTGATACCCCAATTGCAAAACCTTTAGGCTCATAGAGTCTTCTTGCCCAACGCGCCGTAAACGATCTTGGCTATCAACGGTCGCGAAGTTTCCTCGGTGAGTCCATGACCGAGACGGCCATAGATAAACGGCACCTCAAGGCCCTTGATACAATAATGCGTGATGTCCGCGACCATGTCCACGTTTTCAATGTCAAACTCACCGTCGGCCTTACCCTCGGCATAAACCTTGCGAAACAGCTCCATCTCGTCCTCGTCGAAGTTTTTGCGCACTTTCTCAACGGTCCAGATATTACGGAAAAACTCAGCACGGAGATTGCCGTTGCGCACCACCGTCTCCTTTATCGACGTGAGGTGGGTATAGATGAGCTCTATCACCTTGTCTTGTGGGGGCATGCGCTTCGCCGCCACGGCGTCGAGCTTGTCGCTCAAGCGCTCAAGCTCCGACTCAATCACGGCATAATAAATATCCTCCTTGCAATTGAAATAAGTATACAACGTGCGACGTCCCTTGCCCGATGTCAAGGCAATGTCGTTCATCGTGGTTCCGTTGACCCCTTTCTTGGCGAACAATTGACGTGCCACGTCAACAAGTTTCTGTCGTGTTTTGGATATAGACATATTTGTATTCCCTTTTCGTGTTTCTTGTTTATCCATTCTGCGAATCAAAGGCTTGCACACGCTCCTTGCGTGTGCAAATTTGACGTGTGCAAAATTATTAATTTTTATCGATAACGGCAAGAAAAGTACCCATGAAAATTTATCATGCTTTTATCGTAACACTAAAGCAACGTTTACGATAATTTTGCGTAATTTTGAAGCCGAATAACACAGAAGTGCAACGGCGCGACACACGATAAAGACATTAAGGCTAAAACGTAAAGAAAGGAAATTGGGAAAGGGAATTGAAATAACCGATATTAGCCGGCTTGTGGAATGGGACGAGGCTTCGTTTCATTGGCTTTACCGTGAATACTACAAGTCGCTTGTCGCTTATGCCATGCGCTTTCTCGACGACATTTCGCATGCCGAGGACATCGTGGAAGAGCTGTTTGTCCATCTCTACGACACCCGCCCCGCCATAGCCTCTTTCCAAGCCTTGCGACGTTATCTCTACAGCAGCGTGTGCCACCGCTGCATCGATGACATCAGGCACCGCGACACCATCAACACCTTTACCAAGGAGCTGGCCTCGCATGGAGAGGCGACTACGGAGGAAGACAATGCCGCCAGTTTCCGCGAGGAGTTCTATCGCCGTCTTTTCAAGATCATCGACTCCATGCCCGCCAGACAGCGCGCGGTCTTCGTAGCGGCCATGGAGGGCAAGACCAACAAGGAGATTGCCGAGGAGCTTGGCGTAAGCATAGACACCGTGAAGACCCAAAAGAAACGTGGGATGAAAACCCTGCGCGAAGAGATGAACACCACCGACGCGAGCGTTCTTCTCGACCTTTTTCTACTATTATATATAATGTAGGAAATATTCCTCCTTTCTTTTTTGAAATTTTTGTCACCCTTTAATCGTTTTTATACGTCATTGATTTAAAAAGTAGAATCAATGGACGTGAAAAACGATAATCTTAAAGAATTAAAGGCTGAGAATGCCGAACTTTTCAACCAGTTGCTTGAAGAGCGCGAAGCCGCAACAAGATACGACTTGTATGACAAGGTAGACAGCAATGCCGCATGGCTGCATTTCCGGAAAAACCATTTTGCCAAGCGCGGGCTTTCCATGCCACTTGTCGGAAAGACCAATACATCAAAGCTTGGCACGTGGAAACTTTCTGTCGCAGCGGCTATTGCCTGCGTGCTTGCCATCACGGCTACATTATGGTTCGGCAAGACCAACACCGACGCCCCGAAGCAGATTGCCGAGGCACAACAGACAGCTGCAAAGCACGACGACAAGACCGCCACACCTATGGCCAAAGGCCAAAAAGGAACCATGCAAAGCCCCACACCTACCACGATACTGCCCTCTGCCCCTATGCCAGCGGAGTTTTTCAATAGAGACGCGCCGGTAGACATCCTGTCGAGCAATGCCGGCGACCGTAAGCTACGTCTATCCGACGGCACGACCGTATGGCTCAACAACGGAGCCACGTTGAAATACCCCTCGTCGTTTGAGTCAGACAACCGCACCGTATATCTCACTGGCGAGGCATATTTTGAAGTGAGCCACGAGGGTGGGCGACCCTTCTACGTGCGCACCGACAACGGCATAGTGAAAGAATACGGCACCAGCTTCAATGTGAACGCCACGGCCCACAGCACCACGGTCACCCTTGTGGAAGGCAGCATCAGCGTCTTCAGTAACGGCAGCGGCGAAAAGGTCATGACCCCTGGCGAACAAGCCATTATGCGGCAAGGTTCGACAACGATAAGCCTTCACGACATAACCAACGACATAGCCTGGAAAACAGGAATATACAAGATGGATAACGAGAGCATCGGGGAACTTGCAGAGCAATTGGCCGAATGGTACGGTTGCCAGGTGGTGTTCCGCTCACGGGAGACAAGAGACGTGCGCTTCAGCGGTATCGTGAACCGCAACAAGTCTCTGACGACCATCCTCAATGCCATCTCCTATGCCACAGATGTCAAGATCCACTTGATAGACGACCGAATCATATTTGAATAAAAAAACATACCATTATAATAAACACACAAGAGAGATTATGAGAGATTATTTCAACTTTAGGCACATCCTGACATTGCTGGCAGCGGCCCTTGTCTTGAGCCTTTTGCCAACAACCTCAAGAGCCCAATCATGGAACAAGAAGATCTCCATCCACTTGAAGTCGGTGGACATCAGTGAGTTTTTCCATGAAATCAACGAGAAGAGCGGGTTGGAGTTCATTTCCTCCTATGCCGAAATGAAACATTCGCCCAAGGTCACAGTCGATGAGAACGACACGCCAGTAGCCACCGTCCTCGACAGGGTTCTCAAGCCGCTTGGCTTTTCTTATCAGGTGAACGACGGCGTGCTGTCGGTACACGGACGCAAGCCTGCCGCCAACATGAGGCTGTTCACAGGCACGCTTCGCGACGTGGAAGGGGAGCCTCTTCCCGGGGCACACGTGCACGTAGTGGGCACCAAGCTATATACCATTTCCGACATCAACGGCAACTTCGCCATCGACATTCCCACCACGGAGACACACGTGGAATACAGTTTTGTGGGCATGCGCAAGAAGACTGCCGTCATCAAAGCAGGTTCGAGCGACGAATACCGCGACGTGGAGCTGAGATACAATACCGACATTGACGAGGTAGTGGTCACCGGCTATCAGGATTTCGACAAGAAGCGCATGGCAGGCTCCGTGGCGCAGGTTTCGGCGAAGGACCTCAACATCAACGGTTTCAACAGTTTGGAGCAAGCCCTCCAAGGCAAGCTCGCCGGCGTGGCAGTCACCAACGTGTCGGGCATGGTTGGCCGCACGGCAAAGACTCGCGTGCGAGGCACGTCAACGATGTTCGGCTCGCAAGAGCCCATCTGGGTTGTGGACGGCGTCATACAGGAAGACCCGTTGCCTTTCAGTACGCAGACGCTCAATGCCCAAGGCGGCATCGACGAGAGCAACTTCGACTACATACGCAACTTCGTGGGAAACTCCATCTCGTGGCTCAACCCGATGGACATCGACCGTATCACGGTCTTGAAAGACGCCTCTGCCACAGCCATATACGGCACCAAGGCCGCCAACGGCGTTATCGTGATCAACACCAAGCGCGGCAAGGTGGGTTCGATAGCCGTGTCCTATTCGGGAGGCTTGCAGACAGGACAACGCCTGAGCCACAAAGCCGAGGAGATGATGAACTCGAAGGAGCGCGTCGCCGTGAGCCGCGAGATTTTCGAGCGCGGATTGTCGGCAAGTTGGACAAACAACAACATAGGCTACGCCGGAGCCTTGCAAGACTATCTCTTCGGCAAGATCTCGGCTTCGGAGTTTGAAAGTCAGGTGGCGACGTTGGAAACCAACAACACCGACTGGTTCAAGCTGCTTTTCCGCAATCCCATAAGCCAAAACCATAGCGTGTCACTCTCTGGCGGCTCGGAGATGGCAAGGTTCTACGCGTCCCTGTCCTACAACGACACACAAGGCACGGCGATTGGCAACGACCAAAACAGCTACTCTGCCCACGTGGGAATGAACATGGACTTCTCAAAGAAGTTCAGGGTGAGCGTAGACGTGAGCGGAAGCAAGTCGAAAACCAACGGTTTCTATAAGTTCGACGCCTACACCTACGCCCACAACGTGAACCGCGTCATACCTGCCTACAACAGCGACGGCTCGCTCTACTACTATCAGAACCGCAGCCTCAAGACAGGCAGCAGCAGTGGCGGATACCTCTACAACGCTCTCAACGAGCGCGACAACACAGGCAACCAAAACGACAACATCTCTTTCAACTCCTCGGTAAACGCCTATTATGACATTTCGCGCGACTTCCAGTTCAACACCCTCTTCTCCGTCAACGCCTCATCGGTGAAAGGCGAGAGCTGGGCATCGGAGAGAACCAACTACATAGCCGACAAGCGCGGCTACGACTACGGTGAGTTCCTGCCCACCGACAGCAAATACAAGGCATCGGGACTTCCCGTAGGCGGAGAGCTCAACACGTCGAACACAAATCAAACCACATGGAGCTGGAGGAACTCACTTCAGTTTGACCACGTTTACAACAAGATTCACGCCGTGACGGCCATGCTCGGCGTGGAGATGAGCTCCACACGCTACAAGGGCTACAACGACACACGCTACGGCTACCTGCCCGAGAGAGGCAAGAGCTTCGCACAGCTACCAGCCACCGTCACAAACCCATACGGCGGGATAACACAGGCAAACCCGCTGTACACCAACTACGACGGACCGACGATTACCGACACCAAGACCAACACGATGGGTATCTATCTCACGCTCAACTACGCCTACGACAACCGCTATGTGGTGAACATGAGCGTGCGCGGAGATGCCAGCAACCGCTTCGGACAATACCACAACGAGAAATTCAACCCCGTGTGGGCGGGCGGCTTCAGATGGAACGTTGACCGCGAGAAGTGGTTCGGCAAGCAAGACATCGTCTCAGACCTCTCGTTCCGCGCGTCGTGGGGTTACCAACGCAACATGGCAAGCAATTTCAGCCCAAGCCTCATTGTGAAAATACCCACAGGCTCGGCATCAAACATCACCGACCTGCGCACGGGAGACTATCTTCTCACCATCTCAAACCTGCCCTACAACGACTTGCGCTGGGAGAAGACATTCTCGCAAAACTACGGTGTCGACTTCGGCATCTTCCAAAGCAAGGTGCGCCTCAGCATGGAGTATTACATGAAAAAAGCCACCGACCTCATTTCGTCACTCAGCATTCCCTACGAGTTTGGCGTGGAGACGATGCCTGTCAACGGAGGCAGCATGAAGAACTCGGGATATGAGCTCACGGTGGGTTTCACCCCCATACGCACAAAGAACTTCACCTGGGACGTGAGCCTCAACACGTCGAAGACATTCAACGAGGTGACGAAGGTGGGACTTCAGAGCCAATCTTACTCTTATGTCACGTCGGGAAGTTTCTACAAGAAGGGCTATGCCGCCACTTCGTTCTGGGCTTTCAAGTATGACGGCGTTGACCCGAAGACAGGTTACCCCATCATAGACTTGAGCATGGCAGACGGTCTCACGGCAGAGGAGAAGAAAGACCCGACAAACTTCATGGTTTATGGCGGCAAGATAGACCCCGACTTCACGGGAGGCATAAGCACCGGGTTCAGATACAAGAACCTGTCGTTGAGCACATCGCTATACCTGCGCATCGGAGGCAAGACCATCTTGCAGTCGGCTTACCAAAGCACTTACCTGCCGTCAGAGTTTGAGAATCTCACCAACGAGCTTGTGAACCGATGGACACCCGAAAACACCCAAGCCACGCTTCCGGGACTGCCCGACATCAACGTGAAGACGATAGCTTTGCCCAACGGCGAATATGCTACCGTTTACCAATTGTACAACTATAGCACCGACCGAATAGCGTCCACGACCTCGCTCGCCTGCAACAACCTTGGACTGACCTACGACGCGCCCCACGAATGGGTGAAGCGACACCTGCACCTGCAAAGCCTGTCGATAGGAGCATCGGTGACAAACCTGTTTATCGTCCACTCTGGCAACTTTAAGGGCCGCGACCCCGAGGTGGCAATGGGACAGCAGCCAAGAACACGCTCGCTGTCGTTCAACCTCAACGTGGCTTTCTGACAAATAATCACATAAAACGACAACAACAATGAAAACAAACATATCAAAATGGTGTCTTGCCGGCGCGCTTGCAGTGACGCTTTCCTCATGCGGCGACTTCTTTAAGGAGT
>CAVAGT010000110.1:0-8759 GCA_963588155.1 Lachnospiraceae bacterium | reverse complement strand
TTTTAAACAACCTTGTTTAAAATGGATAATTCCATTAACTTTGCAGCTGTAAACCAATGGAAAAAGAGATTATGTCAAATCATATAGAAGCACCTTTTGTGTTCGGTGTAAGCGTGGAAGGTGACACTTTTACTGACCGTAGGGATGAGACAGAACGATTGAAGGTTAATTAGATTCTTCTGAATATAAAAAAGGACACGAATGTGATTTCGTGTCCTTTTTTTATATTGTGTTGTGCGGCTTGGCTTATGGCTTAACCACGGGGTTCGCCTTTACGCCGACGATGCCCGTAAGCTTGTCGTCGAGATAGAATGTAGCCATTAGCGTGTCCTTGTCTACGGCGTATCTCAGGGAAATGAAGTTGAGCTTCGCGGTTGGCTGCTGGTATTTGGTGCCAGGCTTCACCAACTTTGATTTCACTGCCGTGGCGCGCATTGCCTGCAGCGCAGAGGTGGTGAGGTGCTTGGTGGAGTCGAGCTGTGACCACGCTATGTAGTCGATGTCGGCCTGCGTCATTTGCCCTTCCATGAACTCTTGGGCGTGCGTCTTGGCGGTATGGCCATCGCCACACGAGGAGACACCCATAGCGGTGGCAAGAACCATGCCTACGTAGAGGGCCAGTTTGTTAAGCTTGCGCGTCATTTCTTGGGAATGTTTTTCAGAATCTCGAGCAAGTGGTCCCAAACCATCTGCACGGTTGGTATGAGGAGACACTCGTCGGGCGTGTGCACGTTGCGGAGCGTGGGGCCGAACGACACCATGTCGAGGTTGGGATATTTCTCTGAGAACAGGCCGCACTCCAGGCCGGCGTGTATGCCCCTTACTATGGGATCCTTGCCGAAGAGCTTACGGTATGTGTCTTTCACGATACGCTGGAGCTCTGACCCATGCTTTGGCTGCCATGCGGGGTAGCCGTCGGTTTGCACCACTTCGGCTCCGGCGAGCTCATAGGTAGCCTTCACGGTGTTGCAAATGTTTGCGAGGTTCGATGTCACGTTTGAGCGTTGTGAGCTCACCACGACCACCTTGTCGTCGTCGCTCTGCACGCTTGCCACATTGCTTGATGTCTCAACCATCCATGCCAGTTCCTTGTCTTGGCACATGGCGAACACGCCGTTGTCCACTGCCTGCAGCGCGTTGATGAGGCTGTCGCTCACCTTCTCGGGCATCACGCTCTGAGCCTCGCAGCTCTCAAGCGACCATTGCATGTTGGCATCGCTCACGTGGTACTCGTCCTCCACCTGTGCGGCGAATATGTTCCAGTCGGCCTTCACCTCTTCCTTCTTGCCGACAGGCACGGCGAAGATGATCTTGCCGTCGCGCGGAATGGCGTTGTGCATCTTGCCTGAGTTCCACTGTGCGAGTCGCAGCGTCATCTTGCCCTTCTCCATGTAGAGGAATCTGGCGAGCGTCTTAATGGCGTTGGCGCGCTTCTTCTCTATGTCGTCGCCAGAGTGTCCGCCGTTGAGACCCTTCAGCGAGCCCTCCATGAAGAATAACCCCTCGGGAGCGGCCTCGCGCTCGAAACTGAACGTGGCGGTCGTGCTTCTTCCGCCGGCGCACGAGATGAAGATCTGCCCCTCGTCCTCGGAGTCGAGGTTGATGAGGTAGTCGCCGTTCATGAACCCGGGCTTCATGCCCATGGCACCCGTGAGCTGTGTCTCCTCGTCGCGTGTGAACACACACTCTATTGGGCCGTGTTCAATGTCGTCGGAGTCGAGGATGGCGAGCTCTATGGCGTCGCCTATGCCGTCGTCGGCACCGAGCGTGGTACCTTTTGCGTGCATCCAATCGCCTTCGACATAGGTCTGTATGGCATCCTTGGAGAAGTCGAAGTCCACGTCCACGAGCTTGTCGCAAACCATGTCCATGTGGCTCTGGAGGATTGTGGTGGCGCGATCCTCGTAGCCCTTGGTGGCGGGCTTGCGAATGACCACGTTGCCGGTTTCGTCTACTACGGTCTCAAGCCCGTGGCTCTCGCCAAATTGCTTGAGATACTCAATCATCTTCTCCTCATGCTTCGACGGGCGTGGTATCTTGTTGATTGCCGCGAATTGCTCGAACACGCGGGCGGGTTTTAATTCTGCCATAATCTTTGCTATTTTTATGATTAAATACTTAAAATGTCGTCTTATGTCTTTGCGGTTTGTCTATTTAATGCTATCTTTGCAGCATATTATGTAGAAAAACACTGCAAATTTAGTAAATAATGATAGAAACACTACTTCTTACGGTGTTAATAATTGCTATATCCGTGGCGCTCCTCTCCGTGAAGGTGTTGCTCTGCAAGAACGGCAGGTTCTCGTCCATGCATATCCACGACTCCAAGGCGATGAAGGAACGTGGCATACACTGCGTCATCGATGAGGACAGGGAGATGCGCGTTAAGGGACGCTTCAGGTAGGACGCATACGACAAGGCGGACATTCGACGTTAAAGACTAATATACAACATCAAATATGAAGAAAAACATTATCTTCGCCGTGGCATTGACCATTGCCACGACTTTCGGCTTCACCTCTTGCAACAAGAGCGCGCCAAAAATGGACGAGAAGTCGGAGACGACCTCACAGAAGGCCGCAAGCACCGAGATTGCTTTTGTGGAGGTAGACTCCATCATGACTCAGTATCAGTTTTGCAAGGAATACACCAAGATCCTGAACCAGAAGGGCACCAATATCCAGAAGACCCTTGCCGGCAAGCAGCAGGCATTGCAGAATGCTGCCGCCAACTTCCAGCAGAAGGTGCAGCAAAACGCATACACACGCGAGCAGGCTGAGGCCATTCAGGCAGGCTTGCAGAAGCAGAGCAACGACCTGCAGGCTCTCAATCAGAGGCTCAGCGGCGAGTTCCAGACCGAGACCGACAAATACAACAAGGCTTTGCACGACTCCATCCAGCACTATCTCGCAGCGTTCAACAAGGACGGCAAGTATGGCATGATCTTCGCAAAGCAGGGCGACAACGTGCTCTATGCCAACAAGGCATACGACATCACCGCCCAAGTGGTGGCAGGCTTGAACAAGGCTTACAAGAGCAAGGTGAACACGAAGAAGAAATAACAACTGTCCAAGACATAAAGAAAGGGCGTGCCAAAAGGCTGAAGTCTTTTGGTGCGCCCTTTCGCGGTTAGCTCAATGGCATTATCAAACATAGAGAAACATTACAACAAGCATCCCGAGGACTTGCGCTTGCAGCGCAGGCACGGCATGGTGGAGTTTCAGACCACCATGCACCATCTTCACCGATTCTTGCAGCCGGGCTTCAGCTTGCTCGATATCGGCGCTGGAACGGGCCGCTACACCTCGGCGCTCATGGCAGAAGGCTATGAGGTGAAGGCTGTGGAACTCGTGCGTCGTAACATCGAAGTGTTCCTGAAACGCGAGCCTACAGCCAATGTGATTCAAGGCGACGCACGCCACATGCCATTCGTGCCTACAGGCTCATCGGACCTCACGCTCCTGCTCGGACCTCTCTACCATCTCTTTGGCGACGAGGAAAAGTTGAAGGCCCTTGAAGAGGCGAAACGCGTGACCAAGTCTGGCGGCTTGATCTTCGTGGCTTACCTGATGAACGAATACAGCATCCTCTCTTATTGCTTCGACGAGGACCGTATCGGCGGACTGCTCGAAAGTGGGGCGGTGGACAGCGATTTCCATATCCAGGCCAAGCCCGACGAGCTGTACGACTATGTGCGCGTGGACGACATCGACCGGCTCGACAAGATGGCAGGGTTGGAGCGCGTGACCATATTCTCGCCCGACGGCGCATCCGATTATATGCGCACGCGGCTCAACCGCATGAGCGATGAGACGTTTGCCTACTTCATAGAGTACCAAAAGAGCATATCTGAGCGTCCTGACCTCATTGGCGCCGGCAGCCACGTGGTGGATGTCGTGAGGGTGCCGTAAGAGTAAATATAATGAAACTTTTTTTCTGCAATGGAAAGACGATTCGACCTTTCGGTGTCTAACTACGGCACGGCACGCCAATACGATTACGCCGTGACCATACTTCCATGGGGAGCCACCGAGCCCCACAACCAGCACTTGCCCTACATGACCGATTGCATCCTGTCGCACGACGTGGCTGTGGATGCTGCCGAGCAACTTTATGCCAAGTACCATATAATGGCCATGGTCATGCCGCCCGTGTTCACCGGAGCGCAGAACCCGGGGCAGCGCGAACTGAACTTTTGCGTCCACTACTCTTATGACACCCAGCGTGGTGTGCTGCGCGACATCGTGGCCTCGCTCTACCGTCAGGGACAACGCCGGCTGCTGATAGTGAACGGTCATGGCGGCAACAATTTCAAGAACATGATTCGCGACCTCACGCTCGAATATCCCGACTTCATCATCGCCACGAGCGAATGGTTCAAGATGGCACCAGCCAATGACTATTTCGACATTGTGGGCGACCATGCCGACGAGGTGGAGACATCCGTCATGATGCACTATCATCCTGAGCTTGTGAACCTTGACGAGGCGGGAGCCGGCAACAGTCATGGCTTCAAGCTGGGCGCGCTACGGAAGGGTAAGGTGTGGATTCCGCGCAATTGGTCGAAAGTCAGCCAAGACACGGGCATCGGGTCGCCAGCGCTTGCCACGGCGGAAAAGGGCGAAAGGTTCGCCCAGGCCGTAGTGGCGGAGTATGTGGAGTTTCTGAAGGGATTTGCCGAGGTCAATTCGGTAGACGACCTGTACGAGAAGTGACATTATGAATCTGCCGAACCGAACTTTCCGCCTTGTAAGGAGCATGTTAGTATGGATAGTCCTTCTGCTCTCTGCCTTGCCAGCCGTTACGGCAAGTGCCGGCGAACGTGTCGTTGACGTGGCTGGCTTCCCGTCTGCCGAACCGGGCTATTCGCTTGGCGTGTCGGCATGTTATGCCGGGCGCATAGGCAACTATATAATAATGGCAGGCGGTTGCAACTTTCCCGAGGAAGGCAAACCGAAGAAGTATTATGCCGGAATCTATGCGGCGCGTATAGACAGCTGCGTGCTGCGATGGCGACTCGTGGGGTTCTTGCCTGAGCCGGCAGCTTATGGCGGCACGGTGCAGAGTGGTGACAGCCTGTTGTTTATAGGTGGAAACAATAGTCAACACGGTCTGCGTACGGTGTATGGCATCCGTCTTGGCGGTGTGGGGAATAAGGCGGAGATAACCCGTCTCGCCGACTTGCCCTTTACGGTTGACAACATGGCGGTGGCGCAGACGGGGACAGATGTCTATGTGGTTGGTGGAAATCAAGACGGCAAGCCGTCGGCTTCCGTGCTTCACCTCTCGCTTGACAAGCCAACGCCAATCGCGAGAAAAGCCGAAGGCGTCTCATGTGTGTCTTCGCCATGGCGAGTGGTGGCCCTCGTGCCTGGAAAGCCACGCGTGCAACCTGTGGCCGTGGCACACGATGACAAGGTTTATGTATGGGGCGGCTTTTTCGCGGATGGAGGAAACAGCGTGGTGCACACTGGCGGGTATTCGTTCGATATAGACTGTGAGGAGTGGGAGAGCATAGAAGCTCCACGCTCGGCTGAGGGTGAGGAAATAACCCTTGCCGGAGGCATAGCATGGAAGGAAGGCAACCGTGTTTTTGCCACGGGAGGCGTGAACAAGGACATATTCCTTGATGCCATAAGTGGCAGATATGAGCGCGTCAGGCAAGAAGACTATCAGAGACAACCAATCGGTTGGTATAGGTTTGGTGGCAATTTGTATGAATTTGATACGACGGCCAACAAGTGGCTCGCCACCACATTTTCCTCGCCGAGCCTTGCCCGTGCCGGCGCGCAGGCGGTGACAACGTCCATTGGAACATTCTATATAGGTGGCGAGCTGAAACCTGCGCTCCGCACGCCACAAATAGTTCTTCTCAGAGAGGAATAGTTGTAAGCATTCCTACAGGACTCAGTGCTTGTGATGTTTTTTTTTACCGGACAGCAATAATTCTATTCGTAGAGATAGAACATGCGTTCCATCATCTGCCATTTCTCGTCGGAAGTGGCGTTGGCGTCACATCCTTGAAACTGTGCCACATGACTTTCCCACTCAGCCTGACGCGGCAGCGTGGCAAGCTTTTTCATGGCATCACCCCAGTTGAAGTCGACAGGTGCGTCGACAATCATCACAAGCCGCCTTCCAAGGATGTAGATCTCCATCTCAAGAATGCCCACCGACTGTATTCCACGCTTTATCTCATCCCAGAAGTGCGCCTTGTCGTGAGCCTCGCGATATTTCACGATAAGCTTGTTATCGTCTTTCAATTCCATTGTTTGCACAAAGCGTTTCGTGGGTTGGCAGAAACGTTTTGTGGCGTATCCGTTCTCTTTCATTGTTTTTGGTTTTTAGTTGTTTATGTTGCAAAAATAAGCATTGTCAGCGTAAACGGCAAATTCCGCGACCATATATTTACCTTAATCTCCATTTCCTCTCCTGTTGCGGCGTAACCCCGGTGTGCTTCTTATAGTATCGGCAGAAGAAGCTGGCATCGGCGAAGTGGTATTCCCATGCTATCTCCTTTACGCTCTGCGGCGTGCGTCGTAGTTGCGTCTTTATCTGCAGAATGACATATTGGTCTATTATCGCCTTGGGCGTATGGTCGGTCACCAGGCGCACGATGGTGGTGAGATACTTCGGTGTGATATTCATTTGCGAGGCGTAGTAGTTCACGTCGCGCGATAGCTTGTAGTCGCGTTCCATGAGTCTCATGAAGAGGTTGAACAGTTTGCGCACGCGGTATGATTTCACCTCGTCGGGCAGGCTCTCAGGGTTGCGTTGCAAGTATTCGTGGAAGCCTATGAAAAACGCCTTGAGCTGGCAAAGCACGAGTTGGGAGAGGCAGGTGCAGTCGGCTTGGTCGAAATATACTTTCAGCAAGTCGAACATCCGGTCGACGATGTTCGTAACCACGGGCGTGTCTTGCCGGCAACGATCCTCGCGCAGGGAGGAATAGACGGTATGCTCCAGTTGAAGGCTCGCCTCGCGCAGCAGCGACGGGCTGTACCTGAGCATCTCCACCTCGAAAAGTGAAGAACTTATAATCTCCACCACATCGTTCGGGAACACCGTGATTACGGCGCCCTCGTACATTTCCCAGTCCTTATAGTTCACCTTCAGCACGGCTTCGCCCTTGCGACATATAAGTATGGCACCATAGTCAAGCACTTGCGGGCCGCGTCGCCACTCATCCAATAGCGTAATGTAAAGACTTGCCTCTTGTGGTGAGCCTAATTCTGTTGTGGTGTTCATGCTGAATAATGCCTTATCTGAGGCGGTGGACGCCAATTTTTGTTATTAACACGGTTTTGTCTCTTTTCTCCCACAAAGGTATATAATAAATGTGATAAAACCGAACTAATGTTCCCTAATCGTCCATCCACCGCGTAAAATTTAAAACGCCATATCGCCGAAATCGCCTTACCTTTGCATGCGAATTATAACACACTTTTTTTGATGATAAAGAAGATCATGTTTTCATGGCTCCTGTTGTTTGGAGCCGCGTCGTTGGCCGACGCTCAGCGGCAAACGCTGACCATCGACCAACTCTTTACGGCAATAGAGGATAACAATGCGAGCCTGCGCACGCAGAAGTCGGGCGTTGAGGCTGCCGACCTTGGCATAGAGTCGGCCAAGAGCAAGCGTCTGCCCGATGTTGACGCGTCGTTGTCGGTGAGCTATATTGGCAACGTGCTGCTCACCGACCGCGACTTCACCAACGTTCACGGCCTCTCCTCGCCACACTTCGGCAACAACTTCTCGCTGCAGGCGCAACAAGTGGTTTATGCGGGTGGCGCGATAAATGCCGGCATCAAACTTGCCGAACTGGGCAAGCGCCAGGCGGAGACCGGAGTCAAGCTCACACGCCAGCAGGTGCGTTTCATGGCGTTGGGGCAGTATCTCGACCTTTATAAGATAGACAACCAAACGCAGGTCTACGAGAAGAACATCGAACTCACGCGCCAACTCATTGCCGACATCAAGGAAAAACAAGAGCAAGGCATGGCCCTGAAAAACGACATCACGCGCTATGAGCTTCAGATGGAGAGCTTGAAACTCGGCCTCACCGCCTTGCGCAACAACCGCAGCATTCTCAACCATCAGCTCTGCAACACCCTCGGCATGACGCGCGACGTCATTATAATGCCCGATGCCAATGTCATCGACAAGATCTACGCCAAGGACGGTGAGGAATACTGGCAGAACCAAGGCGCGATGAACTCCCCGCTTCTTGAGCAGAGTGCCAACGCCATAAGCATAGCCGAGCAACAGGAAAAGCTCGCCAAGAGCGACATGCTGCCCAAGGTGGCTTTTGTGGCTGCCGACAACTTCGATGGCCCCATAACCTTTGAGCTTCCGCCGATAAACAAGAATCTCAACGTTTGGTATGTGGGCGTGGGCGTGAAATACAGTCTCAGCTCGCTCTTCAAGAGCAATAAGCGCATCAAGCAAGCTGCCGTGGAGACCCGACAGGCGAAAGAGGCTCGCGACGTGCAGGTGGAACAACTCAACAACAACGTGCAGGCTGCATACGTGCAGTATCAACAGACCTACGTTGAGCTGGAGACGCAGCGAAAGAGCGTGGAACTGGCGCGCCAAAACTATGACGTGATGAACGCTCGCTATCTCAGCCAGCTCGCCCTTGTCACTGACATGGTGGACGCGTCTAACCTTCGCCTCAACGCCGAATTGAAAGAGGTGGACGCACGCATCAACATCGCGTATGCTTATTACAAGATGAAGTTCGTGGCAGGAGAGATATA
>CAVAGT010000109.1:0-9187 GCA_963588155.1 Lachnospiraceae bacterium | reverse complement strand
GGCCACGGGCACGCCCGCTGCCTCCAGTGCCTTTATCTTGCCCTCGGCAGAGCCCGAGCCGCCTGAGATGATGGCTCCGGCGTGGCCCATCTGCTTGCCCGGAGGAGCCTGCCGGCCCGAGATGAACACCGCCACGGGCTTGGTGACGTGCGCCTTGATATACTGTGCCGCGCGCTCCTCGGCGTCGCCGCCTATCTCGCCAATCATGGCTATGGAGTCGGTCTCGGGGTCGTCTTGGAACATCTGCAGCAAGTCCTCGAAATAGAGGCCCACCACGGGATCGCCGCCCACGCCCACTGCCGTGGAGATGCCCAGACCGCTCTCCACGAGGTCGTAGACCACCTCATAGGTCAGCGTGCCGCTGCGCGAGATGACGCCCGTGTGTCCCTGCTTGAACACGCCCGTGGGCATGATGCCCACCATCGACTTGCCCGGGGAGATGAGTCCGGGGCAGTTGGGGCCTATGACTTTCACGCCCTTCACGCGGGCATAGTTTTGCGCCTCGACCGCGTCGAGCACAGGCACACCCTCGGTGATGCACACCACGAGCTTCACGCCGCCGTCGATGGCCTCGAGCATGGCGTCCTTGGCAAACGGCGCGGGGACGAATATTATCGACGTGTTGGCTCCCGTGGCTGCCACGGCCTCCTTCACGGTGTTGAACACGGGTATGCCGTCGACCTCCTGGCCGCCCTTGCCGGGCGACGTGCCGCCAACCACCTGAGTGCCATACTCTTTCATCTTGGCAGCGTGGAAACTGCCGTCACGCCCGGTGATGCCCTGGACGATGACCTTTGTATTGTTGTCTATAAGTACGCTCATTGTCTTGATTTATTAGCTTTGTTGTGTCCTTTTGTGTGTTCCCCGCGTCACCTGGCGTTGGATATCTCCACGGCCTTGTGGCCCGCTTCCGCCATCGACGTGGCGACATTGAAGTGGGTTCCCTTGAGGATCTCGCGGCCTTCGGCCTCGTTGGTTCCAGTGAGGCGGATCACGATAGGTATGTCGGTGTCTACCACCTTCAGCGCCTCCAGCAGACCCTTAGCCACGTCGTCGCAACGCGTTATGCCGCCGAAGATGTTGATGAGGATGGTGTTGACGTGCTTGTCGGAGATGAGGAGCTTCATTGCCTCCACTATCTTCTCTGGGTTCGACGATCCGCCGATGTCGAGGAAGTTGGCAGGCTCGCCGCCATAGAGCTTTATCATGTCCATCGTGGCCATGGCGAGTCCGGCGCCGTTGACCATACAGCCTATCTTGCCACCGAGGTTCACATAGCTGAAGCCATGCTCCTTGGCCCATTGCTCCTTCTTCTCGTCCTCGTCGGGCTCGAAACAGTCTTTCACGTCAGCGTGGCGGAAGAGGGCGTTGTCGTCGAACGTCATCTTGGCGTCGATGGCCTTCAGCGTACCGTCCTTGAGCATGACGAGCGGATTGATCTCCACGAGCGACGCGTCTTTCTCCACGAAGAGCTGGTAGAGGGCCTTGAAGATCTTGGCTGCCTGTCTCACCTGCGCCTTGTCGTCGAAGAGCTTCCATGCCGCCTCGTTGGCCTTGAAGTCGGCCATGCCTATCGTCGGGTCGATGATGATCTTCTCTATCTTCTCGGGGGTCTCGTGCGCCACCTGCTCGATGTCCATGCCGCCCGAGCGCGAGAGCATCATCATGGGGCATTTCGACTTGCGGTCCACGAGTATCGACACGTAGTATTCGGCGGCTATGTCCACCGCCTCGGACACGAGCACCCTGTCCACGGTGTATCCCTTTATCTGCATGCCGAGAATGGCGTTGGCCTTCTCGCGTATCTCTTCCTCGCTTGAGCCGAGCTTCACGCCTCCGGCCTTGCCGCGGCCGCCGGTGTGCACTTGCGCCTTCACCACGGCCTTGCCACCACCTAAGGCGCGGTATGCCTCCACGGCCTCGTCGGCAGTACGGCAAAGGTAATGCCGGTCTACGGGCACGCCATACTTCTCGAAGAAGCCCTTGGCTTGATATTCGTGTACTTTCATGTGTTTTGGTTTATTAGTTCATAAAATGTCAATGATGTCTTTATCATGGTTAAAGCCATTTCGCACCCCTCAAAGGGTCGCTCGTGGCCTATATCGGGGCAAAGTTAGACAAAAATAAACAAAAACGTTGGTTTTTCTTTGGTTGTTTTATATAAAAAGTATAACTTTGCAGCGCATTTGGGAAACACGCGTGCTTGGCATGCGCTCCTGGGATGCAGCTGATTGTCGTATGGTGTAATGGTAGCACAACAGGTTTTGGTTCTGTTTGTCGTGGTTCGAATCCGCGTACGACAACAAGGCTTTTAGCCAATCGCTTGTTTTTCAAGCGGTTGGCTTTTTTATTTTTAGGAGCG
This sequence comes from Lachnospiraceae bacterium, assembly GCA_963588155.1. GTDB lineage: Bacteria > Bacteroidota > Bacteroidia > Bacteroidales > Bacteroidaceae > Prevotella. The sequence goes on along the minus strand of CAVAGT010000109.1, from coordinate 6,825 downwards.
GCTCACCGCCTGTTCTTGCCATGCGGGCATCTCCGCCCACGTCTTCCTATCCACGAAGGGCGCAAAAAATAAAATTTCTCGGAGAGCCGCTAATTGGCAACTTTTGGCTTATGTGACAAAAGGGTATATGTTTACGAAAGTTTTTCCCTACAACCATGCTCCCACGGCATAGAGGGGCTTGTTTTCCATCCAGCCCTGGTCCTGGTAGGGTTTCATGGAGAGACGCAAGCCTTTGAGCGAGGGGTGCTTCATGATGAATGTACGGAGCGACTTGGCGTGGACATTCTCTTCTGCCTTTATCTCTATCGGAGTGATGAGGGTGCCATGCTGCACTATCAAGTCAATTTCCACCCGCGAATCATTGCTGCTGAAATAATGGATGGGGAGCTGGCTGGCCATGAGCTGCGTCAAGACGAAAAGCTCGGTGAAGGCGCCCTTGTATTCCCTCATCAGCGTGTCGGCCACCAAGATGCTCTCTGCCGGCGCATCCACCATCGCCCCCATCAGACCGATGTCGAGGGCAAAGAGCTTGAACACTGACCTTTCGGCATAGAACTTCAGGGGCATCTCAGGCGCGGTGACACGGTTTACCTGGTAAACGAGACCAGCATCGATGAGCCACTGGATAGCCATCTCAAACTCTGAGGCTCTCGCTCCTTTCCGCAATACGCCGAAGATGAACTTCTTGTTTTCCTTTGCCAACTGAGAGGGGATAGAGTCCCATACCATGTTGATGCGGGGCACTTCCTTAGAGGGGGCATGCTTGGAGAAGTCACGTCGGTAGTCGAAGAGGATTTGCTTCTGGATATTGCGCACCTCCTCCAGGTTCTTGCTTTCCACGAACTCGCGGACGGCGGCAGGCATTCCACCAACATAATAATATTGGCGCAGACGGTCGGTAAAGCGCAAGGACAGGGAGTCGATAAGGGAGAAATCCTTGGAAGCGAGCAACCGGACCAATGGCTCCTCGCCCACGGCCAACAGGAACTCGTCGAAGGTCATGGGGAACATCTTGATCATGTCTACCTTGCCCACGGGAAAAGACGTGCCTCCATGAAGCGAAATGCCCAGCAAGGAACCAGCCACCGCCACATGATATTGCGGCGCATCCTCGCAGAAATACTTCAGCGAGTTGAGCACGACGGGATTCTCTTGTACCTCATCGAAGATGATCAAGGTGTTTTCCGGTTCGATGTTGACATGGAGAAGGGCTGAGAGAGAGAGTATGATTCGCTCAATGTGATAGTCTTGTGCGAATATCTTCTCTACCATCTCGTTCTTGTCGCAATTGACATATGCCACCTTTTGGTAGCACCGCTTGCCAAACTCGTGCAGTATATAGGTCTTACCCACCTGTCTGGCACCATTGAGAATCAGCGGCTTTCGGTTTCTCTTTTGCTTCCATTCGATAAGTTGATTGATGACGTTTCTTTCCATAATTACATTTTTTCGCACGAATATCCAGCGCAAAGATACATTTTTTCGCACGAACAACAAGCAGTTTACTACATTTTTTCGCACGAATGCCACACTAATCCCTTGACTTTTCCTAAAAGGCGTTGTCACATTTGAGGGCGATTAACCAATATTGTCCACACGCTTTGTTTGGCGAACCAATCCACTTTACGCAAACCGCCGTGGCAGACGCTTCTGCCACGGCGGTTTTTTTGATTGACATTTCTCGAATGTCTACTTAAAAACAAAGAGTATATCAGGTATGATGTGCATAAGATCTACTCTACGATTATCTGCACTCTTCGGCACTTCGTGTCCGGGCATTGGTTGCTGTCGCCCACGGCCTTTTCGAGCTTGATGTTGTAGTCGGTCACTCCGCGCTTCTTGAGGAACGCCACCACGTTGTTGAGCCTTCCCTCGCTGAGCTTGAAGTTCTTCGACGACGGTCCGTCAGACGATGCCTCGCCAATGATGGTGAGCTTGTACTCGCCCATGGCCTTCAGGGTGCTGATGAAGTCGTTGAGCCTCAGCTCTTCCTGCTCGGTGAACTTCGTCTTGTTCACGCGGAAGTAGACCTCGTGGCCCGCGATCTTCGCCTTTGCGTTCTGGCAGTCTTCCACGAGCTGCTTCAGGTCGGCGTTGTCTTGACGGCTCTTGTCGAGCTGCGAGCGCAGGTTGTCGTTCTCGCCCTGCTTGTCGGCCAGCTGCCTCTCATAGTCGCCCTTCATGGCCTCCTGGTCGGCGAGGGCCTGGAGGAGGCGTGCCTTGTTGGTAGGCATGCGCTTGTCCACGAAGTTGTAGCGCAGGAGGAGTCCGCCGCTGACGATGCCCTTAGGCGTGAGCTCGCGGTCGAGTGGCAAGTACTTGTACTGCCCTGCCAGGCCCAGGGTCCACCTCGGCGTGATGTCGAACTCGAACGAGAGCGACACGGGCACGTAGAGGGCGTTGACCTGTCGCTTGTCCACGTCGGTCTTGAGATAGTTGTGGCTGTAGACATTGTAGTAGCCTTCGCCCTTTGCCTGTGCCAGCTCGCTGTAGGATGTGGTAGCGCTGTGGCGGCTCCATCCGTGGAGGTAGCCCACGCCGGTGCCCAGCCATAGGTTGAACCACTGCGCCTTGCGGTTGTGCCACAGCTCCGCTATGTTGAAGTCGACGTTGAGGTCGGCCATGGCATAGTGCATGTTGTAGCGGTTTTGCAGGTTGTCGATCTTTGTCTCCAGCGTGGTGTTGTACGTCTTCTTCGTGGTCGGGTCGGTGATGACGAATCCGTCGGTCTTCACCGTCCGCGATGAAACGTACTTTCCCGTGGCCTTGAGCATGGTGTATTCAAGGTTCAGGCCCACTCTAACCCACGGCCTTATGTTGTAGTCCAGCCCCAGGGCGGCATCGGGCGACACGGGTCGGCGCGAGTCCGACACGTCAGCGCCCCGCATGCCATGATAGAGGCTCGCCCCTCCCTGGCCGTAGATGGACCAGGTACGGGTTCGCACCGTATCATTGTAGGTCTGGGCATAGAGGCCCGCCACGGAGAGTGAGGCCATGGCTGCGGCCATCATGTATTTCAGATATTTCATTATGGTTCCATTTGTTAAAATAATAGGTGTCGGCGACGGCTGCGCGTCGCGGTCTCAGTAAACAGTGGCGCAAGCCTGCCGCTACTTCGCATAGTATTCCATCTGCACTTCATCCGTCAGCTTGTTGCCCGAGACAAAAGTAACCTTGAACGACTGGTTTGCAGCGTATCCGTTACTTTCATGTACGCCTAAGACATCGGAGAAGGCATATCCTACTTTGTATCTCCTGAGGCCAACCAAGTCCTTACTGTTGCCTCTCAAGTTAATGTTCTTGCCTGTTACGCCATTCTTCATCTTCACGATCTCGTAGACCTTGGCATCGGTGCCTATGCCTGGCACCTTGCCGAAGTTCACGGCATACAGCTCGTCCTTGTCGCTTGCCACCACGTCGGTGATCTGGACTGAAACTTTGCATGCGTCACCGCGAAGGTTCAAGAATGGAACAACGGTTCTGGCCTGCTCCTGTGACCTTTTGTAGAGGTCGGATGTCTTGTCGGCAGCGACGGTGCTCCATGCCTCTGACGTCATGTAGAGCTTGTCGGCGGTGATGAAGATGCCCTTGTTGACGAGCTGCGAGTTGATGCTGTCGAGAATCTTCTTGAGGGTCTCGGCGTTGGCCTTCTCTGCCTCGGTGAGCTTGTCCAGGTTCTCGTTGATGTCCTTGAGCGTGGTGGCCAGCGAGTGCTGGTAGCCAATGAGTATGGCGAGGTTGGCGTTGGTGGCAATGTTGAACTTGTTGATGCTTGTCGAGATCAGGCGTCCGTTCTTGTCGATGGTAAACGTCAGCTCCTCAGTCTGGTCGTTGATGGCCTTGACAATCTTGCCGCCAGTCTTCGTGATTTCCTTGCCCACAGCCGCGAATCCCTTGCCTATGGTCTTGTTCACGTTGTCGAGTCCTTTCTTCAGGTCGTCCATGCCTGAAGCCACCGTGCCGTCGAGCTGGACAATGGCCTCTGTCTGCAGCTCCACTTGGCCCGTGAGCTCGTTGACGCTGCATTTCACGTCTGCCAGTCCGTTGCCCACGGTCTGGTTGAGAGCCTCTATCTTATCGGTCAGCGTCTTGTTGTTGGCGTTGAGCGTCTCGATGAGTTCCTCCACCGAGCCCTTGATCTGGGCCGTGATGACCTCTCCCGTGCTCTTTATCTGTGCCACGAGAAGCTTTCCTTGCGTGTTGATAGCGCTCACGATGGCGTTGCCCTGCTCGTCTATCGACTGCTTGATGGCTGTGAAGCCCTTGGTCAGCGAGGCGTCAATCGTGGCGAGGCTGGCCTGCGTGTTCTTGTCCAGCAGGGTGATGGCACCCGTGTTCTTGTCTATGCTGAGCTGTACATCCAGGAGTCCTGCCTTGATGGTGGCGTCGAGGGCTGCGAAGCGCTCCTCCAGGGTCTTGGTCTGGTCGTTGATGGCATTGACGAGAGCTGTGGTCGAGTTCTGGATCTGGGTAGAGATGAGCTTGCCCGTGCTGTCGATCTGTAGGCGCAGCATCTCGCCGTTCTGGTTCATGGCGTAGACGATGGCTGTGCCCTGTGCGTCGACCTGCTCGCTGAGCAGTTTGAAGCCGTCGAAGATAGAGGTGTTGATGTTGTTGAGACCCTCCTTGGTGGTCTGCTCAAGAACCGTGATAGCGCCCGTGTTCTCGTCGATGGCCACCTTTATGCTGGCGAGGTTCTTGTCGAGCAAGGTGTTGAGGGCGTCGAAACGATCCTGCAATGTCTTGTTGAGGTTGTTGACCGCTTCCACGAGGGAAGAATAGTCGTTGATAAACGTGTTGCCGCCATAGTCGACATTAGGTTCCAGAACTTCGGTGCATGCCGAGAGGCTCAAGGCAGCGACAAACAACACCGGATAGATTTTCTTTCTCATAAGATAGTCGTTTTTAAAGCTCCTTTTCCTTTCTTCCCCTTTTGCGGGTGAAAAAGGTGGCAGGAGCAGGGTTAATATAATATATGTTTTAACACTTGTTTCCGCAAGTGCAAAATTATGAAAAAGAAACCATATCGGCGTGAACGGGGATTTTTTCTCGTGAACGGGCGTTTTTTGTTGTGAACCTCCGTCGTTTTATGTGAACGTGGGGCAGAAAAGGCTATAAATCGGTGTTTTTGTCCTTGATATAGTCTTCTATGATGGTGTAGTCGAAGTCGGTGAGTCGCTTGCGGGCGTTGGACAGCGCCCACCTGTTTTTGAAGCCGCATATCTCCGCCGCCATGTCCTGGCTCATGCTTGCCGGGGGCGACAAGGTCAGCATCTCGTAGTGGCGCACACGGAAGGCGTTGACGAGCCTGTAGAATCCCACTTGGGTTATGAACGTGCCGGCGAGGGTGTGTTTCGACTTCACCACGTCGTGTATCACGTCGACGCGCTTCAGGCTCGGCTCCAGGTAGCGACGGCCCACGATGGCGAGCACCTCGGTCTTCACCGTCTCCCACTCTTTTTCGTCAACGTTGTCGGGGCGCTCCGCCACGCCAGCGTCTTCGCACGGCTCTGCGACTTCTGCCACATCCATGCCATCCTCCTCGGCGGCGGCCTCATCGGCGCAGATGTTCTTCGCGTTCTCTTCGCAGGCTTTCTCCATGCGCTCAAGCTCGCTTGCCATCTTGGGCAACGAGAGCGACTTGTTGGGCGCGAGTATCTGGCAGAGGAAAGCGAGCATGAACACCACCATGATGATGTTCATCACCATGTATGCCTCGCGGCTGTCGGAGAGGAACACTGCCCACATGATGGCGAAGCCCATGGTCGGCAACCATAGCACGCGCTTGGCGAAGGCATGCGAGAAGTCGTCGTCGCTGGAATAGTTTTGCTCGTTGTACCATTTGAGCCTGCGTGAGAGCAACCAGCACTCGCGCACGAAACCGAAGGAGAGCGCCAGGCTTAACGCGCCGAAGACGTATTCCATCTCCATATAGTATTTGGTGAGCAAGTCGCCGTGGCCCGACACTATGACGGCGAACAGCGCCACCAGCCAGAGGAAGGGCAGGAAGAATGCCGCATAAGGGTCGCGCAAGTCGACAAAATAGGCGCTCCTGCCGGGAGGCAAGACCTTGAGCATGCGGAAATATCGGAAAAACAGCACCGCGAAGCAGATGGGGTAGTAGACTATGCAGAAGCCCCTCACGTAGAGCCACACCGCCGGGTCGGATGGGCACAGCACGTAGGGTAACTGCAACGACACGAAGAAATAGAAAAACGACACATGGCGGCGAGCGGGATAGAAAAAGTCGCCGTGGCTGGCGTAGGGGCGGCACATGTGGCACCACCTGACCACGGCACCGAACACTCCGACCAATATATATGAAAAGCAAGCCAAAGAATAGTAAATCCAAGGACTCGCGTAGCAAGAAGACAATCCCATAGGCAAAGAAATAGCAGTTTAATTCATTTTCAACGGTTCAAAGATAATGCAAATCTCTCAAAACAGGGCATGTTTGCCGAAGTTTTTTTATCGCCCCATGTTTTTCCGCGACAAAAAAACCAATTGTTTGTCGGCATTACGCCGTAAAAGCATTTGCCATTGCAGTGTAAAGCTGTCGGCATTGCACTGGAAAGTCGATGACATTTCACTGGAAAGCCAACGGCATTGTAGTGCAAAGCCGTCGACATTGCACTACAATGCCGACGGCAGATATTTCGGCTCCACTAATCCGTCTCTCGGATATCATAAAAACGGTGCTTGTCGATTCGTATGGGTGCCTTTTTCACGTATTTCATTTCACACGGATTTGAAAGATTTTAAAGATTGCTACGCCGCAAGCGGCTACGCGGTGATTAACAGATGACGTGCAGGGGCGGGTCCTGT
>CAVAGT010000108.1:0-9321 GCA_963588155.1 Lachnospiraceae bacterium | reverse complement strand
TTCTTCACTCATCACTCTTCCATCTTCACTTAATTCTTCACTTCCCTACACTTGCGTTGTCCATGGCGATGCCAAATACCAGGCGATAGCCGCAGCATCGATATTGGCAAAGACCTATCGAGACGACTACATGAACCAGCTTGACGCTGAGTTCCCTGCTTACAAGTGGAAGAAGAACAAGGGTTATCCCACCAAGGACCATCGCGCGGCGATAGCAGAACATGGCATAACGAAATATCACCGCAAAAGCTACAATCTCTATGGTGACCGACAGCTTGAACTGAAATTCGAGTGACCCATGGCAAAGGCAAGCAATGATAATGCCAAGTCGTTTTTTCGTTGGCTCGACGTCATTCGCGCAATCTCTGGCGACAACATCCTGTCGGCACCCGACATTGCCAAGATTCTCGGCACAAGCCTTCGCAACGCCTATTATGTCATAAAGGCGTTGTCGGCTTATGGCTTTTTTGTCAATCACAACAAGCTGGGATACAACCTCGACGCTGCCTCGCCATTCTTCAGGGACATCAACGAGTCGGTAAGCCTGAACGTTGACCAAGCCTTCTTCCTCTACAGGATGCTCATAGGGAAGGATATCGACAACCCGATGGCAGCCAAGATAATGTTGAAGTTTAAGCGCTTCTACCATTTCGATGGCATTGGCGGCAATGAGAAGAACTATGGGCCCTATACCAACTACTTGCTTCTTCAGAAAGCCATGAAAGACCACAAATGTGTGGTCTTGCACAACTACGCCTCCTCAAACAGCCTTACGGTGAGAGACAGACTGGTGGAGCCGTTCATGTTTCTTGGCGAGGATACAGACGTGAGGGCGTATGAAATGGACTCGGGCATCAACAAGACTTTCAAGATTTCGAGAATAAGCATTGTCGAGATTCTCGACAAGGAGTGGGAGAACGCCCATAAGCACAAGAATGCTTTCACCGACATGTTCATGTACAGCGGCGAGGTGCGCCATCATGTCCTCTTGCGCTTGGACGTGTCTTCCTACAACTTCATGCAAGAGGAATATCCGCACTCCATATTCTCGCTTCGCCCCGACGACGATACCCATTGGCTTTTCGAGACCGACGTGGCCAACTATGAGGGCATAGCGCGTTTCATAATTGGCCTTTACGACCATATAGAGGTGCTGGAAGATGAAGGCCTCAAGAGGTTCTTGAACGATAAGATACAGACGATGGCTCATCGCCGTCTCACACGATAACATACATAGCCCTATACCGCGACCACGGTATAGGGCTTTTTTTAGGATAGTACACATTATTTATCAGTAGAAAAACAAAGAAAACCAGTTGTTTTCCCCACAAAATTCCTAAATTTGCAGAACCTTAGATTAGAGACTAAGAACATATACAAATCAACCTTAAAAACAAAAACAGTTATGGTAAACAGGTTCATTCTCAATGAAGTGTCTTACTTCGGTCCGGGCGCGCGCAAAGAGCTCCCCACAGTGATTGCCAGCCGTGGTTGGAAAAAGGCGTTGGTCGTGACAGACAAGGGTCTCATGAAGTTTGGTGTCGCCAAGATGGTGCTCGACGTGCTCGACGAGGCCAACATCGCATACGAGATATACGATGACGTAAAGCCCAACCCGACCGTTACCAACGTTACCATGGGCATCGAGGCTTGCAAGAAGGCTGAGGCCGACTTCATCATCGCCATCGGTGGCGGCTCGTCCATGGACACTGCCAAAGGCATCGGCATCGTGGTCAACAACCCTGAGTTCGCCGACATCGTCTCGCTCGAAGGCGTGGCACCCACCAAGAACAAGTGCCTGCCCATCGTGGCTCTCCCCACCACTGCCGGCACCGCAGCCGAGACCACTATCAACTACGTCATCATCGACGAGAAACGCCAGCAGAAGATGGTGTGCGTAGACCCCAACGACATACCTGCCGTTGCCATCGTTGATGCCGAGCTGATGTATTCCTTGCCAAAGGGCTTGACTGCCGCCACGGGCATGGATGCCATGACCCACGCCATCGAGGGTCTCATCACCAAGGCCGCATGGGAAATGAGCGACATGTTTGAGTTGAAGGCCATCGAGATGATTTACAAGTACCTGCCTATCGCCGTCAACGACCCAAAGAACCCCGAGGGGCGCAACGGCATGGCCGTGGCACAATATATCGCGGGCATGGCATTCTCCAATGTAGGTCTCGGCGTAGATCATGGCATGGCACACCCAATGAGCGCTCTCCACGACGTGCCTCATGGCGTGGCTTGCGCCATACTCTTGCCTACTGTCATGCGTTACAACATGGAGGTGAGCGTTCCTAAATATGTGGAGATTGCCAAGGTTGTAGGAGCCTACAAGGACGGCATGACCGACCAAGAGGCGGCTGAGGCTGCTTGCAACGCCATCGAGGAGTTGTCTAAGCTCGTTGGCATACCTCAGCACCTTGCCGAGCTTGGAATAACCGAAGCTGACATTCCAGCCCTCGCCGAGCAAGCCATCACCGACGTTTGCACTCCAGGAAATCCTCGTGAGGTAACCAAGGAAGACATCATAGCCTTGTATCACAAGATACTGTAATCATAAGCCATAAACAAAAAAGGTAGAGGCGGCTTCACGGCTCGCCCCTCCGAGACTATCAGGGATGCCAAGAGTGGCATCCCTATTTTGTTTGATTGGAAATTTCCCAGCGTCGAATAGTAATGCGCATTACGGTAATGGGGATTACGGTTTGCCAATCATCATCTCCTTATTTTGCCCGAAACGTAGATTTGTGTATATTTCGGGCAAAATAAGGCTTGATAATTTTGCCCGAAAGCATGTTTTTTGTACCTTTGCGGCAAAATAGTATTAATGTCATGGCGCAAAAAATTATAGGAAGAGAGCTGGAGATCAAGGATTTAACCGCTCTGTATCAAACAAACAAGCCTATATTTGCAGTAGTATATGGTAGGAGAAGAGTCGGAAAGACTTTTCTCATAAGAGAATTGTTCAGAGATAAATTCAGCTTTTACCATACAGGATTATCGCCATGCGAGCTAAGTGGCGAAAAATTGTTAGAGCAACAGCTCAATAATTTCAACAATAGTCTTATTCGTTATGGCAGTACTATCAAGAACCTCCCTAAAAATTGGTTTGATGCATTTGATGCGCTTATCTATTTGTTAGAAAAACAAGACAAGTTCAAACGCCAAGTTGTCTTTATCGACGAACTTCCTTGGTTAGACACGCCACGCTCTGGTTTTATCACGGCTCTTGAACATTTTTGGAATGGATGGGGAGCCGGTAGAGAAAACTTGATGCTCATTGTGTGTGGGTCCGCAACCTCTTGGATTTCAGACAAACTTCTTAACAACAAAGGAGGCTTATATGATCGCACTACCGATGAAATCAAGCTGCGTCCATTTACCCTTGGGGAATGCGAGAGCTATTACAAGGCAAACGATATTGTCATGTCAAAAATAGACCAAATACAATGCTATATGGCGACAGGAGGCATACCTTATTATCTCTCCATGCTCCAAAAAGGCAAAAGTCTTGCACAAAACATTGACCGTCTTTTCTTCGAGCCAAATGCCAAACTAGGTTTAGAGTTTGACCGTTTGTATTCTTCACTTTTTACAAATGCTGAAGATTGCAAGAAAATAGTTCGACTTTTAGCTAAGAAACGACAAGGATACACAAGAAAGGAAATCTTGGAAGCGATGAAGTTACCAAGCGGAGGAGGAGTGTCTGCAACCTTAAAAGCCCTTGAGGTAAGCGACTTCATTACATCCTACGTGAAGTATGGATATCCAAAAAGAGAAGTTTACTATCGCCTTACCGACTTCTATACCAAGTTTTACCTCTCTTTTATTGATGGCAAAAAGACCACCAATCCGCGATTCTGGCAAGACAACCTACTTACACCAGTATTAACTGCATGGCGTGGATTCACTTTTGAGACGCTTTGCTTTAGCCACTTGCCACAAATCAAACAAGCTCTTGGCATTAGTGGGGTACAAACGGAAGCTTGTCCTTGGCAAAGTCGCAAAGAGAAAGATGGTGCGCAAATCGACATGGTTATCAGCCGTGCCGACCATGTCATCAACGTCTGTGAGATGAAATTCTGCGATGACGACTTCTCCATCAATAACGCTTACGATAAAGTCCTCCGAAATAAGCTAAGCACTTTTGTGGAAGAAACAAAATGCAAGAGTTCTTTGCATTTGACCATTGTAACTACATACGGCCTAAAGTTTAATGAATATTCAGGACGAGTACAAAGTGTAATCACGATGGCTGACCTATTCAAGTAAACTATAAGGAGAGAATTTAGTAAACTACAAGGTATAGTGGGCTTCTTATCCATTATCCTTGCCCTGTACCCGCCAAAAGTGTGATCTGTCACAAAAAATCGAGTAGCATTTCTTGATTACCTATAAAGTAAAAGGAGAAGCAAGCTTCACGGCTCGCCTCTCCTTTTCTCGTTTATGGGGGAATGTCGTGAGTGGCATTCCCCGTTTTTTGGTCGTATCTTACTCTTTGGTGAGATTACGTTCCACTTTGTTTACTTTCCGTCAGGATCCTGTGTGTTGTCGAACCCGTGGTTGTAGTCGGTTTCGTTTTGTGGAGTAGCCCAAACCCAGTTGGCATTGTTTGCCTCTACACGCACCTTGGTGTAGCTTGCTACGTTTTTGCCGCTTGTGCGGTCGAGAGGCAAGTTCCAACGCTTGAGGTCGCTGAATTCGAAGCCCTCGCCCCAAAGCTCAAGCTGACGATATTTCTGGATCTCTTTCAGCAGCTCCTCGCCAGTCTTTGTGCAAGTGTACTCTGGGTCGCGTCCGCTCGTGGCGTTCAGTTCCATGAGGTAGTCTTGTGCTGCCTTGCCGTTGTTGAGGAAGTAGTTGGCTTCCGCCTGAATCAGCAGCATCTCCGATGAGCGTATGAAAGGCAGGTAGCCTACGCCAGGAGTGGCGTACACGAAGAACTTCCACTGTGCGCCCATTATAAGACGGCCCCAGAAGTTCTTATTGTCCTCGGTTGGCTTTGCCGTGAGGTATGGCTCTGTATAAGAGCTTGTGTAGGCTTGGTGTATGCTGTCGATATAGTTGTAAGCCTTCATGTATGCCTCTGTGGTTTCAGCGTCTTTCTCGGGGTCATCGGGATAGTCGAGATACACTGTGTTGTCGTCGTCGCTCCATCCAATCTTGTCGGGAGTGAGGAACAGGTGCTTTCTCACGTCCGTGTTAGGAATCTGGCGGCTCAAGGCATCGTTCATCTGTCCGGCTCCATACCATGTGTTTGACGCATAGTATCCGTTTGCTGAGAACTGCGTCCCGTAGCTCCAATACCACTGGTTCTCTGACGCGTCTCCATAGCTTCCCATGATCCACTCAGATGTTGGCTTGCAGAAGCCAGCTTGATACTCGGCATTGCTCATCAAAGGATAGTTCACGCGAGCTGCTGTGGCTTGTGTCAGGGCGGTCTGGTAGTCTTGACGTGTCAGGGCTGCGCGTGCGTAGACGGCGTGAGCCACGTTAGCGTCAGGCATCCACACCTCTGTAGATGTGCGCTTGTAGCTGCTGTTGCCGAAGAGCGTCAAGGCTTCCTCACAGTCCTTGTAGATTTGTGCGTAAGTGTCAGCCATTGACGATGGGGCGAGGTCGCCCGTTGACTCGTCTATACGCAAAGGCAACACCTTCTCGGCACCGTTGTTGCTGTCCTGCCAACGTGGGGCATAGTAGTGGAGCAGCTTCTCGTAGGCATAAGCGCGGAAAGTCAGCGCGGCAGCCTTGTCGAAGTTTTTCAGGCTCTCATCGCCAGTGGCGTTGTCGATGTTGGCGATGATGGAGTTTGCCTGGCCTATTATGTTGTAATAATAGTTGTATGGATAACTGGCATAACTCGTGTTGTTGCGCTTTGAGTATTGCAGGTTCATGATTGGGCTCCATCCCGACGCATACGCGTTGTAGAGATAGTTCTGCGAGGCATAGTTCTCGTAGATGGATATGATGCGGTTCTCTCCGGCGCAACCCTGCGTGTAGGCATATTGCTGCGTAGCCATTGTCTTGGCTATGCCGTTCAATGACTTATAGGCGTTTTCCGCGGTGCCTACGGCCGTGACGGTACCTATCGACTCTGTTGGGGTAGTGTTCAAGTAGTCGCTGCCGCAGGATGCCAAGGTGCCCGCGCCAATGGTTAGGCATCCGGCTATGATGATATTTATTTTTTTCATGTTAGATATTCCTTTCTTTAGAAGTTGACTGCCAAGCCTATGTTGAACACGCGTGAGGTGACATAGGTTGTCTGTACCTCACCGATATTCTCGCTATTGCTTCTCAAGTCTCTTGTGAGATATTGTGGGTTCAGACCCTTTCTTGAAGCGATGGTGAACAGGTTCTCCGCGCTCACCTTCACTTGCACGCCCTTTATGGCACCACCAAGGCAATGGAGCCAGTTGTTGGGCAGGTCATAGCTGAGGCTGAGGTTCTTGAACGCGAGGTATGACGCACTGGTCAACCAGCGGTCGCTTGTGGTGGTGAGCTGTGAGCTGCGTGTGAAGTCGAAGCGAGGCACGCCGTTGGGGTCAATGCGGTTGGCAGAAGTCTCGGTCATGCCCTCTGGCACGCCATTCCATGCTTTTGCGGCATCAGCGTGCAGTGCGGAGCCACTGGTAGCAGAGCCTGCTGACATGAGGTCGGCATACACGCCGTCGTATATCTTGCCGCCAAGCGAATAGGTGAACAGCATCGACAGCGACAAGCCCTTCCACGACAGGTTAGTATGGAATGAGCCATACACCGTTGGGTCGGCATGGTCGTGATAGTCGCGAAGGCCGTATGTGGTGTCGGTGGTGTAGTCGTTGCCGTTGATGGTCACGAGCTCGCCAGCCTTTTTGGCAGCATCCTTCTTTTCCGTGTCGAGAGTGTAGAGAGAGTTACCTGTCATCTGGTCAACACCTACGAAATGGTAAGTGTAGAAATCGTAGATTGACTTGCCCTCAGCATAGTTGTGGATTCCTGAGAGGATGTTGTTTCCGTCAGGCAGCTTGATGATCTTGTTGCCGTTGAACGTGGCGTCGAGACCTACGTTCCAGCGGAGTCCCTTGCCCTTGAGGATGTCCACGTCGGCTGAGAACTCAAGTCCGTGGTTGCGTATTGTGCCGATGTTCTTGTAGATGGTGAGGTTTGTTGTCTCCTCGTTGTATGAGAACGCGCCGGCAGAGTAAGGCAAACGCACTGGGAAGAGCAAGTCCTTGTTGCGGCGGTTGTAATATCCAACGGAGAAGTTCACACGGTCGAAGAGTCTGCCTTCGAGTGCCACGTCGATAGTCTGCGCAGTTTCCCACTTGATGTCAGGTGCAGCGAGGCTTTGCTTCATGAACGCGGGGTTGCCGCCGTTCTTGTCGATATAGTAGAGAGCCTGGTAAGCGTAGAGGCTCACGCCCTGGTCGTTACCCACCTCGCCGTATGAGGCGCGGAAGCGGAGGTCATTGACCCAATCCACGTTCTTCATGAAGTCTTCCTTCTTGATATTCCAGTTGGCGCCAAACGAGAAGAAGTTACCCCAGCGGTTGTCCGGGCTGAAACGTGAGCTTCCGTCACGACGCCATGAAGCGTCGAAGAAGTATTTCTCTGCATAGTTGTAGCGCACGCGTGCCAGATACGACTCCGTCTTGTAGTCGGTGTTGTATCCTTGCAGGTATGAGTTGGTGAGGAAGTTGCTCAGCACGAGAATGCCGTCGGCTGCGGCGTTGGTGTTCATGCCGTAGGAGAGACGCATCTTGCTGGAGTTGTTCTCGTGTCCTGCCATGAAGTCAACGTGGTGCTTGCCATACTCGTGGCTCCAGTTGAGGAACTCCTGCATGGTGTAGTCCTCATACTCGTAGGCGTATACGGTCAGACGGCCATTGTTCGTGGCACCGTCGCCAATGTTTGGGTTGTCGTATTTCTGGCGGTTGTTGGTGCGGTTGTTCATGTTGCCGCGTGCCGTCAGGCTGAAGTCGTAAGGCAAGTTGAGCGTGAAGTAAGCCGTGGCATCTATGGTGTTGCGGCGATACTCGTTGAGGTTGTTGCGTGTCTCGTAGGCGATGTTGCGGTTGTCGAGATATGACGAAGTGGTGTCATACTGCTTGTTGCCGTTCTCGTCGAGAGCGTAGCTTCCGTCGGCATTGTGCAAGAAGAGTGGATACACGGGTGCCATGTTTCGTGCCACGTAGAATGGGTTGGCGTAATATGTGCTATAAGCGGTAGAGTTGCCATGTCGCTTTGAGATAGAACCGGCGAGGTTCACGCCCGTGCGCACCCATTTGCTTGGCGTGTAGTCGGCATTGAGTCGTGCCGTGTAGCGCTTGAAGTCGGTTGCGAGGACGTAACCGTTCTCCTTCGTGTAGCCGATAGACGAGAACACGCTAGCCTTTGACGTTGAGTAGGAGCCAGAGAGTCCGTAGTCTTGGCGGCTTCCGGTGCGCTCTATGTCATTCTCCCAGTCGAGGTCGTCGTATCCCGACAGCACGTTGGCGGTTATCTTTCCGTTGGCGTCGAAAAGCTTGTCGGCGTCGGCGTCGAAGATGTTTCGCTTCACCACGTCGCTCACAAGGTTGGCTGCCGCGTAGGCTGCCGCGTCGCTCTCGCTCATTTGTTGGCTTCCGCTCATCATGCCGTACTTCAATGCCTGGTAGTAGGCTTCCATCCAAGGCTTTGCCGACAGGCGATCATATTCTGATATTCCACGCGTAGACCATCCCTGGTTCACGTTGAGTGTCAGGTTGAGCTTGTCGCTGCCCTTGCCGCTCTTCGTGGTGATAATCACCACGCCACCAGCCGCGCGGTTACCGTAAAGGGCTGCCGAGGCAGCGTCTTTCAGCACCGACATCGACGCGATGTCGTTGGGGTTGAGGTCGGATATGTTGCCATTGTAGATGGTTCCGTCTACGACATACAATGGGTCGTTGGAGCCGTTGATGGTGCCGATGCCACGAATACGGATCTGCGGCTCAGAGCCTGGCTCGCCATAGGTGCTGTTCACCTGTATGCCAGGTGCGCTGCCTTCGAGGGCAGACAAAGCGTTGGTGGCAACGTGTTTCTCTATGTCCTTTGCGTCGATGGCGGTCACCGCACCGGTGATCGACTGGCGCTTGGCGGTACCATAAGCCACTACGACCACGTCGTCGAGAGTCTGCTGGTCGGCATGCAACGTCACCTTGACGTTCTGTCCTGCCTTCACCGTCTGCTCGCTCATGCCGAGATAGCTCACCTTGAGCTTCGAATTCGTGGGCGCGGAAATGGAGAAACGTCCATTCACATCGGTCACGGCACCCGTCTTGGTGCCTTCGACTCTTACCGCCGCTCCCACTACGG
>CAVAGT010000107.1:0-9349 GCA_963588155.1 Lachnospiraceae bacterium | reverse complement strand
GCGGCGGTAGAAGCCAGTGGCGTTGTGGTCGGTAACGCCATACTGCGTCATACCTACGTTAGCATTAGGCGCATTGCTTACAAACGGATAACCCACATTTGTGTAGACCGGATCGCCGTAATTTGCCATTTCCCAAGAGAGGGGCACGCGAATGGTTGACCATGAGGTATCGTCGTAGTTCTTGGCATAGAATTCACTGCTGCCTGGGCCACTTGACGTACCGGCAACATACTTGAATTTCCATTCCGTGTCGCTATTGAGCAAAATATAGTTGTCGCTTTGTGGAGTAACCCAAGGAGTAGCATAGTATTCCTTGTCTGCCTGCATGGCTGCAGTGGAAGGATAGGGAATGAATGTGGCGTGGGCATCTTCCTTGTATTTGCCCACCACGCTTTGGTCTTTAATCCAGTTCACGCTGAATGAGCCGTGGTCGTATGTAGTTCCACTGTCGCCTCCGCCCGACTCGCCACCGCCTGACGAACCGCTTGTAGAGATAAATCCGAAGGCTGTGGCCGACGACTGCGATGTGGTGCGGCCGAGTTTGCCGCCCGATGTGCCGTCGAAGGTGAGGTAGTAGGTCGTGTTGTTATAATAGGCGTATATATAATAGGTGTGGGCAGTAGCATCTGCCACTGCGAGATTCCACTCCTGGTTGACATTGGCCTGTCCGCCATTGTAGTCGTTCTCCGATGTCCACTGCAAGGGCATCACGCTGGTGTTGTTACCGGCGAGGTCGAGTGCCTTCGACGACATCACGTTGACGAAGTGGTAGGGATAGGTGGTGGAGTAGCTGCCCTGCTTCACCGTCCACTGCTGACCGGTAGTGCCCTCGGTGAGGGTGGTCATGGTGATTTGCTCGTCGTTGCTCGTCGTTGTCACGGTGAACGCCAAGGTCGGGTCTTCGCCGTAGCAGATGTAGTAGTTGCTGCCGTAGGAAGGGGCGACAAACTTGGTGGTTGTGGAGGTTATAACGCTTATCTCATTGTAGGTGGCATAACTGCGGTTATCGCCTTGCTGCGAACCCACCGAGATGCTGCTGAGGGAGAGCAGACCGCTGAGGGTGCTGGCAGAAACCTTTGTTTCGCCGTTTACCGCAAGACCCTCTGAAGAGAGTTCCAGTTCGAGTGTCGTGCTTGTAAGGGTAACGGTGGTTTCATTCTTCGTCCCCCCATTCGTGAGGTAGTCCATTACAAGCAAGTTGCTCGACTTGGTATAGTAGATATGCAGATTGTAATTTCCCGTGTTCCAGTTGGCAATGTCGTCACCATAAGAAATGATGTTCTGCAGACTGTAAGTCGTGCCGCAACCGCTGAGGTCGATCTTGGCGTATATCTTCTGCTTGGTCCAGTCGATGCTGGTGGTGTTGCTGAACGTAGAGCCTGCCGGCGAGTAACTGCTCCGCAGCGTGGTCTTCGTCTCCGCCCCCACGGCATTGCCCACCGCCATGAAGAGGAGGGCGAGGAGCAAGAGGGCGTGTGTCTTGATATATGATGTTCTCATAATGTGTGATGCGTGGTTGGGTTATTTTGTTATTTTCTTTCCGTTCACGATATATACGCCGTGGGGCAGGTCGTCGGTGGTGGTGGCAGCATGGCGCAGCACCTGTCCGCCTGCGTTGTACACGTCGAAGCTCGTTGTCGTAGTGGCGTTGATGTTGTCTATGCCCGTAGTGGCGCCGTCGAGCGACCACGAGTTGAACACCTTGCTGTTCGACTGTGTGCCTTGGATAAGCGCGGCGCGGAAGCCCTTGCAGGTCATGTCGCTCGTCAGGTGGTAGAGCTTGTTCTTGCTGAGCACGTAGGCACCCTTGGGAGCGGTGGTCTTATAGAAGTAGCCCTCGAACGTGATGCTCTCGTCGGTGTTGCTCACGGTCTTGTTGGTGGGCGAGGACGCGAGCGAGGTGACGCCCGTGAAGGTGTAGTAGCCCTCTGATGGCGCGTCTGCCGTGGGATAGATGAGGTATGGCGTGCCAGCCTTCACCTCGGTGACGGATGTGAAATCTATGGATGTCGATGTGACGCCAGTCAGCTCAGCCACTTTCACGTCGTCGCCAAACTGGGCCTTGAGCTGTGTGGCGTCGATGTCGAACGGCACGCAGAACGAGTTCCAACTGTTTTGGGTGAACGTGCGCTTCAGCTGTATGGTGGCTTCGTTGCTTATGGCTGTGGGCGTGTAGCTCTCGGCTGCCTCGTCGAGGGTGATCACCTGACTGTCGATGTCGGAGGGCGAAACGAGTTTCCACTGTCCAGCCCCGAAGCTGGTCCATATCTTTAGCAGCGCGGTGGAGAGGCGGTCGCCGACGTTGCTCCAGTACATATACATCGTTGCTCCAGACTCGCGGTTGCGGCAGCTGAGGGTGTAGGTGTCGGTCTTGCCGCTCACTGCCGAGATCTGCCATTGGTCGTAGTAGCCTTGCTTGTTGTCGCCAAGCAGTGGCGTTTGCCACAGTGCTGCTATCACCTTCTTGCTGTCCGCCTCGATGGTGTAGAAGCTTGCGTCGGCGGTGGTGGTAGTGGTGGGCTGGTTCAGCGTCACCTCCAGATAGGGCGAGCCCAGCGTGAGCGTGCCGTCGCTTGCCACGCTCAGGTATTGTCCTTTCTCCACGTTGTAGAGATAATAGCTCTTGCCTGCCTCTGGCGCGCTGCCCGTGGGCTCGCTGGCCTGCGCCACGAGCGTTGAGGCAAGGCAGAGAAGAAAGAGAGTGAGTGTAAATAGTTTCTTCATGCCAAAATCTTTAATCGTTCCATAAACCGTTTGTGCCCCAGATATTGTTCTTCTTGGCGTCAATGTCCGTCGCAGGGTTACCCTCTGGGGTACCATCGAGGATGATGTTTCCGTTATACCTAACCGTCTTGCCAGTGTCGGATCCGGCAAGCAGCCCGCAGCTATCCTCAAGTTGCAAGACGGTGATGTCTGGTCGCTCGTAAAGTTGTCTTTTTATCATGCAAACGTTGAATGTTGGTTTAATATGCAATTAATATAAAAGAAATATAAAAAGTTTAGACTTTGAAGCAAAGTTACGAATTTTATTTCATTTGTAAATGATTTTCCGCATCATAATTTCTTATGAAAAGATGTGCGCCGTCTTTGCAACAAAATGAAACAAATGTACAGATTTGTAAAAATAACCCCAACTTAGTTAAGCAACTTTCAATAATTGTTGCTAAATTTGTTGCCGATAAGAAAGTGATACTAACTATGGACATCAAGGAATCGTCCGTCTTGGGGTTTTATAGCCAAGAGGAGAACAATGTGACCGTGGCTTTGTCGTCGAGGTTGGATTCGGGGGGGGGTAAATGTATTCCGCTCGTTTATAGATAGTTATGTCGATTTTCTAATTTTACCGATAGTCTTATTAGCTAAACATCAGTTGAGATGCAGAGAACCTGTGGCTCAACCGAGTTGTCGTGTGTATACCCATTATCGTTTCGGATACTAGACTGTAGATAGTGGGTAAGGAAGATGCAAAGAGGAGTCCTTGAAATTGAGGAAGCCTCTCATTGTGAATGATAAAAGGAAAGTGTAATCTAAAAAGGAAAGTATAAATGGAAGCAACAGGGAAACATTCACCTGTGTCGGTGCAAGCTCTCATGGCATCTCTCCTTAAGGAAAAGGAGAAAGGACGACTCGCTTTCATCTTGGGAAACGGTATCAACCGTTACAACCCGAATGATTTGTCATGGAACGCGTTGATAAATAGCATCATGTCAGATAGCCTTGGCAATGATTCGTCCATTCCGTCGGAAGGCATTTCGCTCACCGAGTTATACGATATGATAGTGCTAGATAAGATTCCCAAGTGCTGCACAGATGGTCAAAACCTCAATAGAGAAGTGGAAAAGATCTCCCACGATGCCAAAGCTCGCATAAGGTCAAAGGTGAAAGATGAGGTAGGTCGCAAGATGGATTATCACCAATGGCTACAGAAGATGCTGGCAAAGTGGAATGTGCCAGTTCTTACGACCAATTACGACATGAACATTGAGTCGGGAATGAAACAGTTTGTCATCCCAAGCAAGCACTATACAAAGGGTTATTCAGATACCTACCTATTCAACGTCTATTATGCAGACAGGCAAATTGACAATACAGTCGAAGAAAACTATTTCAAGCACTTTGCCGTTTGGCATATCAATGGTCGTGTGAACCATTTGCGCAGTATCAGGATAGGAATGTCCGACTACATGAATCTTCTTGTTGAAACAAAAGATTTACTGCACGAAAGAGCTCATCTGTATTATGTCGGCACGGAGCAACACCAGTGGGGAATGGCAAATAAAGAGGAGATAGACCCTAACTACACCTTCACGTGGCTCAACATCTTCTACAACTGTTCCATTTGCATCAACGGCTTGGCTTTGAATCAAGACGAGAGCTACCTCCGCTGGCTGTTAATCTCCAGGAAGAAATATCTGGAGCGGGTAGGGCTGAAAGACGTGAAAGGATGGTACGTCTGCCTTTCATCAGATTTGACTGAAGGCAAACGCTTCTTTTTAGAGAAAACCGGACTGAAAGTCGTTGAACTCAATGACAATCGGGAACGTTACGAAACAATGTTTGAATTTTAAGCATTCAATATATGAAACAAAATTTACTTTACAAATGGGCATTTGCTATAATCATGGCAATAGCCTCTTTTACAAGCGCGTTTGCTGATGTTAAGGTAACAAGTCTTAGCGAGCTAAAGGTGGGAGTTGCATTTAATATATACCCTAAGGGGTGTGGTAGTACGTCTTCTTATGCTTTGGCTTGTGAGGGGAACGGCTGTCCGTTAACATCATATTCTAGAGCAGGCGATGGAAAAGAATGGACATTGGAAGATGCTGGTTCTGGATACTATTATCTCAAAAACGAACTGGGTTGTTATTGGGCTTATCAGAACAATTCAAGTTATGCTTCCCTAACCTGCACTACGAATAAAAGTTCTGCGGTAAAGGTAAAGATTACATGGGACAGTAAGAATAACGGAGTTTGTTTTTGGAATCAAAAAGACGGGAAAGGACTGAACAATCTTTTTAGCTATGATTATAGGTATAATTGGTATTCTTCTCCGTCCAGCTACAATGATGGTGATACTAACACGACATTTAATGTTTATTTGAAACTGGATGAAGTAGAAGTTGATGGAATCGTATACCGTTTAAACAAGTCTGACAAAACTGCAGAGGTTTACTCTGCAAAAACATATATCTCTGGTAATATTGAAATTCCAGAATACGTAGAGTTTAATAATGAACGTTTCGTTGTAACCTCTTTAGGTGAAAAATGCTTTGAATATTGTAGCAGCCTGACAAGCATAACCTTACCCAATAGCATCACGTCGTTGGGAGACGGGTGCTTTTACCAGTGCGCAAGTCTGACAAGCATAATCTTACCTAACAGCATCACGTCGTTGGGAGACTATTGCTTTTGGGAGTGCCGCAGCCTGACAAGCATAACCTTGCCAAGTAGCATCACGTCGTTGGGAGGTGGTTTCTTTGTTGGTTGCCGCAGCCTGACAAGCATAACCTTGCCAAACGGCATCACGTCTTTAGGAGCTAGTTGTTTTAATGGTTGCAGCGGCCTGACGAGCATAACCTTGCCAAACGGCATCACGTCTTTAGGAACAGGCTGCTTTAGTGGTTGCAGCGGTCTGGCAAGCATAACCTTGCCAAATGGCATCACGTCTTTAGGAAACTATTGCTTTGATGGTTGCAGCAGCCTGGCAAGCATAACCTTGCCAAATGGCATCACGTCTTTGGGAAACTATTGCTTCAATGATTGCGGCAGCCTGACAAGCATAACCTTGCCAAGCGGCATCACGTCTTTGGGGAACTATTGCTTCGCTTCTTGCGGCAGCCTGACAAGCATGACCTTGCCAAACAGCATTACATCTTTAGGGGAATCTTGCTTTGATGGTTGCAGCAGTCTGGCAAGCATAACCTTGCCCAACAGCATCACGTCTTTGGGAGACGCTTGCTTTAGTAAATGTAGCAGTCTGACAAGCATAACCTTGCCTAATAACATTACATCTCTTGAGAATTATTGTTTTAAAGGTTGCACAGAACTTTCTTTCGTTGAGTTTCCATCAACCTTAAAGACAATAGGTAATGGCCTATTCAAAGATGCCATGCAAGAAAAGACTATAGTTTGTCAAGCTTTGACACCTCCGAATTATACAGGAACAGACTCTGATTTTATAGATTCAAATACCTCTTTGTTTGTCCCAAATAATGCGATTGATAAATATAAAAATATAGTCCCTTGGAATGCTGCAAAAAGCATCCAATCAATTTTTTCTTTACCCAATGAGGTAACAGTCGTAAAGACTAATAACATACAATTGGTATGCAAAGCCAATGTTGCAGGATACGATATTAAAGGTTTGAAGTGGACAACAAGTAATGCGACTATAGCAAGCGTTGATAAAAGTACGGGTGTTGTTACTGCCAACAAAGTCGGTGATGCCGTCATTACGGCGACCGTTACAGATGGCTCTGGCATTTCTGCGTCTACCACGGTGCATGTAACACCGCTTTCCGCCACCAGCTTAAGCATAACAAAAGAACTTACTTTGCTGTACTCCTACAGCCAGAAGTTAGAAGCGACCATATTGCCCGAACAAACTGACAACAAAACCTTGGAATGGTCGAGCGACAATGAGGACGTGGCAACCGTTGACCAAGATGGTGTAGTAATGGGTGTGAATGCTGGCACTGCCAACATCATTGCCAAGACCACTGATGGGTCGAACCTGTCTGATACCTGCAAGGTGACGGTTAATCCAGTCGTCATCAATCTCTCCACCAACACTGTCAACCTGCAGAAGGGTGACACGTATGTGGAGCAGACAACCACCGTCCTTCCCGACAACTATGAGCACAAGGACGTAGTTTGGACCGCATCGGGCAACGGTGTGGCAAGCGTGGATGCGAACGGCAACATCACCGCCAACAAGCCTGGTGTCGATACGCTCCGTTGCTCATTGAGCTACGACAGCAACATCTACTCCGAGTGCCGCGTCATCGTCTATGACGAGAACGTGGTGTATGTGGGCGGACTCTACTATATCCTGCACGACGAGGACAGCAGCGACCGATGGGCGACCGTGACGAGCATCTACGGCGGAAAGAATACCTCGCTCGATGCCACAAACGTGGCGCAATACTACTCGGGTACCATCAGTATACCCGAGACCATTATCTACGACGGAAAGAAGTATACCGTCAAGAAGGTGGGTAACTATGCTTTCAACTGCCAGAACGAGCTGCAGAGCATCTATGTGCCGCGCACGGTGACGGAGATAGAATCCCACGCCGCCATCAAGGCAGAGAAACTGAACCGCGTGAATGTGGCTGACGAGAGTCAGCTCGTGAACATCGGTGAGGAAGCCTTCAAATGGTGTACCGGACTGAAACGCTTCACCTTTGACGGCACGTCGCTCTCGATGTCAAGCATCGACCAGTCGGCTTTCTATGGTTGTACGGCGCTGGAGCAAGTGGTGTGGAAAGGGAAGAGCGAACTGAAGACCATTCGTGACTACGCTTTCTTCAAGTGTGCCGTGCTCAACAACCTCGTCATGCCGAACACCACGCTCAGCGTGGGCAACTCCGCTTTCCGCTACAATGCAGGTCTGACCGATATCCATCTCTCCACATCGCTCAACTACATCGACGAGTATGCCTTCGGCGAGTGCGGATTCTCCGACATCACACTGCCCGAGTCGCTCGCCAACATACAGGCAGGCGCGTTCATCAACAACGAGCATCTGCAGGCCATCACCTTGCCGGAGCGACTTCAAGGTCTTGGCTCAGCCGCCTTCGAGAACAACTCGGCCCTGCAGTCGGTGACATTCCATACAGCCATCGAGACAATGACCATCGGCAACAACGCCTTCAACCAGTGTCCCGTATTAAATAAGGTGTACATCACCAACATGAACAGTTTTGCGCAGACCAACTTCAACAATGCCAAGGCCAATCCAGCCAACACCTCGCAGCACATCTACGACGCCAACGGCACGGAGATAACCAAGGTGGTGCTGCCCAAGGGCACGAAGTATGTCAACAACAATGCTTTCAACGGTTGCGCCTACATCGAGAGCATCGAGATGCCTTCGACCATGGACCACGTGAACGACGACATCTTCGTGGGTTGCTCGGCGCTGAGGGACGTATATTGCTATGCTACGGAAGTGCCCGACTTTATCGGCGTGAACGACCCGTCGAGCATGAACGACGTGTTCCAGCAGGCCACGCTCCATGTCATCTATGGCAACGAGAGTGCCTACAAGGCCGACAGTTGGTGGGGACGTTTCTACAGCGTGGAAGGTTGTGCCGCTCCTTCCGAAGAAGACGAAAAGGTGACAAGCATCACCATCAGCCAAGAGAATGTGACCCTGAAGCCAGACGACACCGTACAGTTGGCTGCAACGGTTTATCCCACCAATGCCGCCAACAAGAAGGTGCTCTGGAGCAGTTCCAACGACGATGTGGCGATGGTGACCGACGAAGGTTTCGTGCTGGCGGTGGCAGAAGGCGAAGCCGACATCACGGCTAAGGCTGCCGACGGCAGTGGTGTCAAGGCTGTTTGTCACATCAAGGTGGAGGGCGAGAACACTCCCGTCGTTACCATCGTGGATATCAAGTTTGTGGAATCGACAGCCACCATTGCCATTAACGAGACCAAGCAATTGGCTGTGACCTTCAACCCAGTGAACGCCTCGAACAAGACGCTCAAATGGACATCGGCAAAGCCTGCCGTGGCAACAGTTGATGCTGATGGCAACGTGACGGGCGTGAGCGAGGGCAAGACCATCATTACGGCAAAAACCACCGACGGATCAAATCTGACCATCAACTGCGTGGTGACAGTGACGAAAGCCACGGGCATTGATGGCGTCATGGCGGGAGGCGTGAACATTGTCGTCAAGGACCGTCATCTCACCGTAGAGGGGCTTGCCGACGACGATATCATCACGGTAGCCAACATTGCCGGTTTCACCGTTTACAAGGGGACAAGCCACGAGGTGGACCTCAACGCCTCGGGCGTGTATATCATAAAGGTGAAAGGCAAGACTCTCAAGGTGAGCGCCAAGTAATCTGTCGAGGCGTGTGCCATGTGGGTTGTTTAGACTGATCCATGGGGGCATAAAATAGAAAAACGGGATTCCACTGAAATCGCATAGACTTTTCAGTAGAATCCCGTTGCCTTTCCAGTAGAATCCCGTTGTCTTTCCAGTGGAACGTCATCGCGATTTCACTGCAAAGCCGAAGGTGTTGGTTCTCAGGGTTTTAAGAAGCGTGTTTTCAGAGCCTCGCCGATGCGCTCCGCCACCTTCTGAAGCGCCTCGCGCAGCACGCTGCGAGGA
>CAVAGT010000106.1:0-9564 GCA_963588155.1 Lachnospiraceae bacterium | reverse complement strand
TAGCCGCCTCCTTTCAATGGAGCCTCGAGGATAACATTATCCTTGGGGCTTTTATTGTATTATCCGAAATGATTAACTTTGACATTTAATTAAAAGCTATGAACCAAAAGCGTAACTTCTTGACAGCCTTCTTGCTTCTTGCGGTATTGCAGTTGTTTGCCTTTACTTCGGCTTCTGCCAAGTCTAAGCATACGTTCGAGATTAAAGGGGGCAACTTCGTTTATGACGGAAAGCCTATTCAGATTCATTCCGGAGAAATGCATTTCTCCCGTGTGCCTGCTCCTTATTGGCATCATCGACTGAAGATGATGAAGGCGATGGGTTTGAATGCCGTCGCAACTTACGTTTTTTGGAATTTTCATGAGACAGCCCCGGGCAAGTGGGATTGGTCTACCAATAATCATAACCTTCGCGGTTTCCTCAAGGCTGCTGCCGATGAGGGCATGATGGTCATATTGCGTCCTGGACCTTACGCTTGTGGTGAGTGGGAATTTGGTGGTTATCCGTGGTGGTTGCAGAATGTGAAAGGCATGCAGATTCGTCTCAATAATAAGCCTTTCCTCGACTCTTGTCGTGTTTACATCAATCAACTTGCCAAGCAGGTTTCCGATTATCAGATTACTAAGGGCGGACCGATAATCATGGTTCAAGCCGAGAATGAGTTTGGTTCATATGTTTCCCAGCGCAAGGATATTTCTTTGGCTGATCACAAAAAATACAGTGCTGCCATTCGTCAGATGCTTTTGGATGCAGGATTTAACATCCCAATGTTCACTTCTGACGGCTCTTGGCTTTTCGAGGGTGGCGTAATTGAAGGCGCGCTCCCCACTGCCAACGGTGAGGACGATGTGAACAAGCTCCGTAAGGTGGTAGACCAATATCATGGCGGCGAAGGCCCTTATATGGTTGCCGAGTTCTATCCTGGCTGGCTGGATCATTGGAATGAGGCTTTCGTTAAGGTCACTGCCAACCAAGTGGCTAAGCAAACCAAGAAATATCTTGACGCAGGTGTCAGCTTCAATTATTATATGGTTCACGGTGGAACCAATTTCGGTTTTACATCAGGTGCCAATTATAATAATGACAAGAACATTCAGCCTGACATTACGAGCTACGATTATGACGCTCCTATTAGCGAGGCAGGATGGGCTACGCCCAAGTATGATGCCATTCGCAACCTCATGAAGCAATATGTTAAGTATCCTGTTCCAGAGGTTCCAGAGCGTTTGCCAGTGATTTCCATTCCAAGTATCAAACTGGCGAACACAGTAGGACTTTTTGACATTCTTGAGTCTGCGGAGCCTGTTGAGAGCGACACGTTGTTGACCTTTGAGGACATGAATCAAGGTCATGGTTATATGCTTTACCGCCGCCGTTTCAATCAACCCATCAGCGGCGTGATGCATGTTCCTGGCATTGCTGATTTCGCTACCGTGTATGTCAATGGCGAGAAGGTTGGCGAGCTTAACCGTCTCACAGGTAAGGATAGCATTGAGGTATCGGTGCCCTTCAACTCTACTCTCGATATTCTCGTGGAGAATTTAGGGCGTATAAACTACGGTGCCCGTATCAATTCCAACCTCAAGGGCATAATCCAGCCGATAACAATCAATGGCAACGAAATCACAGGAAACTGGCAGATGTATGGCGTGCCAATGGACGTTATGCCAGTGATGCCTAAGATGCGCTCGCCTTATGTCAAGGGTCAGCCAACGCTCTATTTTGGCACGTTCGAGCTCGACAAGGTTGGCGACACGTTCCTCGACATGGAGAAATGGGGCAAGGGCATCGTCTTCGTCAATGGCGTAAACCTTGGCCGCTACTGGAAGGTTGGACCTCAGCAAACGCTCTATCTCCCGGGTTGTTATTTGCGCAAAGGCCAAAACACGGTCGTTGTGTTTGAGCAACTTAATGATGAGAAAAAGACAGAGCTGGTTGGTGTAGAGACTCCAGTGCTCGACCGATTGGTAAAAGAGTAATCAACCGGTGAGGAACACCAACAATTGACAATGACTAAGAGCGTAGATACATACGCTCTCAGTCATTTTGCCCATTAAATGCTCGTTATCCATATTTTTTTACTAATTTTGTAGTGATATAGTAATTTTGTATGGCATATGATTGACAAAGATACAGAAGATGCTTTTGTGTTGTCGTCACTTTCTATGGGCAGTAAGAAGGCGTTTGATGCTTTTTTTAAGGCATATTACCCTAAGATTTTGCAGTTTGTCATGCACTTTTGCGTTGACAAGCAAGAAGCGGAAAGCTTGGTTCAAGACATCTTTATGAATTTGTGGATAAAGAGAGACAAGCTTGGGGAGATCAAGAATCTGGACAATTACCTTTACATTTCCGCTCGCAACGCAGCCATTCGTTTTGTGAAACAATCCTTTGTCTATTGCGACGACAACATTGCCAAAGACCTGCCATCGGAGTTGCTCAACGGCGATATGAAGCTATGCTATGAAGAATTGTATGGCTTCGTGATGCGTGAGATAAATTCCATGCCCGAGCAACGTCGCCGCATATTCCTGATGAGTCGTGTTGACGGCCTTAGTAACGCGAAAATAGCCGAGCGTCTTGGAATCGGCAAGCGCACCGTGGAATCGCATATCTCCTTGGCATTGGCCACACTGAGGGAGTTGTGGCCCTCAATCACGTTGTTAACAATGCTTAACTAAGCCGCATTGCGTGTGTATGCATCTTTTTTACTCTTTTACATAGAAAGAATAAAAAATCCATGCAGAAAGACGATATGACATCTGTTGACCAGCAGCCCCGCGATGAAATGTTGCGGAAGCTATGGAATGAGGACGTGGCAGAGATGTCTGACCTTGAATTAAACAGCGCCCTTGACATATTTAGGGAGAGGTGCGACATGCACGAGATGGCTATTGGGCGCAAGCGTCAGCTTTTGAAGATTATGAAGTATGCCGTATTGTTCATTTTGCCTGTCCTTACAGCATGGGCGGCGTGGAACTATTCTGTGGAATATCATGCTGAAGAAATCGCGATGGAGCAATGTTGTGTGTCTAAAGGCAAGATAGACAGCTTGTGGCTTTCAGACGGCACAAAAGTGATTGTCAATGCCGGCTCCTCCATTATATACCCGTCTAAGTTCAGCAAGCGGGATGCTTATCGCAAAGTATACGTTAATGGCAGTTGCCACTTTGACGTGACCAAGGACTCGGAGCATCCTTTTGTGGTGAACATTGGCAACCTTAAGGTGAAGGTACTCGGAACCCATTTCAGCGTAGACTCCTATACCGATGAAGACAAGGTCACGGTAACGCTTGAGGAAGGTCTCGTTAAGGTGTTTGACGAGAACCATTCCATGACCTTGTTTCCGAATGAGCAATTGGTTTATGACAGGAATGACGGGAGAATGACCAAGAGCCGTGTCGACGCGTTGGCTATCAATTCCTGGGTTAATGGAGATATTGATTTCTTAAATCAGCCGTTGTCTGATATGTTGAAGGTTCTGGAACGACGCTACAACGTGAAAATACATGTGGCTTCCGGTATTGATCTAAAGGGACATTACACAATGAATTTCAAGAAAGAAGAACCCATTGAGAACGTGATGAGAGTACTCTCCATAGCATTGGGAAACAAGAGATACAAGAAAGACGGCAACGTCGTATTGATATATTAGAACTGAAACAACTAATCCGAATATTAACGAAAACTGGTAAACAATGAAAACCTTTGTCAACAAAAAGACTGCCGCAACGCTCGCCCTATGCTTGTCGATGTCGGTAGCAACATTTGGACAGAATCAGGTGATTCATCTGCCTCAGACAAGTGTCACGGTGTCGTCGATCATCAAGGCCATTGAGAAGCAGACCCAGATGTCTGTCGACTTTTCGCAAAACTCTGTCAACCTGAACAAGACCATTCGCCTGAAGTCAAAAACACAAACCCTTGGCGAACTGATGAATCAGATCTTGAAAGGTGGGGGCAACCTTACTTACAAGATAGTGGACCGGCATATAATCGTAGTGAAGGATGGCAGCGGTTCGCAGGGCCAGGGCGTACAGACTACATCGGTAAGCAATGGCAAGTATAAAATCACAGGCCAGGTGCTTGATGACAACGGCGAGCCAATCATAGGCGCGTCGGTGCTGGAGAAAGGAACTAAAAATGGAGCGGTGACTGATGTTGACGGCAACTTTACGATTTACTCAAGCCAGGAATCGCCAGTACTCAATATTTCATATATAGGTTTTGACACGCAGAATATAAAGGTTCGCGCTGGACAAACTCATGCGGTCACCTTGCGCGAGAACGCACAGAGCCTTGACGAACTCGTTGTGGTGGGCTATGGTTCGCAAAAGAAAGTGGACGTCATTGGCTCAATCGCGACGGTAGACTCTAAATCGCTTGAGGCCAGGTCGGCAAGCGATGTCAGCAATATGCTTACCGGCCAAATGTCGGGCGTTACCATCACTCAAACCAGTGGTAACCCTGGACAGGACGGTGGTACCATTCGCGTGCGTGGCGTTGGCTCGTTTGGCGCTACCCCGAGCCCGCTCGTGCTCATTGATGGCATGCCAGGTTCGCTCAGCGACTTGACTCCAAACGACATTGAAAGCATATCGGTGTTGAAAGATGCCTCGTCGGCAGCCATATATGGCTCGCGTGCTGCCAATGGTGTCATACTCGTAACGACCAAGCGTGGCAAGGAAGGCCGTGCTAAAGTGACTTACAATGGTTCAGTTGGATTCAGCAAGGCGCTCGAACTGCCAGAGATGGCCCGCTCGTATGAGTATGCCGAATACTATAATAAGGCCATGGGTACAAATACCTACACTGCGGAGGACATCCATAAATACAAGGATGGCTCAGACCCTGACAATTATGCCGATGAGAGCTATCTTGACGACTTGTTTGGCGGGCATGCTTTTCTCACAAAACATATGGTCAATGTCAATGGCGGTAACGACAGAGTGCAATATATGGCATCGGCTGGATACCTGCGCCAGAACGGATTGTTGAAAAACAACTACTTCAACAAATACAACGCACGAATAAACCTGAACGCTAAACTCACAAAGAAGCTCTCCATGGCTTTGCAAGTGAGCGGCATGACCAGCGACCGCCACGAACCTTCCACTCCTGGTCAGCTCGACACTGGCGGATACTCGGGAATCATGCTCGCGGCCCTACGCTACCCGGGTTTGCTGCCTTCATATATGCAGGACGGCACGCCTGGCAATGGACTCAAGGGCAGTGGCACACCTGTGGCGTGGGTGAACAGTTGCGCCTCATTCTATCGTCAAGACTATGACAAGTTCACGGGAAATGCCGAACTGACCTATAAACCCATCAAGGGACTCACCATCAAGGGTATAGGCGGTTATAAATATACCCTTGAACACATTAGGAACTACCGTTCGGAATTTACGGTGGCCAGTGGAAACACCAATGGTCCTTCATCGCTGACGGATGGCATGTATCGCACCGTATACAAGACATTCCAGGCCACAGCCGATTATAATACTACAATAGCCAAGAAACATACGCTTGACGTCCTCGTGGGTTACACGTGGGAGGACGAAGGACAGCGTACGGTCAGTGGCACTCGCCAGAACTTCCCCTCCAACGATGTTCCTTACCTTAGCGCGGGTGGTGCCGATGGGCAGCTCAATTCTGGTGGAGGCTACGATTGGGCCATACAATCAGTGTTTGGCCGTCTGACCTACAACTACGACGAGCGCTACCTCTTTGAGACAACCATGCGTTATGACGGTTCCTCACGTTTCCCGACAAACTCCAAGTATGGCTTCTTCCCGTCGGCAGCCATGGGTTGGCGCGTGTCAGAAGAAAAGTTCTGGAAAGAATGGGCAGGCTCTAAGTTGTTCTCCAATTTAAAGATAAAGGCCTCTACAGGTGTACTTGGCAACAACAATATAGGAAACTATCCTTATCAATCGGTCTATACGTTGGGACAAGCTCAAAACTACGTGTTTGGTGGCGTGTATACCACAGGAGCGTCGATAACCACGTATGTGGACTCAAACCTCAAGTGGGAGAAGACGCGCACCTCAGACATTGGCGTTGAGACAGGATTCTTCAACAACCGGCTCACGCTCAACGCGAGCTATTTCTATCGCAAGACAACAGATGTGCTTTACACGCCTTCGGCAAGCTATTCCTCAATCTTCGGCCTTAGCGTGTCGCAGGTCAACACGGGTGCAGTGGAGAATAAAGGTTGGGAGTTTGAATTAGGCTATCGCGACCATGCCGGGGCGTTCAACTATTGGGTCAACGGCAACTTCTCTATTATCAAGAACAAGGTTCTCACCCTCGGCATGGGCAATGTGGAACAAGACAACGGCATGATAGGCAACGGCAGCACATTGTTTATAGGCTATCCCATGCAGGTGTTCTATGGCTATAAAACCGACGGCGTGTTCCTCACCGACGACGAAGTGAGTGAGTGGTACGATCAAAGCTCTATCGCTCCAAAGTCGAAGGCTGGCGACATTAGATATGTCGACCTTGACGGCGACAACAAGGTCACTACAAAAGACCGCACCTATCTTGGCTCTTCCATTCCAAAGTATACCTTCGGATTGAGCTTTGGTGGCGAATACAAGGGCTTCGACTTCAGTGTGCTGCTCCAGGGCGTGGCTGGCGTAAAGGGACGTCTGTCCAATTGGGCAGGTCTCGCGTTCTTCCAAGAGGGCAACATACAGAAATGGCAAATGGAGGAATGCTGGAACAACAATCCCACAAGCCGTTATCCAGGGTATCCGCGCTTGGAAGTCATGTCCAACGCAGGCAGCAACAACACCATTACCTCCGACTTCTGGATTCTTGACGCATCATTCGTCAAAGTGAGAAACATACAGTTTGGGTACAAGTTGCCCAAGAGCCTTATCAGCGCGATTGGCATAAGCAGTATGCGTGCCTATATATCCATGGATAATCCTTTCACCTTCAAGGGCTATCGCAAGGGATGGGATCCTGAGAACACCAACAATAGCGGCTCCTACTATCCCGTCATGTCTTCATATACATTCGGTCTAACTTTAGCTTTTTAACAAATCATGAAAACCAAGACATTATATATTGGCATTGCGTTGACTTCGATGCTGTGCCTGAGCTCATGCGACTTGGAGCGTTCGCCTCTCACCGACTTACCCGATACTAGCTATTGGAGCGGGTCTGACATTGAGAAAAAGGCGAAGATGGCCATAACACCGCTCTATCGAGGAAGCATAACAAACGGCGTGGAGTATACTCCGAGCGATTTCTGGTCGTATCATGGACTGCTTTTCACGGAGCATCTCACCGACAACGCATTCGACCGCCGTGGAGAGAACAATGCCTTCTTCAAGATTACCAGCGGCCAACTGGTCAACAACAACAACTTCATCGCCCAATATTGGAAGTCGGCTTATTCGCGCATCGGAAAATGCAATAGGTTTCTTGAGGGCATAGAGAACGGCAGTGATTTTAGCGACAGGAAGCGAATGATAGCCGAGGCCCGTTTCCTGCGTGCCACGCAATATCATTATCTGGCAAGCTACTTTCACGACGTGCCTCTTGTGACCAAGGTCCTTACTGGCGAGGAGGCCAATAATGTAGCGAAGGAGACGCAAACCAACGTGTTGGCGTTCTGTGAAAAGGAATTCAAGGAGGCCGCTGAGGACCTGCCGCGTTTCAAGGACATCGCCGCCTCGGAAACGGGCCGCGCTTGCAAGCAGGCTTCGCTGGCCTTTCTCGGACGCACATACATGTTTGAGCAGAAGTGGGATGAAGCCGCCAAGGTCTACAAGGAAATAATAGACTATGGCGACAACGACATAGAGGCAAGCTATCCCAACTTGTTCTTGCCGGGGACAGGTGTTGGCAACAAGGAAAACATCTTCTACATCTCATACCTTGAGAACTACTTCGGATGCGGACTTCCGCAGCATGGACTGTCTGCCAAGGACGGAGGCTGGAGCCTTTCCAACCCTTCGGCTGGATTGTTTGAGGCATACGAGTTTAAGGATGGCACGCCGTTTAGTTATTCTGACCCACGATACAACAAGAACAACCTTGGCGAAAACCGTGACCCGCGTCTCGACTACACTATCTATTATAATGGTTCTACGTTCCGCGGCTCGGAGTATCGTCTTAGCCCCGACTACGAGGCAGGCAAGAAAGAGCGTCTCGACTATTCGTCGGAGGCTTCGCGCACAGGATTCATGTGGCGAAAATATTATACCGAGGATCCTATAAACGACTTGACGAGCTATTCTGCCGTAACGCCAATCATTCGCTATGCCGAGGTCTTGCTTAGCTACCTTGAAAGCGTGATAGAGAGTGGCCAGCAGGTAAATCAAGGCTTGCTCGATGCCACAATCAACAAGGTGCGTGGTCGTGCTGATGTCCAGATGCCTTCCATCATCGAAACCAACACCGATAAGTTGCGTGAGATCGTGCGCCACGAACGCCGTGTCGAACTTGCTTACGAGGGCATACGCCTTTGGGACATCTTCCGCTGGAAGGTAGCCGACAAGCTTTTGGTAGGTGAGATTTGGGGAGCTCCTTATCCCGACGCCGAGAAACTCGGCAACAGCAAGAAACAAGACCCGACGGGTAACGGACGTTGGTATGTGGGCCGCCGCGATTTCAGGTCGCCACAAGACTACACGTGGCCAGTGCCACTGTCTGAGCAAAACATCAATCCAAACTTGCGTGACAATTAAATCAACAAGTAATGAACAAATCATATTTCGCAATTGGGCTTCTGTTGCCGTTCGCGACTCAAGCCTTTGGCGCCAAAAAGCCTAAAGTCAACACCGACCCTAAGCGGCCAAACGTGATAATAATCCTCGCCGACGACCTTGGCTATGGCGACTTGGGATGCTATGGCGCCAAGAATGTGGAGACACCCAACGTGGACCGTTTGGCGCAACAGGGCATACGGTTCACCGATACCCACGCCGTGGCTGCCACGAGCACCCCGTCGAGATATTCGCTACTCACTGGCGAGTATGCTTGGCGCCGGCCTGGTACCGACGTAGCCGCTGGCAACGCGGGCATGATCATCCGCCCTGAGCAATACACCATGGCCGACATGTTTCGCAGTCAGGGCTATCGCACTTGCGCCATAGGCAAGTGGCATCTCGGTCTTGGCGACAAGTCGGGCACGCAAGACTGGAACGCACCATTGTCCGCCTCGCTTGCCGACATAGGTTTCGACTACCATTATATCATGGCAGCCACAGCCGACCGTGTGCCGTGCGTGTTTATCGAGAACGGCAGCGTGGCCAACTGGGACGCTTCGGCTCCCATAGAGGTGAGCTATCGGCGCAACTTCCCCGGCGAGCCGACAGGCAAGGACAACCCGGAGTTGTGCTACAACCAGAAGTCGAGTCATGGGCACGACATGTCGATAGTCAACGGCATCGGGCGCATAGGCTATATGAAAGGCGGAGGCAAGGCGCTTTGGAAAGACGAGAACATAGCCGACTCCATAACCTCTCATGCCATCAACTTCATCAAGGCCAACAAGGACAATCCCTTCTTCATGTATTTCGCCACCAACGACGTTCACGTGCCACG
>CAVAGT010000105.1:0-9801 GCA_963588155.1 Lachnospiraceae bacterium | reverse complement strand
GTTAAATTCAGTTGTACGTAAAGACAGAATGATATATGGACAAGAAAGTTAATTTACTTATCAAGAAATACGCAGACAACGAGCTCGCATTAAACAAGCTCGTTGTCTCATCCTTCGTGCGTTCTAATGGACTCACCATCAATGGAGGGTATCTTGCTTCATATATAGCAAATAAGCAAGATGAACTTGGTGAAGACATTGATGTTTTGAGCAAAGAATGCTCACAAGAAGATGTCATCAATATTTTCGAGCTTGCCATTCCACAAACGGAAAAGACCGCCAATGGTGCGGTATATACGCCTAAGTACATACGTGACTACATTGTCAACCAAGCAGTCCACTCTACCAAGAAGCCATTGGAAGATTGTCTTTGTGCAGACATTTCCTGTGGCTGTGGAGCATTTCTTTTTACTCTCTTAGAGAAAATCTATGAGCGGACAACACTTTCTTACAAAGAGATACTTCACCATCTTTATGGAGTAGACATAAGTGCTGTAAGCATCGGACGTGCCAAGATACTTTTGGCACTTGTTGCATTACAGCATGGGGAAACCGTGTGCGAAGATGATTTTCGCCTATACTGCGGAGATTCGCTAACATTCGATTTCAAGTCCTTGCCAAACATGGCAACAAACGATGGCTTCGACATTATCGTGGGCAATCCACCGTATGTACGTTCGAAAAACATTGATGCTGAAACGAAGAAGAATCTGCCTCTTTGGGAGACATCGAAGGTAGGCAATGCCGACTTGTACATCCCGTTCTTTGAGATAGGCATGTCGTTATTAAGCGATAGCGGACTTCTAGGGTACATCACGGTCAACACATTCTTCAAGAGTGTCAATGCTCGTGCCTTACGCAATTACCTGAGCGAGAACCTTTTCTCTTTGAGCATCATAGACTTTGGAGAGCAGTTGGTTTTCAAGAAAAAGTTGGCATACACTTGTCTTGCCTTCCTCTCAAAAGCACACAAGAATTCCTTGACGTACGTGAAAGCCGACATCGCAGACGTGCAAGAACAGAAGAACTTCGTATATAGCAAAATCAAGTATTCCATGCTCGACAATCATCGTGGTTGGAACCTCAACAAGTTGGAAGTCTTAGAAAACATTCGTTTGATAGAAAACGCAGGCGAGGCGCTTGGCGACAAGTATGTGATAAAGAATGGAATCGCAACATTGGCAAATGATGTCTTTATATTCCGCCCTGTCAAGTCGGATGCACAATATCACTATCTGATGCGAGACGGCATAGAATATCCGATAGAAAAGGCCATCTGTAGAGATATAATCAAGCCAAACATTTTGAAGTCGGAGGCTGAGATTTCCGAGAAAGAGGAAAAGATCATTTCTCCATACGATGCGGACTACAATGTCATTGCCGAGGATTTCTTCAAACAGCATTACCCATGTGCCTACAAGTACTTGTCGGCTTGCCGAGACATTCTTGACGCTCGTGACAAGGGTGAGGGTGATTATGGCGCTTGGTATGCTTTCGGAAGAACCCAGGCCATTTCTGACAGTGGTCGCAAGTTGCTTTTCCCATACATGAGCGATATGCCCCACTTCGTTTATACTTCGCAAGAGGATATGATGATATATTGTGGGTATGCCATATACAATGAATCCGAGCCAGAACTACTCTTTCTTAAAAAGGTATTGGAATCGATAGTCTTTGATTATTATATGAAAAATACCAGTAAACCATATGCTACCGGGTATTATTCGTATGCGAAAAATTATGTAAAGAACTTTGGGATGTATCCATTTACTGATGAGCAGAAACGGCATATTCTCTCTTTGAAATCCAAAGAAGAGATAGACAAATACATCAAATCTATTTACAAGGTTGCGATGTAGCGCAATATTAAAAGTAAACCATTTGTAATTAGTAAAATATGAATTTCAAGGAATTAGCTGCAAAACGTTTTTCGGCTCGCAAGTATACCGACGAGCCTGTCAGCAGGGCTGACATCGACTACATAATGGAATGCACGCGGTTGGCGCCATCTGCCCACAACCTGCAGCCGTGGAAGTTTTTGATTCTCACCTCGGAAGAGGCAAAACAGAAGATAAGGCAATGCTATGACCGTCGTTGGTTCACCACCGCTCCAATATATGTGCTGGCGATGAAAAACAACACGGAGTGTTGGGTGCGCCCCGACGACAACAAGCCCCATGGCGACGTAGACCTCGGCATAGCCATAGAGCATCTTGTGCTTGCCGCCGCTGAGCGCGACCTCGGCACGTGCTGGGTAGCCAACTACGATGTTGAGGCGGTTAAACGCCTGTTTCCCGTGGATGGCTATGAGGCTGTGGCCATTGTACCTGTAGGGCACGTGGCTCCCGACTGTCCCTGCCCAAAGAAGACGCGCAAGGACATGTCGGAGATAGTGGAGGAGCTTTAAAGCCGTTTAAGCCATTTCCTCACAGGCTCGTCGTAGAACTTCAGGCACAGCCAGGCTATGCAGACGCTGCAAGCCATGGTGGCAAGTGCCATGGTCCATGTCTCGGCAAAGGTGAACTGCTTGGTCTTGATGAGCCACATATAGAAAGCGTACATCACGGGGTAGTGCACTATATAGAGCGGATACGAGATGTCGCCAAGGAAGCGGCAGATGCTTGTCGATGTCTTGTCGGTGGTCTTGCCAGACGCTGCCAGCCAAACGATGGCGGGGAAGACCACGATGATGCACACAGTCTCGAATATGCCGTTGAGGCTCACTTGATTGTCGCTTGTGATAAAGGGCACGTGGAAGAGCAGCAACAAGACGATGGTGCCTATCCAGAACGCCCCGCGTGCCTTTCTCAAAGGCGTGAACACTCTCGACATCAGCAGGCCGAGCGTGAAGGGGCACATCATGCGCAGCAGTCCTCCAAGAACGTTTGTGGTGTCGATGGTCCACCCTACGCCTATCGAGCCGTAGCCCGATTGGTCGGTAACGGCAAACCACGCCAGGGCGCAGCAGAGCAGTGCCGACACGCACGCCAAGACGCGTGTGGGCAAGCGCCGCATAATGAAGGCATAGATGATGTTGCCTATGTACTCGAAGAAGAGCGACCAGCATGGACCGTTGAGCGGAAACATCTCGCCGTTGCCTCGCACTTCGCGCTGCATTCCAGGCAGGGCTGGAATCATGAGCCATGAGAAGAGCAGGGCGACGAGGGTGAGAAGAAGGGTAGCGTGGGTGCCGTCCCAACGCTCCATGCCGGTGAG
The DNA here is from genome assembly GCA_963588155.1 of Lachnospiraceae bacterium. Classification (GTDB taxonomy): domain Bacteria; phylum Bacteroidota; class Bacteroidia; order Bacteroidales; family Bacteroidaceae; genus Prevotella. Next base: position 6,585 of record CAVAGT010000105.1, on the reverse strand, counting down.
CAGGAACGACGCGGCTCCTATCACCGCTCCCATCATCACCATGGGATGCAGGCGGATGAGGCGACGACGGAAGAAAGAACCCAACGAGAGCGACTTGCCCCAGCGGTCGTCGTAGGCATAGCCGATGACAAATCCGGAGAGGATAAAGAAGAAGTCGACGGCGAGGTAGCCGTGGTTGGCGAAGTCGATGATGGGCTTGTTGCCAGCGAACTGGTAGCCCTCGAACACGTGATACCACACCACTAGCAATGCCGCCACTCCGCGCAATCCGTCGAGGAGGGCGTAGTGGGGCTTGGATTTTGCGTATTTCATTTGTCGTGTGTTACTTTACGATAACCTCGTCTACAAACAGCCAACCTTTGTGGGGGGAACGCTTGGCTTGGATGTGAAGATAACGAGTGGTTTGCTTCTTGCTCAAGGTGTAGTCGCAGATGGAGTAGGGCAGATCCTTGGGGTTGGCATTGCATGCCTCGCCGTTTACCGTGACTTGCTCGGGGAAGAAAATCTCAGGCCCCGTGAGTTGCATGAAGTTCATGGTGACGGCATTTACCGTGCGTTCCTTGCCGAGGTCGATAGTGATGTCGAGGTCGCAGCAGAACCCTTGCCAGCGATTGTCGTTGTTGTTCCACGTGCCTTGCAAGCCGTCGACGAGGGCGTTGTCGCCTCCTGCGCTATACACGTCGCTGTATCGGCAATTGCCGTTGAACTGAACCTTGCCGCCTATGGCCAGGTGCTTCACCTTCTTCGAATATTCCGGACGCTCTCCAATCTCTTTCCTCAGGTCGAAGGCGTTTACGCCGGCGTTGCGCAGGCTGTCGGTGACGTGGGTCGCCCACTTGTGGAAGTCCTTGTAGGAGCGCGTGCGGCCAAGGCCAATCTCGCCCATGGCAAGGGCGCGTGGCCACAATTGGTATTGCAGCAGTTCCACGGTGGGCACATACTCGGTGAACAAGGTCACTTGAGCGCCGAGAAGCTTGTCGCGGAACGGGGCAATCTCCTTGCCGAAATCCCAAATGTGTTTAAGGGGCCTGTAGCCGCCCATGGTCTCAGGCTGGGTGGCGGGCGCGTCTTGGTAGCTGTCGAGATAGCACCATGAACCAGGGCACATCACCACTTGGTGGCCAAGCGATAAGGCTTTCTTGCCGATGTCGGCATTGCGCCAAACCATGATCACGATGGTGCTGTCGGCCTCGGAGTCGGAGAGGGCCTCGTCCCATACCACCATCTTGCGGCCAAGGCCGCGCACGATGTTGTTCATCCGGCGTATGGCATTGGGATATTCCTCTTTTTGTGTCGCTGTCTCGTCGCCGCCGCAATGGATGTAGGTGGAAGGAAACACCTCCGCGACCTCTTTCAGTATCGTTTCCATGAACTTGTAGGTCTCGTCCTTAGAGACGTTCATCTCGGCCTGGTTGAAAGCCACTTCGGGATATGCGGCGCAAACCTCCTCGCTATGGCCGGGAAATTCTATCTCTGGCACGATGGTCACGCCTTTTGCCTGGGCATATTCGACGAGCCCTTTCAGCTCCTCTTGTGTATAGTAACCGCCAAAGCCGTCCTTGCTGTTGCTGTAGGCACGCACATAGCTCAGGTCTTGACCCTCCTGGTTGGCAGGCTTGTTCCACCAGTCTTTCCATGTTTGTCGGGTGCGCCATGCACCTACCTCCGTGAGGCGAGGATAGGCTTTTATCTCCATGCGCCATCCAGCCGCGTCGGTCAGGTGAAGGTGGAGCGTGTTGAGGCCGTAATGGCTCATGATGTCAACTTCACGATACAGCTCTTCGAGGGGCACGAAATGGCGGCTGACGTCGATCATCATTCCGCGCCAAGGCAGAGGCTTGGATTGAGAAAAGCATAAAAGTGGGGCGCAGAGCGCGAAAAGGGAAATTAATAATCGTCTCATATAAGTGTGGCTTAAAAATTTTCAACAAAGGTAGCTAAAATATCAGAATGTGTTTGTCGTTTAGTGGTTTTATTTGTATTTTTGTCGTAAAATCCTAAATTAATATTCATATATGAAAAGAACACTGTCTACGGTTGCTCTCCTTTTGTCCTTTCTTGGGCTGATGGCGCAAGGTTACGTTCCCACGAAGGAGAATCTTGAAGAGCGAGAGAACTTCCGCAATGCCAAGTTTGGCATTTTCCTCCATTGGGGCATCTACAGCACTTTTGCCCAAGGTGAGTGGTATTTGCAAAATGCCGTGCCCGACCGCATGGAATATGCCAAGGCCGCCGACGCTTTCTATCCTCATCGTTTCAATGCCCAAGAGTGGGTGCGCGCGTTCAAGGACGCGGGCGCTAAGTATGTTTGCTTCACCACTCGCCACCACGACGGCTTCTCGATGTGGGACACCCAGCAAAGCGATTACAACATAGTGAAGGCATCGCCGTTCAAGCGTGACGTGGTGAAGGAACTTGCCGAAGCTTGCCATGAGGAGGGTGTTGGGCTCCACCTCTATTACAGCCATATCGACTGGATGCGCCAAGATTACCCAATGGGACGTACGGGCAGGAATTGCGGAAAAGACCCAGCCAAGAGCGACTGGCCTCACTATTTCAACTTCATGAACGCCCAGCTTACCGAGCTGCTGACACGTTACGGCAAGATTGGCGCAATATGGTTTGACGGTTGGTGGGATCACGACCAAGACTCCGTTGCCTTCGATTGGCATCTGCCTGAGCAATATGCACTTATCCACAAGTTGCAACCGGCTTGCCTCATTGGCAACAACCACCATATGAACCCGTTTGAGGGTGAGGATATCCAGCTCTTCGAGCGTGACCTGCCTGGCGAGAACACGGCAGGCTTTGTAGACAAGACGGCGCAGGTAAGCCAGTTGCCATTGGAGACGTGCCAGACCATGAACGGCATGTGGGGCTATAAGGTCGTGGACCAGAATTACAAGTCGGCGACAGACCTTATTCGCTTGCTTGTCAACACGTCGGGCAAAGGCGCGAACCTGTTGCTCAACATCGGTCCCCAGCCCAACGGTGAGCTCCCTGCGTTGGCTCTCGACAGATTGAGGGAGATTGGCAAATGGACGCGTGTCTACGGGGAGACGATATATGGAAGCGTGGCTGGTCCCGTGAAGCCTAGCGAGTGGGGTGCCACGACAGAGAAAGACGGTAAGGTATATGTCCATGTTTGTCCTGCAAAGGGAACGGAAGCCCCGAGCACGATCACGATACCTATGGCAAAGAAACCAAAGGAGGTAACCGACTTCCAGACTGGCAAGAAGGTGGCTTATACATACAAGAACAAGGCGCTGAACCTTGCCATACCCTCTACACTGACCGCGCCCGACCACGTGATAGTGGTCAAGAGATAGCTTTCACCTGACGTATCTTTCGCGCGTCAGACACAAGACCCGTGCGTAGGGAGCCATGGATTTCCGTGGCTCCCGTCGCTTTTAATATGGTGCCCGCGTTTTGGGTATTCACTCCGGCGCCACACAATATGGTGAACTTGCGACCCGTCTTGGCGGATATATCCTTGGCTTTCTCCACGAGTTGTCTCAGCAGGGGTATGCCTTTCTCCGCGCTTGGTTGTTGACCGGAGGTGAGTATGCGGTTGCACCCCAATTGGGCTATCTGCGCTATCGCCTCCAAGGGGTTGCGGCAGACGTCAAATGCGCGGTGAAAGGTCACGTTGCAACGAAGGCAGCCGTCGGCGAGCCTCGCCGCGTCGATCCATTTGCGGCAAGCAGCTACGTCGATGTCGCCATCGGGCGTGAGCGCGCCAACGACGATGCCGTCGACACCCTCGTCGAGAGCCATGCCTATCTCTTCTGTCATTTTCTCAACCTCGGCATCGTTGTAAACGAAATTGCCCTCGCGAGAGCGAATGAGAACGTGGACCAACAATCCTGCCGAGTGGCAGAGCCTCACGGCCTCGCGAATCATCTCCTGGCTTGGTGTGAGCCCGTCGAGCTCCAAGTCGCGACACAGCTCTATGCGGTCCGCGCCACCCTCTATGGCGGCTTCAACGCTTGCGATGTTTCCGCAGCAAACTTCTAGTTTCATATATCAGGGACATTAAGATAAAGCCCCTTGACTTCTGTCTTCAAGAAGCCAAGGGGCTGATGCTGTTTGGTTTTTATTATTGTGCGCTTTGAACGGAAGTGGCACTCGCGTTCTTCTCGCTGTCGTCGAGCTGCAAGTCGCTTTTCACGCTTCGCGAACTTGTGCGGAAGTATACGGGGACGGTCGTCGTCTTGCCTGCCTTCAACGTGAACATGACGTTGTGGGTGAGCACGTCCCCACCTTTGAGGCGTGTGCCGGTGGTGAGCACATAGTCGCCCTCGGGCAGGTCGAGGCCGTTGCGGAACTTCTCCGTCACGGTTGGGTCGTCATCGGCATAGTCGAGCGACGTGGGACGGCCGTCGGTCATCTTTGAGATGGTATAGCCATGATAATACATCACGTCCGCCGGCACGTCGAGCTTGAGTGTGCCTTTCGCTTGCTGTGGTTCAGTAGCTTGCTTGGAGCTGAGCTGGATCCACGAGTCGCCGTCGGCAACCATAGCCTTGCCCAATGGGTCGAGCTTGGCTTTCATGCCGAGCGCACGCGCGCCAGCCACGGTGAAGAGCTCACGGCTACGGTCGTCGCACTTGCGGTTGTTGTAAACCCCGACAACGGATATGTTGATCTGCTTGGGGTTGTTTGAGTTGTCGACCTTGATGTTGTTTTCCACCCAGGCAACCCATTGCTTGGCGTTCATCTTTGGCAGACGTTTCTGCAAGAATGCCACGTAAGGCCTGAGATGCTCCATCGAGACGCGTATGCCTCCGCTTTGCAAGGCGTCGTTGCTGAGCAGGCAAGCGTCGTGAAGCACGTCGATGGTAACGTCGCGAAGGTCCTTCTCGCTGAGGCCTTGAATCACGAGGTCGGTCTTGGGGTTCTTTTCCTTCAAGAACTTGTCCATCACCTTCCAGTTGCTGCGTGCTTTCTTCAAGATGTCGTTGTCGCCCTGATAGAAGGTCTTTTTCTGGTAAGCCGTGCGAATCTTGTCTTCCGCTGCCAAGCGGCGGCTGTTGGCGCTTACGGTGTCCACGACGCTGCGGTCGGGCTCTTCGAGCGTTGTCGTGGGAACGTGCAAGTCGTATTCCTCAACCCACGAACTTCCAGCTTTGTGGCAAGGTGTCAAGGAGATATTGGTTGAGAAGGCATCGGCTTTTTTCACGCCATACTTGTCTTTTGTGCTGACCCATACCAGCAAGTCGCCATAACCCGTGGTGAAGGTGGCGTAGCCGTCGGCATCGCTCTTGGTGGTGTAGATGGGATAAAACTCTGAGTAGTTGTAGACACGGAAGTCTACCGTGGCACCTTTTATGGCCTTGCCTTCTTCGTCTACGACCTTTACCTTCAAGGTCTTTGTAGGGGCATAGGTGTCGGTTGTCGGAATCTCGTTGCCCTCATAGTCGAAGGCGCGAACGAGCATTGCGCGGCTTGCAGCCCAGTTGAACCATCCCTTGTCCAAGGTGGCCTCCGGTTCGCAAGCGCCCATGAAGCGCCAGCGGCCGTCGATCCATATCTCGACCCACGCGTGGTTGTCGTCGGTATGCGCCCATCGGGGGCAATAGACCTGACGGGCAGGGATGCCTACCGCACGGAGTGCAGCCACGGCGAAAGTGCTCTCCTCGCCGCATCGGCCTATGCTATTGCGCATTGTGGCGAGAGGCGACGACGTGCGGCCGTCGCTGGGGCGATAGCTCGCTTTCTCGTGGCACCAGTGGTTCACTTCCAAGGCTGCTTGTTCCATGGTGAGACCCTTCACTCGTGGAGCCAACTCCTTGTAGATCACCTCACGCGAATTGTCCAATTCCTCATTGTTCACGCGGACAGGAAGGACGAAGTTCTCAAACTCCCATTGGGGCACTTGCTTTCCCCAAGGCATCTCGGCGCGTGCCTTCAGTGCCATGCGCACCTGTTTCTGCCAATAGGCCTTGGGATAGTCTACGCTGTCGGGGGTAGACATGCTCTTATAAAGAAAGGAAAGGCTCTCGGCCTCGGTCTGTGCCAAGGTCGTCGTGCTCATTGCCACCAAGAGGTAAGCGGCTATTAATGATCGTTTCATGTAATATTATGTGAGTTGTTTTCCCAAAGTTACGACGATATTGCCAATAATCCAAACTTTTCACGTGTTTTATTCATTTTACGCATCGAAAACGTACGTTGGCCGATAGGAAATAATTTCACCCAAAGGTGTGAGCTTCTCCTGTTTTATTGTTACTTTTGTATGCTGTTAAAATTGCATCCGTATTGGATGCGGATTATAATGTGACAATTTAGGTGTATAATAGAGGTTTTATGAACAATTTGCAATTTGCCCCCCCCGAGAGGCTTACAGTTCTGCGCTATGTAGGCTTCTTTCTCATTTCCTTCTTCTTGTTGATGTGGCTTTCGCCCGATTCGTTTCTGATGGCCTATTGGAGTCCACGTTGTGACTCAGCCTGGTTTTTCACATGTGGCAAGGCCTGGATGGAGGGTATGACACCCTACGTTGACTTTGCCGACTCCAAGGGTCCGTTGCTTTGGCTCATCTACGGCATGGGTTATCTTCTTTCACCCACTTCATATATCGGC
>CAVAGT010000104.1:0-9814 GCA_963588155.1 Lachnospiraceae bacterium | reverse complement strand
CTTTGCACTAGAAAGGCAGTGACTTTGCACTAGAAAGTCGATGGCTTTTCACTAGAAAAGAAACTGCATTACAGAAGAAAGAATGCAGCATTGTATTTGAAGGCCAAAGGCGTTTTATTAAAGCGATGCATTAGCACGCTTATGATAAATAAGCGTGTCGTATTTATTATGTAGCTCAACACTTATTTCCTAAATCACAAATCTCTTTAAGGGGCATCATCACAAATTCTCTTTCGTACATGAGAGGATGCGGAATCTTTAAGTCTGGTTCATCAACATGGAGGTCATCATAAAGAAGAATATCAATGTCAATAACCCTGTCACTGTAGTTCCCATCAATGCTTTTACCTGTCCTGCCTATGTTCTTTTCAATTTTCTGGGTTTTTATTAGTACGTCTCGTGGCGAGAGACTTGTCTCACAACAAACACAAGCGTTTATAAATTTATTAGGCGAAAAGAAACCCCAAGGCTCAGTCTCGTAAAGACTTGATTGCTTAATTACATGACCGACCTCACGGTCGATCATGTCTATTGCAATTCTAATCAGTCGTTTCCTATTGCCAATATTTGAACCCAGGCTTAGATAAACGGTATGCATCAGCAAGTTAATTAATCAACAATCAGAAGACTGTCGCCAAAGCATCCGAACTTGTAGCCGTGCTCTACAGCGAGCTTATAACACTCCATCACGTTATCGTAACCGCCAAAAGCAGCCGTCGACATTACGAGTGTTGACTCAGGATGGTAGAAGTTGGCAATCATTGAGTCGGCAAGCTGGTAATCGTAAGGCGGGAAAATGAACTTTGATGTCCAGCCATCGTATTCTTTCAAATACCCATCAGTTCCAGTGGCAGTCTCCGTAGCCTTGGCTACGCTACAACCTACTGCACAGATGCGATGGCCAGCGTCTTTAGTCTTGTTTACGATGTCGCAACATTCCTTTGTTATCACCATTGCCTCAGAATCCATCTTATGCTTTGACAAGTCCTCTACTTCTATTTGCGAGAAATTGCTCAAGCTGCAGTGCAACGTGAGGAAAGCCGTGTTTATGCCCTTTATTTCCATGCGCTTCATCAGTTCTCTGCTGAAGTGAAGACCCGTGGAAGGAGCGGTTACGGCACCAATGTTCTTCGCAAAGATAGTCTGGAAGTTTTCCATGTCTTCCTTGGTAGCATGAGAATGGACGTGCATATTCTCCATGCCTGACTCGGCAGGGCGATTATTCAAGACATAGGTAGGCAATGGGCATTCGCCAAGAGAATAAAGGTCGTGAACAAACTGGTCGTGAGGACAATCGTACAAGAAACGCAAAGATCTTCCGCGACTTGTTGTATTATCGTAAACCTCGGCAACCATAACACCAGCATCGTCAAAGAAGAGCTTATTGCCTATCCTTATTTTTCTGGCTGGCTCAACGAGAACATCCCAAAGATGAGTTTCTTCGTTAAGTTCACGTAGAACGAAAACTTCTATCTTAGCGTCGGTCTTCTCTTTTGTACCATACAAGCGTGCCGGAAAAACCTTTGTGTCATTCAGTACAAAAGTGTCTCCCTCGTCAAAATAGTCGAGAACATTGCGGAAGTCAAGATATTGTCCTTCAATGGGTTGACCTTCGCTATCTTTCTTGAAGAGATCAATTTCTCCGCTTTTGCGATGAAGCACCATCAAGCGCGACTCATCACGTCGGTATACGCGGAAGGACTCTTTTTCTCCTTTATCATTAACAAACTCACGCTCTACGCTATGAGGATATAAGGCCACAAGTTCCTGTGGCAAATTGAAATTAAATTGAGATAATTTCATAGTTTATCAGTTAGCCACTCGTTGAAGTGTTCGAAATTTATACAATCGTTTACAGTTATATCACCTACTCGTGTTCTTCTGAGAGCAGTGAGATATGCTCCGCTATTAAGAGCTCTGCCAATGTCACGTGCAAGTGCGCGTATGTATGTGCCTTTTCCGCATACGACCCTTATAGAGACGCGAGCGTTTTCTTGGTCAAAGTCGGTCAACTCAATCTCGTCTATACGAACATGTTTTGGTTTGAGTTTAACTTCCTCGCCTTTACGACGGAGCTTGTAAGCCCTGTCTCCATCTACTTTCACAGCACTATATGATGGTGGCACCTGTTCAATCTCGCCGACAAAACACTTAAGAGTCTCCAATACTAACTCTTTTGTTATATGGTCATGTGGGAAAGTGTTGTTAACCTCATGTTCCATGTCGTAGCTGGCTGTAGTCGCTCCAAGTTGCAAAGTAGCTGTATACTCCTTGGTATGGCTCTGAAGTTCCTCAATCTGCTTTGTACATTTACCTGTGCAAAGAATGAGAACACCTGTTGCCAAAGGGTCAAGCGTCCCCGCATGACCAACCTTCACCTTCTGCCCTACCGCTTGAGACAAGAGATATCTACAATGAGCCAACGCACCAAAGCTGCTCATGTGGTATGGCTTGTCTATAGCTAAGATTTCTCCCTTAATAAAATCCATCCGAGAAGTAGGGTTTATTCAAACATTACCATGCTGTGACCGGTAAGCATCCATATCAGGATAAACGCACCAACTACGATACGATACCAACCAAATGACTTGAAACCATATTTGGAAAGGAAGCTCACGAACCATTTCATGGCAAGCAAGGCAACTATGAAGGCAACTATACAACCGATAAAGAGCATAAGGAGGTTCTCCGACGTTGCCCAGCCTGTGCCAACAGCGTCACTGCCCACGAAAAGCTCAAGAACGTCAAGACCTGTAGCAGCTGCCATTGTAGGAACTGCAAGGAAGAAAGAGAATTCAGCGGCACTACGGCGTGTGAGTTTCTGGCTCATGCCACCGACAATCGTAGCCATCGAACGGCTTGTTCCAGGAATCATGGACATGCATTGTATGACACCTATCCAAAAAGCCCTTTTCTCAGTTACCTTATTTTGCTCTGTTCCCTTGTTGAAAATACTATCACAGAACAACATAAACACGCCGCCAATGACGAGCATTACCGGCACGATCCATATTGCGTTGGAAGGCGTGAGCATGAAATCTATCATGCCTGACTTTTTCACGACCAAACCAACAACGCCAGTTGGGATGAAGGCAACAAGCAACAACCAATAGAAACGCCACTTGTGAATGAGCTTCTGCCAACCATTGCTGCCTGCAGGCGCAGGCGTGTGGTCAAGACGGAAGAACTTATTCCAATAGAGCACGACTACAGAAAGGATTGCGCCAAACTGGATAATGATGGTAAACGCCCGTACAAAGTCAGAGTTCTCAACACCCAACAGATTCTCAGCAATGAGCATGTGCCCAGTGGAAGAAACAGGCAAGAACTCTGTCAGGCCTTCTATAATTGATATTATTATGGTCTGTAAAAGTGTCATTAGTGCTTTGGCTTACGAATGATGGCATATATCAATGATACAAAGCCTATGAAACAAACTACAGGAGCTATCTTTATACGACGTACGCTGAAGATGTCAGGATTGTAAACTTGTTCACTGGAGCCAGGACCGCTCATGAGAACAAAACCGATTATGACGATCGCGAAACCAATTGCCATTAGCAAGAAATTGGTACGGTCGAAGGCATAGTTACGCCCCCCACCCTGATGCTCGTTTGATGAAACAGACATTTGCTTAGAAATATTATTGTCTGACATACGACAAATTGAATAATGTTATTTAAATCTTATATAAGTCTCCGGCTTTCATGCGCAGGAATCTATTGACAGAGATGTTTGCGCAAATCATCGTTATTATAATACCGCACAACACAACCGATGCACCTGTTATAGCCATTTCTCGCCATGTAACGATATTTAGGATTTCAGGCTCATAGCAATACAACGCATACATGCCAACACCCAAGACGGCACAAGCTAGAAGTGCCGCCACGATTCCTATCAAAACGGCATTCAGGACAAATGGTCTGCGTATAAAGCCCCATGAGGCTCCTACAAGCTTCATGGTATGGATGGAGAATCGTCGGGCATAGATGCCAAGGCGCACCGTGTTATTGATGAGGGAAAACGAAACAAAGGTGAGCAAAAGGGCAAGAACCATCAAGGCCATGCCTATCTTCGCCAAGTTGCGATTCACCGCGTCAACCAAGTCCTTTTGATACGTTATATCAGAGACTTTCGGGTACTTCTTCAATTCCTTTGAAATCCAGGTCAACGAGTCAATGTTGGCATAATCGCTTTTAAGGGTCAATTCTATGGATGACGAAAAAGGATTCACGCCATCAGTAAATGTCGAAGGGTCGGTGCCCATCTGTTTTGCCGCGTCGCGAAGCGCGGTTTTCTTACTGATAAAATGAATGGTCTTGATGTATGGCCTTGACGTAAGACTGCGTGTTATGGTCTGAGCCTCATTGTCAGCCATGTCTTGTTCAAGCATCATGGTAACGGTAAGATTTTCCTTAACATACGACGAGAGATTGCGTCCCGTCAACGTAGAAAACACCACCAACCCCAAAAGTATAAGCACCAACGCTGTACTAATGCAAAGCGTTACCATCTGCAAGCGTCCTGATCGTCCGGTGCTCTTTATATGTTTTTTCTTCATTATAGAATTTCCACTATCAATGCAAACTTATTGCAAAGTTACTAAATGAATGACCCATACACGAATGTTTAACTGCTATTAACATAGCAAGCAAACACTTATGCGTCATTTGCCGTTGGTATCCCTCTCGCTAATGAAGCCATGCCTGTAAGCGTAGAGCAACTCTTGGAGGTCATCAACTTGCGTATTTAGCTGCTTACCCTTGTCCGTGTCGGCAACAAGCATACGGCGAGATGACATCTCCACGATTTGCGTAGTAGACTTAATGTCGGTGCCTCTAAGTATGGCATCCTCTGTGCATGTAAATGGTTCATGCTGAACCAATTGAAAACCTCGACTGTGGTATACGAGGGTGTAGCCGGCGATACCTGTCTCATGATGGTAAGCCTGTGAGAAGCCGCCGTCTATTACCATGAGCTTGCCGTTTGCCTTGATTGGACTTTCGCCTTTCACCGCCTTTACTGGCACATGGCCGTTGATGATATGACGATTCGGGTCTGTTATGCCAAAGACCTTAAGGATATTGTCGCAAACGTCCTCGTTGTTGCGCAAGATGAAATAATAGCCTTTCTTTTCCTCGTGTGTCTCTTTCTCCTTGATGAAATAACGCTCGAAGGTTGCCATTTTCGACTTGTCGAACAGAGGGCTGTCAGGACCACACCAAAGATACATAAAGTAGTCGATGGCATAATCTATCATATTTTGTGTTGAATCGTTCTGGAACGCGCACCTTATGAGCATGCCTACATCGGTCATGAGTTGTTGACCGCTGGCATGATGTCCGGGATAAATCTCAACGTTTTTCATTGAACCATCCTCGCAAAGGGGAATGGACGCATGGAAAAGGAGGTTGTTGTTCCAAATGGAGTACATACAGCCGTGTGACAGCATCAGCTTGATGTGTTTGTGAAGTTTTTCACTTACCTCGAAACTGTGGTGAAGCTTTTCCACGAGATTAGCTTCTTCCTTGGTGAGCTCGTTTGGATTTTTCGGGTCAACCGTTGGGAAGTTGCAGCTAGTTAACTTATATTCCTTTCCGTCGATGTCGATAGTGCCTTTCTCATAGTTGATGCGTTCGAGCAAGGCGCGGTCTTGCATATTCCATTCCGGGTGTTTCTTGTAGAGTTGTCCTTCGAGCTTGAACTGCAGGATGGCTATCGCCTTGTGTTCTTTGGCAATCAACTGGCGCGTCTTATCGTCAATGGCACCTGTGCCTGCGTCGGTTTTCGGCAAGAACTCAGTGCATGGATCATCTCCGTAGGCTTCCATGGCAAATGTGGCCAAAGGCACGAGGTTGATGCCGTAACCATCTTCAAGGGTTGCAAGGTTCGCATAGCGTAAGGAAAGACGTATGACCGAGCACATACAAGCGTCGTTGCCCGCCGTAGCACCCATCCATATTATGTCATGATTTCCCCACGTGATATCCCATGAGTGGTATGTCTCAAGCAAGTCCATTATACGGTGCGCGCCAGGGCCACGGTCATAAACATCACCAAGTATATGCAACTGGTCGATGGCAAGACGCTGGATGACATTGGAGATGGCCACAATGAAATCATCGGCACGCCCTGTAGATATGATTGTGTCCACGATTACATTGACGTAATCAGCCTTATTCTTGTCTTCCGGGCGCTCGTGTAGCAATTCCTGGATAATGTATGAGAAGTCCTTCGGCAAAGACTTGCGCACTTTAGAGCGTGTGTATTTACTTGACACGTCCCTGCAAACGGCAACAAGGTGGTGGAGTGTTATGTGATACCAATCGTTGATGTCAGGCTCTGATGCCTTTACCAATTCCAGCTTTTGTTCGGGATAATAAATCAGCGTGCACAACTCACGCTTCTCGACTTCACGCAGCGTATTGCCAAACAACTCGTTCACCTTACGCTTGATGTTTCCGGAAGCGTTCTTTAGAATATGCTGAAATGCCTCGTACTCGCCATGAATATCCGCAACGAAATGCTCGGTAGCCTTAGGCAGGTTGAGAATTGCCTGAAGATTGATAATCTCAGTACTCGCGGCTGCTATTGTCGGAAATGTGTTGGAAAGCAACCTAAGATATCTCATGTCATTCATTATGTCGTAATTATTCGTGTTCATTGTTATAAGTGGATTTAGAGGTTTATAAGCTTTAGTATTTTTTTCAATAGTTGTATAAGCCGAATTTTGTCATAGCTTTTATTATGTTCTTCGTTTTCTTGCCGTCCTTTGGCTTGAATATCCAGAAACCGTCTGGCAGTCCAAGAATTGTTGACATTGCAGATGTCAAGCGCGCCGCGAAGTCTTCTATGTTGAGCCTCGCGACCATATCCCTGACAAGGTCCTCGTCTACGTCGCTGAATCTCGTCAATGAATATAAATCCACGAAGTGCGACAATGGCAATGTATGATGATTCAATTCGTAATGAATGTTGAGCAATGCCAAGCACATCTGGCACTCTGCCTTGCCATTATTCTCGAACACTTCCTTTACCTTATTCTTTAAAAGAATGTTCTTAGACAACAACGACTCCGTAACGAGTTTTCCCTCCATGTATCTTGACATGGGTTCGAAGCGGTCTATATTGGAAATGTCTAATGCTGGATGTGCTATTTCCAAGGCATCAAAAGCCTGTAACACATGGTCCGTGATATGTTCTTGGTAAGAATAAATAAGCAGTCGCCTCCAGTCTTCCGCAGAGAGTTGCGTGAATTTGTTTACGAACTGTCCTATTGAATCTTCTTGAAAAACACGGTTTAGACCCATGGCATGTGGATCTGTGCCTATTTGTAGCAATATTCCTATAATACCTTGTATTTCAGGCTTCAAACAGAGCTGGCAATTAGAGTCTATGACCTTCCTGTATAGTCTTTCAATAAGAATAGCCGCCTCATCAAATGAGATCTGACTTGTGAGAACTGGATTCTTGACAGTGGCGACGCGTTTGTTCCATCCAAGTTTTACAAAGGTATCGTGCTCGAGTTTTCCGCAAACGTGTATGGCGGCTGCCCGCTCAACTAATTGTCGCTGCCTCCTCAATAATATTGTATGCTTACGCTTTGAAGTCTCCCACGGCTGCAGTCCCCCGAGGGGAGTGACTACATATGGCACGCCATGTGAATATGCCCTAGAAGCCATAATGCAAGCTGCATGACTCCAACATCCAAAGAAATGGATGAGATCAAAATCTTCAAGTTGAAATGTCTGATGGTTCTCTCCGCTTACATAATACTGCACGTCAATGCCCTCAGGATAGCTGGTGGCTAACCTGCTGACGAGGTCATGATTTATGGCAACAGCATCAACATGGCGAGGCACGAAAAGAAGAACCTTTAACATGGCAACTTATTGTAGTGCAACCTATTGTTTATGGGTGGTAAAGTCAAGTTTGTTTGAGAACTTGTGACGAAGCAGATAAATGAGATTCCTCCATATCAGCAAAAGCTGGAAGGGGTAAATCAGAAGCAATGGAATGTGCTCATCAAAAGCAGACATCGCCATTCTCGCGAATACCGTGCGAAAAGCATATCCAATGATGAAAGCCAAGGCAGAAGCAGCAAGCAAGATAATGTTGGACGCAACCCCACCCCACACCATGCCTGCAACGGCCATGAGAAAGGGTATGTGCAACGCGAATTGGTCAACGTTAAACCAAAAACGGTGACTAAGGCTGCGAGCCAGCCATTTGCGCGTCTCCGCATATATTATACGATGAGCCTTCCATGCAGAATTTGAGGGAGCATCCTCTATGGTCCAAGCGTTGTCTCTCGTTTCTAACGCCACACGACCTTGTACCGAATACTTATTCACGAGGAAATCATATTCCCCATGAATAAGATTGAGGTTGCCACGGAATCCATCTTGCTCCATGAACTCTGACTTGCGAATCATTATGTTTGGAGCCATGGCAGCATAAGCGTTGCCATTGGCAGCTTCACGCATAAGATAATATGAAGAATTGAGTCGCTCGAATCGTTTAAACGCAGACACATCATCAGTAAATGCTCCATAGCCGACAACAAGGCTGTTGTCATCCGTGCAGTTCTCTGCCATAGTCTGAAGCCACGTGTCGCTTGCTGGATTCACTGTTGGTTCGGTCAACAATAGCCACTCGGTCTTGGCGGCCTTCACACCCAACGTCATTGCAAGCTTCTTACGGCTCACATAACGCGAGGACTTTGGGATAGATGTAACATAAATACTACAGTTGGACGATGCTTCGTCGAGTGAGTGCTGAAGACGCTTCATCACTTCCTCAGTCTCACCCTCACCTTCCTCAATTACGACTATAATCTGGAACCCTGGATCGTATTTCTGGGCCATCAAGCTCGGCAGGTTTCTCTCCAACGCCTCGGGTTGGTCGTGTGGAGTAAGGATTACGGAAAGTGGAGGAAGCGAATGGTCCAACACCTTCCCTTGCCTTTCCCATTTGCCTTTCTTGAACCTAAGGTATGGACAAATGAAAGAGGTGACAATTGCCACGAAAAGCAATATGGCACTGCTTATTATGGTGAAGTTATCTATGTTTGTAACCGATATCATTTCTCTTGAAAGCTCTGTCAGAGCTTCTCCTCTACTTAAAGTCTTCGCTTATATAACCCACAGGCAGGTTGCGACAGTTGTATTGGCTCGCCATGATCTCTCCATAGGCACCGGCAGAGCGCATGGCTATGAGGTCGCCGCGCTCGCATTCGCCCATCTGTATGCCTTTGGCAAAGACATCGCTTGACTCACAAATCGGGCCCACTACGTCATAAGTCTCTTGCGTCTTATTGGTCGTGACATTCTCTATCTTATGAGAAGCTTGATAAAGGGCGGGACGGATCAAGTCCGTCATACCAGCGTCAACGATACAGAAAAGCTTATTGACACCTTTCTTCACATACAACACCTTTGTTATCAAACTGCCCATTTGCGCTACGATGGAACGTCCGAGCTCAAAGTGAACCTTTTGTCCAGGCTCCAGGCGAAGGCCATTAGCGAAGGTCTTGAAATATGACTTGAAGTCTGGAACAAGGTCCTTCTCTGGATCGTCATAATTAATACCGAGTCCGCCTCCCACATTTATGTTCTCAACCTTGATGCCATTCGACTTCAAGGTTTCCTGAAGCTCATTTATACGGGCACACAACTGCTCAAAGTCGTTCATTTCAAGAATCTGACTGCCAATATGGAAGTGCAACCCCGTGAACTTGATGTTCTCAAGTCCTAACGCCCTCTCTATCACAGGCACCATGTCGCTCATGGCAATTCCGAACTTGTTTTCA
>CAVAGT010000103.1:0-9917 GCA_963588155.1 Lachnospiraceae bacterium | reverse complement strand
GGCTTTACGTTGAAAAGGCAATGGCTTTACGTTGAAAAGGCGTTGACATTCCACTGTAATGTCAACGCCTTTTCAGCACAAAGCAGAGACATCTGCTTTTTATGGATTACTCCGGGTCTACGTCAAAATATATTTGTACCGATTTATAGCATGGTTGAGACACTATGGCATCGCGTGTGGCGTAAAGAGCTTGACGTGTCTTCCTTAAATCTATACCAATTTCGAGTTTCAATACTATCTTTCGGATAAAAACTGCCTTTACTCTTGCCACGGACGGCTTGTCGGGGCCAAGCACTCGATCGCCCAACAACTGCCGCAACTTGCCACCAAGCTCTTGTGCCGCCATCTCTACGACATCCTCTTTCTTGTGTTTGAGATAGACGTAAACCACATGAGAGAATGGCGGATAACGAAAGAAGGAACGTTCCTCCAGCAGGTTATCATAAAACGCTTTATAATCGTTTCGCACAACTTGACCGATTACAGGCAAATCGGGACTCTTGGTCTGCAATATTACCAAGCCTCGCTTGCCCTTGCGCCCAGCACGCCCGGCGACCTGACTCATCATCATGAAAGCATGTTCATAAGCTCGAAAGTCGGGAGTATTGAGCATGGAGTCAGCATCGAGAATGCCTACCACAGCCACGTTGTCGAAATCGAGTCCCTTGGAAATCATCTGTGTTCCGATGAGCACGTTGGTCTTGCCTGCGCCGAACTCGCCTATCAGCCGTTCATATGCCCCACGGGTGCGAGTGGTGTCGAGATCCATGCGAGCCACAGATGCATCTGGGAACTCAGTACGTACAAGGTCTTCTATCTTTTCCGTGCCAAAGCCACGATCGGAGAGATGAGGATTGCCACAGTTGGGGCACGACTCGGGCACGGGCATCGTGAAACCACAATAATGGCAAGTGAGCAAATTGAGACGCTTGTGATAAGTGAGCGACACATCACAGTTTTTGCATTTCGGAGTCCAGCCGCAGGTATGGCACGACAAGACTGGCGCGAAGCCACGACGGTTTTGGAACAGAATGACTTGCTTGCCACCGCTCAACGACTCACGCATGGAGGCGAGAAGACGGGGCGAGAAGGGACCCGTCATCATCTTGCGATGCCGCAAGTCCTTAACGTCTACTACTTCTATCTCAGGCAGTTCCACGCCCTTGAATCGTTGCAAGAGAGAGACCAAACCATATTTGCCAGTCTTGGCATTGTAGAAACTCTCCATCGAAGGCGTGGCGGTGCCGAGAAGAACCTTGGCACCGAACATTTGCGCCATGACTATCGCGGCGGAGCGGGCGTGGTAACGAGGAGCGGGGTCCTGCTGCTTAAAACTCGTCTCATGCTCCTCATCCACAATGACGAGACTAAGCTTCGTAAAAGGCAAGAATATTGCGCTTCGGGCTCCAAGGATAATGTCGTAAGGATTGTCGGAGAGTTGTTTGCGCCAAATCTCCACTCGCTCACGGTCACTGTACCTGGAGTGATAAATTCCGAGGCGCGAACCAAAAACGCGTTGGAGGCGTTGAGTCATCTGCACAGTGAGCGCGATCTCCGGCAAAAGGTAAAGCACCTGTCCGCCCTTGTCGAGAACTTCTTGTATGAGATGGATATAAATCTCGGTCTTCCCACTTGAAGTCACGCCATGAAGGAGAACCACGTTTTTGTCGAGCCACCGCTTTTCTATCTCATCCTTGGCTCGTGCTTGTGGTTCGCTTAGAGTCTGTATATGCTCGGGATGATAATCTCCGCTACGGTTGATGTTTTTTATTTCACGGTCGAGAGATTGAAGAAAACCTTGGGCAACAAGTCTTTTTACAATATCGGCAGTGCAGTGAGTCTCATTCATCAGTTCCTCTCGCGTCATGATGTCTGTTGCAGAATCATGAAGAATATCCAGGAACTTAGTAAATACCGCTTGTTGTTTTGGCGTACGGCGAAGCATCTCCACCGCTACCTTTTGAGCCTCTACGCTGCTAAACTTCTCGCCAAGCATGACACAGGCTTCCGTCCTTGGCTTATAACCCACTTGCGCCTTGAGACCAGCGGGCAGAGCTGCATTCATGACGTCGCCAAGTGGAGACATATAATAATCGGCTATCCACCGCCAAAGCCTTAGCTGATGCGGCAAGAGAACTGGCACGTCATCGAGCAGTGCCAGAATCTCACGAATCTTGTCGTCGGGAAGGTTTGGTTTGTCGGCGTGCAGCTTCACAACCATAGCCGCATAGGTCTTGCCTTTGCCAAACGGAACGAGCACACGCATCCCCATCACAATCCCTGCTGCGAGCGTATCGTCCACAGCATAAGTAAAATAGTCCTGAAGAGGCAATGGCAAGATTACATCTACATACTTCATTCCAATGAAGACACCCAACAGGGAGCACCAGCCTGAATTAAAACTTTAAATCAATGTGTGGCAACAACCAATTAGAACCAATAACCCAAGGCTATCTGCCAAGAATTGTTGTGGCTTTTTCCTGTCTCGACTTTGCTCTTGGCATTTGTCCACGTCATGTCAGCTGTCTTGCCACAGGCAATGTTGTAATTGGCTGAAACCTGAAGATGTTTAAGAAGAGTCACGCCTGCACCTACGTTGACACTGAAATTGGACTTTTTCAAAGAATAGCTGCCCGATTCTGTCCACTTAAAGTCCTTGTCGCCAACATTGATGCCCCACTGGGGACCGGCAAACAAGAATAGTTGTGCCAAACTGCTCAAGCCAAAACCATAACGAACATTGACAGGGATATTGATAGATTTCTGCCTCATGGTGGTTGAGCGATCATCAACAGTAACCTTGGCTTCCTTCTGATCGTACAAGGCAGCGGCATCAAAGCTCAAGCCTACGACAGGCACTGTAAGCTTGACCATTGGACCTATGAAGAATCCCGCGCGGTTGGATGCGTCAAACACGTTGTTGCTCAACGACATATTGATGACATCCAGACCACCCTTCAAACCAAACTTGACTTGTGCGGATGCCGAAGCGTGCAAACTCAAAACAATAAGCAATATTGCGATTATCTTTTTCATCTTGACTTTTTAAAAACTATTAATTGTTTGACCATATTATTAATGTCTCTGCCTTCTCACCGTTACCCTTGCGGCTCCGGAGGCTGACGATGACTCTGACGTGCGTGCACGACTCTGCTTCACCCTTGGCGACTTGGCAGATACGCGACGTATGCGAGAACTCTTTTTCACAGCCTTAGTCTGCTTTGGATCAAGCTTGGCAATGGAATCGAGCGAGTCTTTCTTTGCTTGGTCTCCCCAAAGGTGGCTCTCAAAGGAGGCTATCTCCGCATCAATGCGCTGCTGCGCATTGGCAAGTTTCACAGAGTCGTTGCCAACCTCTTGGGCGAGGGTTTTACCAAGCATATTGTTGGTTTTGTATATCTTGCCATTATAACTGTTTGTGGCAAAATAGTCGGCAATGCTCATCATCGCGGCATTGTTGACGTTGCTCGTCATGACCATCTGCTTGGCAAGGAACGGGGCTAAGTCGCTAAACTTAACCCAAAACAATGGGTACTTCGTTGCTCCATCCCCGAAGTCGTCGTCACGAAACATCACGGGGCAGAGAGCTGTCACCTGGCGGTGAAACGACGACGTGTTCTGATCATAATAGCTGCTTTCCTTTATGTAATAAGCCTTGACTTCCGCTGAGGGAATGTCGCTGTCATCGATATGCACCCCTCGGTCGGTCTTCTCGTAGAAGATGTGATAGTCGTCGAGAAACTTCTTCGGACTCAAGCGCAACGACTCGTCGAATTTCTCGTTGCCACTGTTCACGTCGTAAGAGTAGGCTGCAATTCCGCCATGATTTGGCCCCGACATGATTAGCTTGAAAAGCAAGGTGAAAAGGTTCACCTGCTGCCCGTTGGGCTCAACCGGATAATATAAAGCGGCGTTGGCCTCGTCGTTGAGGTTCAACTCACGGTAAACATCCCTACGCCAAACGACATCACCGCTCATGGGTTCATCGGTTGGGAAATCTATCTGCTGACGCAAGGTCATGTTATTACTGTTCGTCTTTGTTGCTTGCTGGTCTTGGCGACGAGCCTTAGGCTGTGCCACAAGACAAGAAACGCCTATGGTAATAAACGCGAAAAATATAATTAACCTCTTCATAAGAGTATCTTTTATTCTGTTTGTTTCAATAAAATCATCTCACCTTCACCTCCATGGCTCCAGGCAACACACGCGCCACACCGTCAGGTCCGACGGCATGAACCTCGGTGATATAGAATCGGCGACCACGACTTAGCCTACGGAACTGGTCGCGCATGCGGTCGGTGAACTCACCACCTTGGGAAGCCATTTGGACAGCATTGCCCATGTTGTCATAGAACACTGTCGAGAAGCCAGTCACCCGAAATTGTATATCGAGAATGCCATCATCAATGGCGGCATTGAGGCGGCTGGCACTCATCAGACTCGCTTTAGCCATATTACCACCCTTGAAGCGGT
Source organism: Lachnospiraceae bacterium (assembly GCA_963588155.1). Taxonomy (GTDB): domain Bacteria; phylum Bacteroidota; class Bacteroidia; order Bacteroidales; family Bacteroidaceae; genus Prevotella. The sequence continues at coordinate 5,444 of CAVAGT010000103.1, read as the reverse complement.
CGTCGCCAAGGGCTATGTAAGGAGTAGGATTGGGCAGCTTACGCACACGGAACGTAAACGGTGGGAAGGTTCTTGTGGTCTTGCCATCACGTGCGGTGACATGGAACGTGACATCATGACCAACCGCGGCTGGCACTGCTACATACTTACCAGGCCCCTTGGATATTAGTCGGCCTCCTGTCATGCTCACTGAAACCGCATTCTGTGGCACGCCTGGCACGCCAACGCTTATGGGGTTGTCGTATCCGGCATAAAGCATGTTCATCAAGTCGGCAGCTACGGTGGCTCCTCCAGGAAGAGGAATGACATTATATTTCTGGATGAAATTGCGACGAAGCACGTCACCATGAGAGTTGCGCATCAAGATATATCCACCAAACTGATGCTCTCCCACTCCACCAGCCACGAAACCGTATTGACCATTTTTGGAGGTCACACGTGAGCCATTGACATAAATCTCCGGCTGACAAGTCGTGTCGACAGCAGCCATTACGATGTTGGCATTGAAACGCTCTCCAGGATAAAGGGTCGTCTTCTCTGGCACAACAAACGCCTCAAGCTTGTTTACGCGAATATCCTTTAGGCCAATGTTAGCCTCCAAGGAATGCAGCACCTCTCCCTCGGCATAACGCACGTCGTTTTGTAACTTTGACAGCAAGGTGACGGCAGCCGCTACAGGCATGTCCTCAAACATGTATTCCTGCCAGTTCTTGCCAAGGTAATTCTTACCCTTGGGCACATTCGTTGAAAGATTGCTTGCGATGATGGCATGTTGGCGAGGATCCGTGATAAAACCAAGGATGCGCTCACGATAACTGTTTATGGCATTGTACAGTTTTTTGCCTTTGCCTGTTACAGGAGCCAACATCACGGTTCCTGCAGCGTCAATGTTGTCAGTGTTCTTTATGTTTTTCAGATCGGCATCCTCTCCGTCAGCCTCCTTGACAATTGCAAGTTTCAATGTCTCGGCGAGGTTATAGAGCGAGTCGCTCATGTTTCTTACATTCGTTGCCTTCTCATACCAAACCTTCGCCTTCTCAGGGTTACGGAGCATCTGGTCGCGGAAGTCATTGTATATGGCGGCATTCTCCTTCGACGCGTTGTTGGTGGTACGGTCAAGACTTTCCTGCACTACGGCAAAGCCTTGAAGCACCTCTGTCGACACGTTGAGTGCCAACATTGCCAGAAGAACGATGTACATGAGGTTGATCATCTTCTGGCGTGGAGAAATCGGTCGTTTCTTGATTGCCATTTATATTATATTACTTAATTCTTTTGAATACTTCATCCTACATCTTGCAAGAGGATTCTTCACTCTTCGTTTACCTGAGGTGCAGAGGCTGGCATATTGACTGTCATCGCCTTTATCATGCGCGCATAGATATGATTGAGCTGGTCTATCTGCTCAGCCATCCTCTTTGTTTGGGCATTAATCTCGTCGATGGTCCCCATCTGCTTGCTTGCGCCCTTGAGTTGCATCTCATAGATACGGCTGATGCCCGTAAGCGTGCGGTTGAGATTTTCCATCTCCTCACTGTCACGCGTGAGACGCGCACTCTGCTCGTTCACTTTCTTAAGAGTCTCCACAAGAGTTTTGAGCTCCTCTACATAGTTTCCTTGAGCCATATTCAATGCCTCTGCCTCCTCTTGAGTCATCTGTGGCACGTATGTCGGTTGTTGCGGCATGGCAGTTACGGATGGGCTAGGAGTATTACCCATTTCATTCACGGCTTCAACATTAGCCATGTTGTCATTCACTATCCCAGCAGAAGGCTCGACACTTACCGTAGATTGTTCGACGCCTCCAGTAGAATATTCTACCTTTCCTGTCTCAAGATATTCTTCTGTCAAGCGTGTGGGCATTTCCCTGCCTTCCGCAGTCTTATCGAACGGGCGATCAAAGGCTGATATAAAGAACACAAACACCTCTGTACCCATACCTAAAAACAACATGACATTGGCTCCAGGCAAGTGGGTCAGCTTAAACAACGCTCCGAGAATAACGACAGAAGCACCCCAGCTATACGCATAGTTGAGGAACGTTTGACCCGCCACGGTGTCCATCCACTTTTGCAAGCGATAGACTAAATTGTAATTACTGTATCTTGACATAGTTATCTCCTTTTTTGTTTTCCACTTATTGAATTAGCCAGCGATCTTACGCAACGGAACCCGATATAGCTCCTCGGTTGGTTCTGATACTCCCAAGCGCGCCATGCCGAACGAATGAGGCTCTCTGGATCTTTCCATGATCCGCCGCGAACGCTCTTCTTTTTCAAGCGATAGGGGTCTTCCAAGGCTGCGTTGTATTTCAACTGAGGGTTAATGTCGTTCATGGCATCCACACCTGCTTCGGTATAAATCGTACTTGTCCATTCCGCTACATTACCTGCCATGTCGTATAAGCCGTTGCTATTTGGTGAATAGCTGCCGGTCTTAGCCGTGATAAGGTTGCCGTCTTTAGTGTAGTTACCTCTGTCAGGCTTGAAATTGGCATAAAAACAACCATTGCCACTCATCACGTCCTTGTTGTCCCAGGGAAACTCCGTCTGGTTCTTCCCCCTAGCGGCATACTCCCATTCAGCCTCTGTCGGCAAACGATAACGCTGCACATAACGCGCCTCCGGCCCCAAACCTTTCAACAAATAGTCTGTACGCCATGCGCAGAAAGCATTGGCCTGTTCCCATGTCACGCCTACGACAGGATAGTCATTGTAAGCGGGGTTTGAGAAATAGTTGCGAAGATAAACCTCGTTGTCGGCATTGCGAAAATCGTTTACCCAACATGTCGTGTCTGGATAAATGTTAACAATGTATGTACTTAAAAAGTCCCATGGTCCGGAGAGCGGGCGATCAATGGTCTGACGCACTATCTTACCCGTCTCATCTATATAAGCCGTGTCCTTGCTTATCATCACCACTTGGTTGGGATCAACAACATCATCGGTGTTAAGGTCGCGTTCCTCTGGGTTTAGACGATTGCGGCGAAGCGCGGCTGCAGTATAGTCATAAATCTCGAAACGATAGTTCATCTGCCTATAATCAAGCATCTTCTCGCCTGTCACGGGATTGGTGACATACAGACTCTCTATTGCTCTTTGCTCGTCTTCATTTGGCTTGCGCGGCAAACGCTTATTCCAATTCACATGTGGCTTCACAGGGTCACCATTCTTGTCCTCGGTTATCATGTATGACTCGTCACCGCCATAGTTTGGGTCGGCGAGACGGGTGCGAAGTATGGAGTCGCGAACCCAGTTGACGAATTGTTTGTACTGGGAATTTGTTATCTCGGTTTGGTCCATCCAAAAACCGTCAACCGATATGTCTTTCACGGGAACCGTCTTTCCCCAAAGGCTATCGCTCTTCAAGTCTCCCATCTTCAAGTAACCACGGTCTACCCTGACCATTCCATAAGGTGTAGGCTCTGTAAAAGGCCGTCCACCGACACCTACCACTTCGCCACCCTTGCCTGCCATCGAAGCAGACTTGGCGCTGAAACAGCCTGTCAAGGACAACGACAACATTGTCAAACTTAGTAATAATATGATATTCTTCATATGATTAATATCTGTTCTGTCAACTTTACTTATAGTATTCTTACGCTCTTATGCATATTTCTACCTTTCTTGGCAAAATTTATCTCGTGCCTATACCCGACAAACAGTTCGTGACTCCCGTTGCCTGGATTGATGCTGGACGTATATACCTCATAACTGTAGCCCAAAATCACACCATGAAAACTTCCACCAAGTAGGATCGTGGCTGAAATAGTGGGGCTATATGTCGCGCCAATATAGAGCATCTTCGATTCATTGGTATAGACAAGCCTTCCCGTTATGTCACCACGCCAGCTCGTGCCATCTGTCCTAAACAGAAAAGATGGCTTCAATGTTATAAACGGATTACGAAAGGAAATATTGCCTCCTCCTGTAAAATAATAGGTAGGTAATATTTTCAACTCATTATTATCACCAAGAGACACCAGCGGCGAATTGAAATGTCGAACCGACGCGCCACCATACCAATGTCCATGCGTATAAAATAATCCTGCGCCAAGATCAACTGCACTACCAGTCAATGCAGTTGATGAAAACGCCGGGTCATTGCTATCGTCAAGTTCAAGCTTGCTTCCGTCAAATTTCTCGCTTATGAATCCAGCCTGCAAACCTAAACGCAAATGGCCTTTGAACAACGGCATTTGGTAGGCGTATTGTAAATCAAGCTTAGTATGTGTAAACAAACCAATCTGGTCGTTCATGAAGTCTACACCAACACCATGAAAAGAGCGCAATGCATGAAAAGGCATGTCGCCAGAGACATAAGCTGTTCGGGGATTGTGTTCAAAGCCTGCCATATCCATGGCGTATGCCGCGACAACATTAATGTAAGGTTGCCTTCCTACTGCAGCAGGATTAAATGTGGGCTCCATATCATAGTAATGACTAAACGAAGGATCATACTGTGCTACAGAAACCACACTGCAAGAAAGAAGCAGCATCAAGAGAATATGAAATTGAAGCTTAAACACATTATACAAACGGCAAAAGGTTCATAATATTATACGAAACAAAAACAAATCGGGAGTCACCAACAAAAATGTTAATGACTCCCGAAAGTAAAGTCAGAAATGAAGACTAATATTCATCCTCATTCCAAAGGAAATCTTCTTTTGAGGGATAGTCAGGCCAAAGGTCTTCTATACTATCATAAACATCTCCTTCATCTTCTATCTCCTGTAAGTTCTGTACCACTTCATCAGGGGCACCAGAACGAATCGCATAATCTATCAACTCATCCTTAGTAGCTGGCCAAGGGGCATCCTCCAATTTGGAAGCCAATTCAAGTGTCCAATACATAATTGTTATAGTTTATCGTTATTAATACTTGATTTTGTGTCGCAAAAATAAACAAAAAAATTGAATCCACAATCTTTTATATTACTTTTTTTATTCAGAGCAATATAACAAATCATAAAAACCTAAACTAGCATTACTTTATAGTTAAATTTAGGCATCTTGCCTTCAACAAAAACAACTCCACAATCGTATAAATCAAAACTAACAACAACCTTACTCGACTGAACAATAGTCTCCCACAATGCATTTATCTCTTTAGACGAATAGATACCCTCAATAATATATACAGCATTAAAACTTTCTTCTTCTTTTAGAAAATCAAGAAGGCGAAGATAAAATTTTCTAAGTCTTAAAGCGGAATCGCTGCAATTGGGATCTAATGACGCGTAATAATCATGATATTTTGTATCACGCACAACCTTTGTGACAAAGATAAATGCAAAAGGCGATTGAATTCCAAAACCATTGCTTCGTGGCAATCGTGCAATAGAATAGAAAAAACGACGTAATGACTCTATCATGGAATTACAAATATAAAAGCCCCAAGGATAATGTTATCCTCGAGGCTCCATTGAAAGGAGGCGGCTA
>CAVAGT010000102.1:0-9937 GCA_963588155.1 Lachnospiraceae bacterium | reverse complement strand
TCCCGTAGGGACGACAGATTATAGCGCAGGGGCTTGCCCCTGCGTTTATGTATTTCAATTATTTTGCCCCTGTAAGGGGCGCATAATTCATTGTGACGTTGAAATAGTCACCCTGACTAAAAATTTTACCGGACACCAATAAATAAAATCGCCTTTATTCAGCTACGAAAGACAAAAATATGCGTTCGTAGCTAAATAAAGGCGATTTTGTTAGCGAATATCAGAAACCAATATTATCTTTGCAGCCAACAAAACCAAGGTGCTTATGTGTGAGATCATAGGAAGAAAGAGCGAGATGACCGAGTTGAAGCGCTACTACAAGAGTGGTAGGGCTGAGTTTGTGGCGGTTTATGGAAGGCGGCGTGTGGGCAAGACTTTCCTCATTGATGAGATGTTTCATGACAACATGGCGTTCCATCATACGGGCTTGTCCCCTTACGACCGCCAGCGCCGGGTGTCCACCAAAGACCAGCTGCAGAACTTTTACTTTTCTCTCATTCGCCACGGCATGGAGGGCATTGCTCAACCAAAGTCGTGGATGGAAGCCTTTTTCCTCTTGGAAAGATTCCTGGAGACCACGGACAATGGGAGCCGGCAGGTCGTGTTCATCGATGAATTGCCATGGATGGACACGGCACGTTCGGGCTTTCTCACTGCTCTCGAAGCATTCTGGAACGGTTGGGGAAACACACGCCACAACCTCATGCTCATTGTCTGCGGCTCAGCCACCTCGTGGATGTTGGACAACCTCATCAACAACAAGGGTGGACTGTACGGCAGGTTGACAGGCGAGTTGAAGCTCTCTCCTTTCACACTCAAGGAATGTGAGGAGTTTTATCTTAGCCGTGGCATCAAGATGAGCCGTTACAACGTGACGCAAGCCTATATGATTCTCGGAGGAATCCCATTCTACATGAACTTTTTCAATCCCTCCCTGAGTCTTGCCCAAAACGTGGATGCGCTGTTTTTCGCACGCCATGCCAAGTTGGGCGATGAGTTCAACCGCCTGTTCAACTCCGTCTTCGACCATGCGGAAGAAAGCATGAATATCATTCGGACGTTGGGTACACGGCACGCTGGTTATACGCGGCAGGAAATCTCGGATAAGACCGGCATCCATCCCAATGGTGAGTTTACCAAGATGCTCAAAGCTCTCATAGGAAGTGACTTCGTCACCAAATATGTACCATTCGGTGCGTCGCAGAGGGAAGAGCATTATAAGTTGACCGATTCCTTCTGTTGGTTCTGGCTGCATTTCAAGGAAGGCAAGCAAATTAGTCAAGAAGACTATTGGCAGCACCACTTGCGCGAGTCAGAGATTAACTCCTGGCGAGGCATCGCTTTCGAGGAGGTTTGCCTGCAGCATATCAGGCAAATCAAGCAAGCCCTTCAGATTGGGGCCGTTTCCTCCACAGAGTCTGCCTATATTGTGAGGGGAGACGGCGAAGCGGAAGGAATGCAAATAGACCTTGTCATCGACCGTAACGATGATGTGGTCAACCTTTGCGAACTGAAATATTCCAAGAGTCCCTACGTCGTCACGCAAGCCTACGCCAATCGCCTGAACGCACGCTTGGAAGCAATGGAAAAAAGCATGAGAAGCAAGACGTTCCTGCTTACCTACGTCGGAAGCTCGCCCCTTGCCGAGAACGAGTATGCCGATGTATTCCACTGTCAGGTCACTTTAGACGACATGTTTGTATAAAGATTACAGATGAAAATCACACCTTCGCTTATCGACAAACTGCTCCGCCTGCGTTCAGGCAAACCGATCGCGTCCAGCGCCCTGCACGGCGAGTGGGTGGAAGATCTGCTGCATGACGGTGTGTTGGTTAGCCGTTCGCAGGGGAGCAGACGGACACTCATGGCAGCCGACCCGGAGAAACTGGAGCAAGCGTTGGGAAATATTGACGAGCGGTTGGGAGGATTGGAAAGGTTGCAGAAGATGCTACATGATGCAGATGGCTCCCGGTCGGAACAGGCAGTGGAGACGGGTAATTCAAAGCTCGTTGCCGTGCGCTCTTGCCCCGGATTTCCCGTCAATGCCTACGAACCGATTCCCTGCAAGCTGAACGGAGAGAAGATATATGTTTGCCCAAGCGAGGGGAGTTTTCTGTTCATTTCCGACTGGCAAAGGTTCTCCATTCCAAAGGATGTGGTGGTCGTGGGCATAGAGAACATGGAGAATTTCAGGCTCATCCGCCGGCAAAGAGCATTGTTCACGTCCTTGCTGCCAGGAAAGCGACTGCTCTTCGTGTCGCGCTATCCGCAGTCCACCGACTTGCGCTCATGGCTTCAGACCATTCCCAACCGCTACGTCCACTTCGGCGACTTCGACCTCGCCGGCGTCCACATCTTCCTCAGCGAGTTCAGACAGTATTTAGGCAACAGGGCAACATTCCTCATTCCCGCAGACATAAAACAACGCCTGCGGAATGGGTCAGTGGAGAGATACCGCGCGCAATATACCCGATTCAGAAACCTCGCGTCCGACATACCATCCCTACAACGACTCATCGACATCATCAACAAATACCGCCGCGCATACGACCAAGAGGGCTATACGAAAGCATTGCGGCAACAAGCCCCCATGCCTTGAACTTTTCACCGGCGCGATGTTGATTATTTGGCATTTTTTGCACGATACTCACTCGGCGTCATGCCAACCATTTGCCTGAATGTGCGGTTGCTACCCTCAAAAGCCATTGCCTTTACAGTGAAATGCCATTGCCTTTTCAGTGTAAAGGCAATGGCATTTCACTGTAAAGCCGGCGACATTACACTGTAAAGCCGACGCAACGCCGCAGACACCCAAAACATTTTTTAATTCCAATGGCTTAAACCATTGATTATTAGTTATATATATACTAAAATATCTTATATCGTCTTCAGCAGCTCGCGCATACCCTCCGACGCGCCTTTCTGTATCTGCCTCACGCTGCTGTCTACGCCAACGGGATTGGGGTCTATGAGGTAGATTGGCGCGTTTCTCGGGACAAACTGCACCAGACCGGCAGCCGGATACACCACGAGCGACGTGCCGATAATCACGAAGATGTCGGCCTCCGACGCTGCCTTGGCAGCCGGATCAAGCATGGGCACGCCCTCGCCGAAGAACACTATGAACGGACGTAGCAGCGAGCCGTCGCCAGCCTTGGTTCCCGGCTCCACGTCGTTGTCGTCGGGGGTGAGCTCCTTTATGTAGCGCGGGTCGTAAGGGTCGTTGCTGGAGCACACCTTGGTCAGCTCACCATGCAGGTGGATGACCTTCGTAGACCCGGCCTTCTCGTGCAGGTTGTCCACGTTTTGCGTGAGCACGGTCACGTCGTAGTCGCTCTCCATCTGTGCTATCAACTTGTGACCCTCGCATGGCTGCGCGTCCCAAAGCTTGCGGCGAAGCTTGTTGTAAAACTCCGTCACGAAATCGGGGTCTCTCTCCCACCCCTCATGGCTTGCCACCTTCTCCACAGGATAATTCTCCCACAAACCGTCGTTGCCGCGGAAAGTCTTGAATCCGCTCTCCACCGACATGCCAGCTCCCGTCAAAAACACTACTTTCTTTTTCATACTTCCAATATTTTCCGCTTATATCCAATAATTTGCACAAAAATACTAAAATAATATGATTATGCTATCAAAAAAGCGTAACTTTGTGCGACAATATTTATTCGATACAAATAATAAACAGAAAATATAATGGACAAAGTAAGCTACGCCCTTGGCATGAGCATCGGGCACCAATTGCAACAAATGAACGCCACCGACCTCAACATCAACGATTTCGCGCAAGCCATCACAGATGTCTTCAACGCAAACGCACAGTTGTCTGACGCCGACGCGCAGGTCGCCGTTCAGGAATTCTTCAGCCGCAAGGCCGAGGAGCAGGCAAAGGCAGCCAAGGCCGAGGGTGAGAATTTCCTTGCCGAGAACGCCAAGAAGGAAGGCGTGCAGACCCTGCCATCAGGCCTGCAATACAAAGTGTTGCGCGAGGGCGACGGCCGCAAGCCATCAGCCACCGACCAAGTGGAGTGCCACTACGAGGGCACGCTCATCAACGGCCAGGTGTTCGACTCCAGCTACCGCCGCGGCGAGACTGCCACATTCGGCCTGAACCAGGTGATCAAGGGTTGGACAGAAGGCTTGCAGCTCATGCAAGAGGGAGCCAAATACCGTTTCTTCATTCCTTACGACCTCGCTTACGGCGAGAATGGCGCCGGACAATCCATCCCTCCTTACGCAGCCCTCATCTTCGACGTGGAGCTGATCAAGGTGAAATAATCATCCAAGCATGGCCGCATTAGTTTTTATGGCAATTAGCTTGATTTTCGCCGTTTGCTTTTTAATATGGATGAAAACCCCTCAAGGGAAAAAATCATTGGGTTTAAAATAAACAGAAACAATAAACATCAAATGAAAAAATTGAAGACTTTGGCCGTCATGGCCACCGCCGCCTTGGCTTTCTCAGCTTGCGGCAACTCGTCAGCTCCCAGGGCTGACCTGAAGACAGACATCGACTCTATGAGCTATGCCATAGGCTTGCTGCAGTCGCAGTATGTGCATCAGGCCATCCAGCAGGGTCAGGTGATAGACACTACCTATATCGACGACTTCGTGAAAGGTATCAACGAGGGTGTCAACGCAGGCGACGACAAGAAGAAAGCCGCCTACATCATGGGTCTGCAGGTTGGACAGCAGCTCTCAACCCAGCTCGTGAAGGGCGTGAACCAGCAAGTCTTCGGCGACGACTCCACAAAGACCATCTCCCTGAAGAACCTGCTCGCCGGATTCATCACTGGCGCCACAGGCAAGGTCGGACTCATGACTCCAGAGAGCGCAAACCAAATCGCGCAGAGCAAGATGGAGCAAATCAAGAGCGCGACGATGAGCAAGCGCTTTGGCGCAAACAAGGCTGCCGGCGAGAAGTGGCTCGCGGAGAACAAGAAGAAGCCAGGAGTGGTGACTCTGCCTTCAGGCTTGCAGTATAAGGTCATCAAGGAGGGCAAGGGCGCAATCCCTGCCGACACCACTTCAGTGCAGGTTCAATACGAGGGCCGCACCATCGACGGCAAGGTCTTCGAGAGCAGCTACAAGAACGGCAACGGCCCCGTGTCGATGGTTCCAGCTCAGATGATTCCAGGATGGACACAGGCTCTCACGCGCATGCCCGAGGGTTCAGTATGGGAGGTTTACATCCCACAACAGCTCGCCTACAAGGAGCGTCAGGCTGGCGAAATCAAGCCGTTCTCTACTCTGATCTTCAAGATTGAGTTGGTTAAGGTTGGCAAATAAACAATGAAGAAAATTATTTTGTTCGCGGCCCTGTCACTTGCCGTGGCAGCCAATTCGATGGCTGCCGGCGGCAAGAAAAAGGACGCGAAGAAGTGCGACAATTGCACAGAGCAGCCCGTAAAGCTGCTCACATCATCCGATTCTACAAGCTACGCCGCTGGCTATGCCGCCACAGAAGGCTTGATGCAGTATCTCACCCAGCGTCTCAACGTTGACACTGCCCACATCGACGCGTTCATCCGCGGTTTCCGCGAGGCTTTGTCAAAGGTCGACGACCCTGCTTTCTCTGCCTATATCGCCGGCAACAACATTGCCCAGCAGGCTTCAAAGCAGATCTTGCCAGGCGTGAGCCGCGAGTTGGTGGGCACCGACGACAGCATTGCCGCCCAGCCTTTCTTCGAGGGATTCATCGCCGGCGTGAAGCAAGACACCACGGTGTTCAAGGCAAACAAGGCACGCGAGCGTTTCCAACTCAAGAACACGCAGGCTCGTGAGACACGCAACCGCATCTACAAGAAGGAAAACGAGGAGTGGCTCGCAAGCAACAAGACGAAACCGGGCGTGGTGACTCTACCTTCCGGACTTCAATACAAGGTCATCAAGGAAGGCAACGGACCAAAGCCTACGAGCACCGACGAGGTTGAGGTGATTTACGAAGGCAAGACCATCAACGGAAAGACCTTCGACGCCACGAAGAACCACGGCGGCAAGAAGACCGACTCGTTCCGTTGCAACCAAGTGATCAAGGGATGGACCGAAGCCCTCACCTCCATGAACGTTGGCAGCAAGTGGGAAATCTACATCCCGCAAGACCTCGCCTACGGCTCTCGTGAGGCAGGAGAGATCAAGCCCTACTCCACCCTCATCTTCACCGTCGAACTTGTTGGCATAAAGGCGCAAGAAGTAAAGACCGACACCACGGCAAAGACCACAACGGAAACGAAGCAGACTTCCAACACGGCTTCTAACAAAAAGAAAACATCCACTAAGAAGAAAACTTCTTCCAAGAAGAAATAACCTAACTAAATGCACGGATAAGATAAAATATCCGTGCATTTTGTTGTTTATATCATTTTTATTGCCTACTTTTGCTACCATATTTTGTACATTCATAGTAATTAGAAACTTAGAGGAACATACAATATGGAAAAAATAGACAAGCTTGACAAGAAAATTCTCTCAATCCTTTCTAAAAACGCACGTATTCCGTTCAAGGACGTAGCAGCCGAGTGTGGAGTGTCGCGCGCCGCCATACACCAACGTGTGCAGCACCTTATAGAAGATGGTGTAATCACGGGCAGCGGATTCGACATCAACCCACTGAGCCTCGGCTACCACACCTGCACATACGTCGGCATAAACCTTGAGAAAGGATCCATGTATAAAGACGTTGTAAAGAGGCTTTCCGACATTCCGGAAATCGTTGAATGCCATTTCACCACCGGCTCATACACCATGCTCATAAAATGTTACGCAAAGGACAATGAGGCGCTCATGGACTTGCTCAACAACAAGCTTCAGACCATTCCCGGAGTGGTGTCAACAGAGACACTTATCTCACTCGAGCAAAGCATCAAGCGCGAGATTCCCGTGCACGTGGACGAATAAAAACAGCCGTCAAGCGGACAATGCCGCGGACAAGAAGAACCGTTGACGAAACGAAAAACGTAGACGAACGCTAAACATGAAATCATTCGACTTAGGCGAGCATCTCAGTGACATCCATGCCGCCTTTCCTGAAGCCGACCACCAACCGGTGATTGGCATTACCGCTAATTATGTAAACGGAGATGCCGCCCTGCGCGACAAATACTATGAGCAAGTGGCGCGCGCCGGAGGAACGCCTGTCATCATTCCGCCCATAGCCGACAAGAACGCCATCATCAACACCCTTGAACACATAGATGGACTGTTGCTCACCGGCGGTGGCGACATAAACCCCTTGTGGGCAGGCGAAGAGCCATCGCCACAACTCCACTCCATCAACGCCACACGCGACGAGGCCGAGCTTCTCACCGTGCGTCTCGCCTACAACAGGCAGATACCCATGCTCGGGATATGCCGCGGCATACAAACCCTTGCCGTGGCTTTGGGCGGAAAGGTGAGCCAAGACATCGACAGCTCCTCCCCCACTCCATCAGACGGCTCCACGCTGACATCGCGCATCAAGCACTCGCAAGATGCCGACCGCCAAGAACCGACCCACTCCATCAATATCTATCCCGGCACCACGCTCCACAAGCTCTATGGCGAACAAACGCTGGTAAACTCGTTCCACCACCAAGCCGTGGCGAAGCCGGGGCCTCTATTCAGCGTGTCGGCGACATCGCCCGACGGCATAGTAGAGGCCATTGAGAGCAACGAATACAAGTCTATCATCGGCGTGCAATGGCATCCCGAGTGGCTTGGCGACGACGGACTGCCGCTCTTCTCATGGTTGGTAGCCAGGGCCGCGGAGTTTGCCAAGGCAAAGGATTTGCACGAGCGCATTCTCACCCTCGACACCCATTGCGACACCCCGATGTTCTTCCCGCAGGGCGTGCGCTTCGACCAGCGCGACCCACGAATCCTCTACGACCTGCACAAGATGACCGAAGGCCGACAAGACGCCGTCATAATGGTTGCCTACCTGCCACAGCCGCAGCTTGGCGAGCAGTTCTCGCAAAAGGTCGACATAGCCGGGATAATAAAGCACAACCCACAACTGCAGGGCCTCTCGACACAGCTCTCCCCTACCCAATACGCCGATCTCATTTTCGACAAGCTGGAGCAGATAGTGGCAGACAACAGCGACTACATCAGCATAGCGCGCACTCCAGCCGACCTCTATGAAGACAAGCGCAAGAACCGCAAGTCGATAGTATTCGGTATTGAAAACGGTCTCGCCCTCAACCACGACCTTTCAAACGTGCGCCATTTCGCGCAACGTGGCGTGGTCTACATCACGCTTTGCCACAATGGCGACAACGACATTTGCGACTCCAACCGCGGATCGGCAATGCACAACGGCGTGTCGGAGTTTGGCGCGAAGGTGATAAGCAGGATGAACGACGAGGGCATAATGGTTGACCTCAGCCATGCCTCGGAGAAGTCGTTTTACGACGCGCTCGACATAAGCCGCACGCCGATAGTGTGCTCCCACAGCAACTGCCGCGCCCTCTGCGACGTGCCGCGCAACCTCACCGACAACCAGCTGCGCGCCCTCGCCGCAAAAGGCGGCGTGGCACACACCACCTTCTACCACGGATTCCTGCAAAAGGACACTTCTGAGGCTACCATCATCGACGTGGTAAACCACCTTGAGCACGCCATCGACATCATGGGCATCGACCATGTGGGCGTGGGCACCGACTTCGACGGCGACGGCACCGTGCGCGGTTGCGCCGACGCATCGGAGCTTATCAATTTCACGCTGCAGCTGCTGCGCCGACGCTACTCAGAGCGCGACATAACCAAGATATGGGGCGGCAACTGGTTGAGAGTCATGGCGCAAGTGCAATCAAGCAAGAAACAATCATGAAAAGGAAAACAATCATTATAATCGTGATAGCTATAGTCTGTGCAGTTGTCGCATGGCTCTTCACCTGCGGCCCACTCGCCCATAAGGACGTGGAGAACATTGAGGAGGTCGAGGAAGTTGAGAAGATTCAACCCGTAGGGCCTGCGTTCAACGCCGATTCGGCATATGCCTTTACCAAGGCGCAATGCGACTTCGGGCCACGGGCCATGAACAGCGAAGGCCATGATAAATGTCTCAAGTGGATTGAGCGGAAATTTAAGGAATATGGCTGCGAGGTCACGCTGCAAAAGGCGGACATCAAGGGCTGGGACGGCACCCTACTCCACTCCACCAACATCACGGCACGCTATAACCCGCAAGCCACCACGCGCATCCTCTTCTGCGCCCACTGGGATTCCCGCCCTTGGGCGGACAACGACCCCGACTCGCTCAACTGGCACAAGCCCATTATTGCCGCCAACGACGCGGCAAGCGGCGTGGCGGTGATGCTTGAGTTGGCAAGATTGCTCAACACTTCTGGGCAGAAGCCTGCCATTGGCATCGACTTCGTGTGCTTCGATGCCGAGGACTACGGCGTGCCACAATGGAGCGACACCCAAGACGACGGCTCGTCGTTCGCCCTTGGAGCGCAATATTGGGCGGAGAACGTGGAGCACGGCTACGCCCCGCGCTACGGCATCCTGCTCGACATGGTTGGCGGCCAGGGCGCGCAGTTCTATCGCGAGGGCATGTCCATGCAATATGCCTCAAGCATTGTGAGGAAAGTGTGGCGCGCCGCAAGGCAAGCCGGCTACGGCTCATTCTTCCCCAACAGCGAGGGCGGGATGATAACCGACGACCACCTGCCCGTGAACCAGACGGCAAAGATACCGTGCATAGATATCATACCTTATTATCCCGACTGCCAGCAAAGCTCGTTCGGACCCACGTGGCACACCATTGCCGACAACATGGACAACATCGACAAGAACGTGCTCAAGGCCGTGGGACAAACCATGATACAGGTCATTTACAGCGAGAAGTAATTGGCTCTTATATCGCCCTCATCTTGCAGGGGCGGGCCCTGTGCCCGTCCGCAACTGCTAAAAACTACCACTTATGAAAACGGAGAAACAACAAAGCGCGGCT
>CAVAGT010000101.1:0-10138 GCA_963588155.1 Lachnospiraceae bacterium | reverse complement strand
AAGCCATTCCAGAAGACTCTCGCTGAGGCTTTCGTTGGCAACAAGATCAGCGCTGCTGAGATTATCACCAACCTCGTTGATGAGACTGCTAACAAGGAGTATGCAGCTAGCAAGCTGACTCTCGACCTCCAGTTCGACAAGGCTAACGTTGGCAAGGAGTTCAAGGGTCTCACAGGCAAGACATACGTTTTGAGCTTGAACGACTATGGCAAGACTCTCGAGGCTAACATCAAGGGCCAGACTGCTAAGCAGGCTATCGTGAAGATTGAGGGTTCTGATGTCAATGCTCAGAAGGCTGTTTATCAGGAGACTGAGTATGCTAAGGATCTTCTCAACTACAAGAAGCACAACGAGCTCGACGATGAGACTCTGACAGCAATCGTTGGTATCTACGCCAAGAATGCTTGCCACGAGCTCCCATTGACTGACAACACATTCAACGTTCGCTTCCTCCGCCCATTGAACATCACCAACACAACTGCTGATGTTGAGGACGCTGGTGACGCAGCTCAGGTTATCGACCTGATGAAGTTGTTGACATTCTCTGACTGGCGTGACCTCTGGCAGGCTGGCTACGAGCAGTTCTACGGCATCAAGGGCGTGAAGGTCGTTGGTGTTGGTGAGGGTGAGAAGATCAGCACAAACTCTGACGTGCTGACCAACCAGAACGGCAACACCGAGATGGTTCCTCTGCAGAGCGTTAACGGCGCTATCGACTTCGTTTACAAGGATGGTAAGCTGACTTACAAGAACTACAACTCTACAACCGCAGACTTCAAGGTTCAGATTCCTGTTGTCGTAACATACGATTGGGGTGAGGTTCCTCAGACAATCATCGTGAACGTTAAGCGTACACACTCTAACGCTAAGAAGTAATCCATAAGGATTAATCAAAATCTCATAGGGAGAGGAGAATCGTTCTCCTCTCCTTTTTTCATTAAATATGCAGTGATATGAATTTCACAAAGTCATTAATCATCGTTTCATGCATTGTCCTTTCCTTGACAGGTTGTAAAAAGAAGACGCAAGACGCCGGTGTTTATCAATATCTTCGTCCTGCCACAATGAACTACACAAAGCAGGACTCTTCCAACATCAACTACATGGTGCAACGCTATACTAAGCTTGTTGAGAAGAAAGATTTTGAGAAGGCTGCCAACATGCTCTATAAGGTAAGGCACGACAGTGTCGTTCCATTATCTCCAATGGAACGCAAGGGCTTCATTAAGGCTTATTCGCAGATGCCTATCTATGCTGCCAAGACCAACTCGTTTGTGTTGCGTTCCGACAAGAACAACCAAGTGGACGTTTTGATACAGATTACCAAGAATGGTGACCTCGATAAGGGCATCGGTGTCTCAAGGATGTCGCTTAATCCTGTCGTGAAGAATGGCAAGTGGTATCTCACATTGTTGGACAAGAATGCTGAGGGGGTTGTAGATGTTTACGATAAGAATGTCAACTCCTATTAAGTTAGCGCTTTCCTTTGTTCTTTTACTTTCTTCCTTTCAGTTTGCGTATGCCCAAGGATATGCCAAACTTTCCATCAAGAAGGTGAAATACGACATGGGAACTATCTATACGGACAGTGCCCGCAGAACGTTCGACATACCTTTTGTCAATAAGGGCAAGGAGTCTTTGAAGATAAAGGAAACTAGAACCGACTGCACTTGCACCACTGTAAAATATCCAAGAAAAAAAATCCCTGCAAATGGGGTCGATACGCTTAGGGTAACTATCGACATGACAGGTTTTTTCCCTGGCGATTATGAGAAAAAGGTAGGAGTTTACAGCAACTCAAAGAAAAGTCCGCTTATGATCTACTTCAAGGGTATGATTGTACGTAAAGAATAATTTAATTTGACTTATGAACCGCATTCAAAAATATTTTCTTAGTCTGCTCTTCTTTCTGTCAGTGTGCGCGAATGTCTTCGCGAGCAATGAGCCAAGCCAGCTTGTGGTGAAACTAAAGGATAATTCTGAGAAGATATTCATCCTTGCCAATAAGCCTGTAGTAACGTTCGATACCGAGAAACTATACATCAACACGTCAGAATTCAGCACAGAGCTAAGCAATGTGCAAGAGTTTTATTTCAAGACCGAATCCACAACAGGTATTGATGTAGTAAAGAAAACCGATAACGCAGACTCTTCGTCACCCTTTACATTCCGTTTTGTAGACGGCAGGACGGTATATATTGACGGCTTGGACAATTCTGTTCGCGTTATGGTTTATTCATTGTCTGGAGCCCAAGTAAACGCAAGGATTGACAGAGGCAATGAAAGAGCCGTGGTTGATTTTGGCAATCAGCCAGCAGGTGTATATATTATTAAGGCTAATAATCAATCCTTTAAGATCATAAAACGATGAAGAAACACATTTTCCTATTATTCAGTCTTCTCGTCTTCGCCATTACCGCAAACGCACAATACAAGATGGTAATCACCCTTGCCAATGGCGAGAAGATAGAAAAGCAAGTATGGGATATACAAAACGTCTCCTTTGAGCCGTTGGGCTCTGTTGATACGCCTGACATTCCAGAGGCAGTGGACCTCGGACTGAGCGTGAAATGGGCACCTGTGAATTTTGGTGCCACAGCGGCAACCGCTCCAGGCTATTACGTAGGGTGGGGCGATGCCACAGGCTTGAACCAGTCGACCCTTCTCAACTATTTTCCCGTGCTTCACCCCACTTCCGATATAGTGAACGGCAAGTATGACATTGTTCATGTGCTATGGGGCGACCAGTGGCGCATGCCTACATTTAAGGAGGTGCAAGAATTGATTGATGGTTGCAACTGGACTTATGATGTTGACCGTAAGGGATGGACAGTAACGTCAAAGACCGATGCCACTAAGTCGATTTTCCTGCCAATGCAAGGTTATCGCAACGGCGAGACAACCATAAACGACAACACGCTTGGTGCTTACTGGACAGGATCCTTGAGCAAGACAAATGACCAAAACGCTTCGGCACTCATCTTGAACTCTACCGACAACGCGACCGCTGACTCAGTTCGCTATCTTGGCTTGCAGATTCGTCCTGTTTATGGTGCTTACTACGAGGGTGCGAAGGTGAAGAGCGTCGCCGTGACAAACTACTCAAAGAATGATGCCTATATCAAGGTGATATTTGAGGGAAGCTATGATGAAGCTTCAGAGATTGGACTTTGCTATGGCACCACTTCCAACATCGACCCTGACCAGAACAGCAAGGTGACAGGTGAGGTGACAGGCATAGAAGATGGCTCTTATACGTTCCATTTGGAAAATCTGGATCCCAACACAACATACTATTTTGCAGGATATATAGTATGTCAGGGACAAAGAAACTTGGGCACGACAGCCAGCCTCAAGACCAAGCCAAAGTTCCCTATCGCAGAGATGGTTGACCTTGGCCTGAGTGTGAAATGGGCTAAATGGAATGTCGGTGCATCCTCTGAGGATGAATATGGTTCATACATTGCCTGGGGAGATCAAACAGGTGAGAATCAATCGTACACCAACAGCGATTATCCCAATGATTACAGCGATATCTCGGGTACCAAATATGATGTTGCCACGACACAATGGGGAGACAAATGGCGCATGCCAACCCCGGCTGAGTGGGCGGAACTTGAAAAGCTTTCCAAGGAGATTGTAACCCTCTCTAATGGCACCTCGGTCTATAAGGTGACAGCGAGCAACGGCAACTACATCTACTTGCCCCGTGGCGGATATCAAACAAGTTATGGAAAGCAGGATGTAAACAAGTCGGCAGACTATTGGACTTCCGAGAACACCTCGCAGACATGGGCGAAAGGTGTCCAGCTTGGCAAGGTAAGCTTCACTTACGAGTCTCAGGATCAAAAAGGTTGGCACATGCTTATTCGTCCTGTTTATGGAAAGAAGAAGTCTGACTCTGACCCGATTATCGAGACCAGGGATACCACCGAAGCTGGTAAGCTGGCAAAGGCCGTAGACCTTGGCCTGAGCGTGAAGTGGGCCACTTATAATCTCGGTGCGACGTCTGCTACCGAGCCGGGCTCTTACTTCTCATGGGCAAGCACCACTGCCGGCACTGACTTCAGTAGAAGCAACTACCAATGGTACGATGCCTCAACCAAGACATACAATGTGCCAAGCACTACCATATCTGATACCGACAACGACGCTGCCGTGAAGTTGTGGGGAGGTACATGGCGCATGCCTACAGAGGCGGAGATAAGCGAACTCGTCAAGAATTGCACTTGGACTAAAACCGACGGCGGCTTTAAGGTCAAGGGTGCAAATGGCAACGAGATTTTCTTGCCGTTCACTGGCTTCTACCAGGACACGTCGTTAACCAGCGACGACAAGTGCTATTATTGGTCAGGCTCTTACAATGACCTGCCTTTATTTGCCGAAGATCATTGGTCTTATTATCTCACCAACAGCTCTGCTACTCCAACACTGATGAGCACGTACATATACAAAGGAATGTGCATTCGCCCAGTGTGCACTAAATAATATAAAAATGCCGCACGACCAATAAAACGGTCATGCGGCATTTCCTTTTAATTGCTGCGCAACAATGTCAGCGAGAAACTTCGCGCCTCAAGCCTACCACTTGCTGAGGTCGCTCCGGCTTTCTATCTTGTTCTCCACCTTGTCGTCGAGTTGATAGAAGAAGTCGAGACCTGTGATTTCCTCCACCTCGTCCACCGAGCGCACGTAATAGTTCATGTCGTGGTGTCCCGACTGGTTGTCGTAAATGAAGCCGATGGCCTGTGCGTCGTGCGATGCCCCCTTGGTCCGCATCACGACCTTAAAGAAAGCGTCGGGCACGGCAATCTGATGCTCGCCAACCGTATTCGTGCTTTTGCCATAGAATATCGGTCCCGCCACGATGTAAACCTTGCCGTAACGCTTTGCCCAGTCGCGGCAAGCCTCCTCAAGGTATTTCCAATCACGCTCGTTCAGGAAGCCGTTTTGTGGGCAGATGTTGGTCATTAGGAAAGCCTCTTTCTGTGCCTTATACGACCATTTGTTGTCGCCTGCCGGACACATGTGCCCTCTCTGATAGCCACATTCGCTTTCACGGATGTCGGAGTAAGTAGCCCTTGGCGCGGGCACGTCAAGGTCTTCCATGAACTTATGCCCCTTTCTGGCGTTGTCGCCGTCGGTGTGGTCAGCCGTCAGCTCCCATCCCACCCAGTTTGGTGTGCGCGTGTCTTTGTTGTAAGACGTGACATAGGCGTAGCGGTGCAGCATTTGCTCCTGAGGCTTAGTCTTGCTCCACCTCGGAACCTCGTAGGCCGCGCCTTGGTCTATGGTTGTTTCTATGTCTTGTTCACCTTGCGATTCCGCATTTTTTCGTGCCTGATATGCTCGATCGTTTCGCGCCTCAATCTCAGCTATGGTCTTGCTTGCCTCGTGTTGGGCAATCTCACTCTGGTGCTCGTTGTATTTAGTCCAACCATAAGACCCCAAGAGCAATGCCGCGAATATTATAATGCCTAGGCCGTTGTTCTTTTTCATGATAGTATAGTTTTTAAAATGAAAAATCCTAACCACTCATATTCAAGCAGTTAGGATTTACTTCTGTGCGCCTGATAGGACTCGAACCTACACGGCATAAACCACCAGATCCTAAGTCTGGCGCGTCTACCAATTTCGCCACAAGCGCATTAAACGATGCAAAGTTAATAAATAAAATCCATTCTGGCAAAGAAAAGGGTAAATCTTGCTCACGTTTGTGCGTTTTTTGTTAATTTTGCGATAAGTGGCATATTGCAATGTCATGATAAATTGAAGATCCATGAAGAACATATTGTCGTTGGCGCTCGCCATTTTCGCCCTTGAGGCAGGGGCACAGACCAAGCCCGCTTATGAGATTGTGGGCAAGGACACCACTTGCCAGATATTCCTTTACAGTCCTGATAATCGTGACGGGCTGCACGTGGCTTACCTCACTGAACAGGAGCAATGGATGGACGCGGGGCGGCTCTGTGAGTCGAGTTTTCCTTCCGCTGCCGGCGGTAAAAGCATGCGGACACCTTATGTCTGTCATGCCACTGACGGGTCGTGGCGGCTGCTCTTCTCAGTGGATGACAATGCCCAATGTCTTGCCGCGGCTTATAGCGAGGACCTCGTGACGTGGCGGCCGCAAGATTTCCCGCGGATGACCGACAAGGGGGTGCTGGAACCGGTGATGTTCCAGATGGACGATGGCACGTTCGACATATATTTCAAGACTCAGGGCGGTGTGAAGCGATATGTCAAGGCAGATAAGAACTTCCGCCATTTCGACGAGGCGCAAGAGCCAAGTTCCATAAGCGATGACGCATGGATCATGGACATGGCGACCGTAGGTGGCAAGGAATATGCTGGCAATATGTATCAAGTGCCCAAGATACATCTCGACTATATCATAAATTATCTTGCGGCAGTGGACCATGACAGGGTTCTCTTCTCAGAACGCATGAAAGACGACTCGCAACGCTTTGCCCATTTAAAAGGCGACGTGGATGCAACGCTGGCAATAGAGCCGTCGAAAACGAAGCGCATATCCAGCAAACTCGTGGGTGTCTCATTCAAAGGCACGGATAATGCCGATGACGGCGGACTGAGTGCTGAGATGGTGAGGAATCGTGACTTTGAGAATGCGTCGAAAGACGGGGAAGGCAAGAACGCGCTGGCAGGATGGGTGTCCAACCACGCCATAACCATAAGCACTGACGACCCTTTGTCGACAAGCAATCCACATTATGCCGTATTGTCGAAGACGGACACATTATATAATAGGGGATGGGTAGGCATGATCGCAGCGCCTTTGCAGCAGTTTGACTGTTCCATATACCTTCGCGCGCGAAATGGCGGAAAGAACCAGGTGCTTGTGGCACTTCTCGGCAGCAATGGCGAAGAATATGCCAAGACACGATTGAAACTGACAGGCAGCGGTTGGCAAAGCTATAAGTTCCCATTGGTCGTGGACAAGAAGATGGTCGAAGGCAGCGTGCGGCTTGCCCTGACACCGTTGAAGGAAGGAACCGTGGACGTGGACATGATGAGCCTCTTCCCTCACGACACCTTCAAGGGACATGGACTCCGTAAGGATGCAGCCGAGACCATTGCCGCGTTGAACCCTAAATTCGTGCGTTTCTCTAAGGGAGCGTGCGGCATGGGGCTTTATGAGCATTTCCAGTTTTGCGAGGATCTTGGCGCGGAGCCAATCCCCGTACTTCCCAGCGAAGCCACTTGCCAAGAGGCACTCGACATGATAGAGTGGGCTGTCGGTGATACAGCCACGTCGCAGTGGGCGAGGAAGCGTGCAGAGGAAGGTCATCCGGCCCCATTTTGCCTGAAATATGTCAGTCTTGGCAATGAAGACCATGTCACGACAGCCTTTGAGGAACATTTCAAGGCGGTGGCAGAGGCAGTGAAGGCGAAATATCCGACAATAAAGGTCATTGGCACGGCAGGGCCTTCGCATAATCCTTCGGCTGACTATATAGAAGGATGGAAATTCGCCAAGGAAAACAAGAGCATCGTGGACATGGTAGGGGAGTATAATCACGTGTCCTCTGGATGGTACATGCATAACCAAGACTATTACGACAATTACGATCGCTCCGCGCAAAGGGCATGCCTTGCCGACTGGGACTCGCAAGGCAGTACGGTGGAGAACGCCCTTGTGGAGGCGTTGTACCTCTGCTCTGTTGAACGTAACGGCGACGTGGTTGAGATGGAAAGCCACGACGTGGCATGTCGTAATGGCGTGATAGACCTCACGCCGAGCTATTACACCCAAAAGCTATGGGGAAGCAACAGTGGCGACACGCACATCGGCTCGACGCTCAACTTGCCGGCGGCGATAGGCTATCGTGTAGGCAGCAGTGTGGTGAGCGATGCCGACGGCAAGGTCATCGTCAAGATAGTAAATGCCCTGCCTTCACGTCTCGCGGTGAACATCAAAGGCGTGAACTTTGCCGATGGGACCGTGGTTGAAGGCTTTGCCGGAAAACCTGACGATAAGGTCGTGACAACGGTCAAGGCCATTGTGAAAGGTCAGAAAGTCACACTTCCTGCCTATAGTGTCGTGGTGATAAGGCAATAAATGGTATGTCGTTTGTGTCATTCTGTCAGTCGAGAAGGAGAAGACTGCCGTTGGCATATCGTTTGTTTATTATTCAGCGGACATCAAGTCCAAGCAACATTAACAAAGAATAATAAATAAAAAACATACTATTATGGGAAAGATTATTGGAATCGACTTGGGTACTACCAACAGTTGCGTAGCCGTATTTGAGGGCAATGAGCCCGTTGTGATTGCTAACTCAGAGGGCAAGCGCACCACGCCATCCGTGATTGGCTTCATGAAAGACGGTGAGCGCAAGGTGGGCGACCCAGCAAAGCGTCAGGCCATCACCAACCCGAAGAACACGGTCTACTCCATCAAGCGTTTCATGGGCGAGACCTATGACCAGAGCCGCAAGGAGGCTGAGCGTGTGCCTTATACAGTTATCAACGACAATGGCTATCCAAAGGTGCAGATTGATGGTGCAGCGCATCCTTACACTCCGCAGGAGATTTCTGCCATGGTTCTTCAGAAGATGAAGAAGACGGCTGAGGATTACCTCGGCCAGGAGGTGACCGATGCCGTCATCACCGTTCCTGCCTACTTCTCTGACTCACAGCGTCAGGCTACCAAGGAGGCTGGTGCCATCGCAGGTCTCAACGTTCGCCGTATCGTGAACGAGCCTACGGCCGCTGCATTGGCATACGGTGTGGACAAGTCAAACAAGGACATGAAGATTGCAGTGTTCGACCTCGGTGGCGGTACGTTTGATATCTCTATCCTTGAGTTTGGCGGCGGCGTGTTCGAGGTACTCGCAACCAATGGTGACACCCATTTGGGTGGCGACGACTTCGACCAGGTAATCATCGATTGGTTGGCCGACGGTTTCAAGGGCGATGAGGGCATCGACCTCCGTAAGGATCCAATGGCGATGCAGCGCTTGAAGGAGGCTGCCGAGAAAGCTAAGATAGAGCTCTCGTCAACAACCTCTACCGAAATTAACTTGCCTTACATATCAGCAGAGGGCGGTGTGCCAAAGCACTTGGTCAAGACACTGACACGCTCGCAGTTCGAGCAGTTGGCCCACAACCTGATTCAGGCTTGCCTGGTGCCATGCCAGAACGCCATCCGCGATGCCAAGCTCTCTACGAGCGACATTGACGAGGTGATCCTCGTGGGTGGTTCAAGCCGTATCCCAGCTGTGCAGACCTTGGTGAAGAACTATTTCGGCAAGGAGCCTTCAAAGGGTGTCAACCCCGACGAGGTTGTGGCAGTGGGCGCATCCATCCAGGGCGCTATCCTCAACAACGAGAAGGGCGCCGGCGATATCGTGTTGCTCGATGTTACTCCACTTACCCTTGGTATCGAGACCATGGGCGGCGTGATGACAAAGCTCATTGATGCCAATACCACTATTCCTGCCAAGAAGAGCGAGGTGTTCTCAACAGCTGTAGACAACCAGACCGCAGTTACCATCCACGTGTTGCAGGGTGAGCGTCCGATGGCTGCTCAGAACAAGAGCATCGGCCAGTTCAACCTTGAGGGCATAGCTCCGGCTCGCCGTGGTGTTCCTCAGATTGAAGTGACATTCGACATCGACGCCAACGGTATCCTCAACGTGAGTGCCAAGGACAAGGCCACAGGCAAGGAGCAGAGCATCCGCATCGAGGCAAGCAGCTCACTGTCTAAGGAGGATATTGAGCGCATGAAGGCTGAGGCTGAGCAGAATGCCGCTGCCGACAAGGCGGAGCGCGAGAAAGTGGACAAGCTCAATCAGGCAGACTCCATGATCTTCACCACAGAGAATTTCTTGAAGGATAATGCCGACAAGATTCCTGCCGACAAGAAGCCAGCCATCGAGCAAGCTCTCCAGCAGCTCAAGGATGCCCATAAGGCTGCCGACGTGGCTGCCATCGACACGGCAATAGCCGCGTTGAACACCGCCGTTCAAGCCGCTTCCGCACAGATGTACGGTCAGGCTGGACCTCAGGGAGGAGCCCAAGGCTTCCAAGGTGGTGCCGGTGCTGGCTCACAACAAGCCAACAATGGTGGCGCAAAACAGGATGACAACATCCAAGACGCCGACTTTGAGGAGGTGAA
>CAVAGT010000100.1:0-10150 GCA_963588155.1 Lachnospiraceae bacterium | reverse complement strand
CCAAATGCACCTTATTATGGAAAAATAACAAACTAACAATAAATCATAAAAAACAGTAAATAACACCCTGCAATTATTGTCCGTATTTATTATTTACCTATTTTTGTGGCATTGGAACATTAAATAGTTTAATTATGAAAGTAAAAGGTATCATTCTTTCAGGTGCGCTTGGACTTCTTGTTGCCAGTGGCATGATAAGCTGCAACAACGGCAAGGCAGACAAGATGCAAGCCACTATCGATTCACTTGCTACTTCGGACAGTCTTCATCAAGAGGATATCAAGCAAATGGCTGATTTCGTTAACGTAATGTCTGTGGGACTCGACAGTATCTCTGCCCAAGAAGGACTTATCAAGCAGCTCGGCAATCGTGAGGGTAAGATGGACAAGGCGCAGATGCGCACACAGCTTCAGGGCTTAGCGGAGTTGCTTCGCAAACAACGTGAGCGTATCAATGAGCTTGAGGCGCAAGTGGCAGGCAACAACTCAGCTTACGGCCAGCGCATAAAGAAGCTCATCGGTTATTATAAGGCTCAGCTCGACGAGAAGGACGCGCAAATAGCCGATTTGCAGCAACAACTCAACGACAAGAACGCCAATATCGCCCAGCTAAACGAGAGTGTCAACAACCTTACGACGAGCAATACACAGCTGAAGGCAACTGTCGAGAGCCAGAACAAGGCCATTGACCAACAGAAGACAACGATAGCACAGCAAGACGAGTCGATACACACGGCTTTTGTCGTGATAGGATCTTCAAAAGAGCTCAAGGCAAAAGGCATAATCAAAGGTGGATTCCTCGCGAAGAAGAAGGTGGACGTGGCCAACCTTAAGCCAGGCAGCTTCTCGAAGGTCGACATCCGCAACTACAATGACATTCGCATCAATTCTGATAACCCTAAGATCATGACCCAGATGCCGTCTGACTCATATTATATTGAGAAAAATGACAATGGCACATCTGTTCTTCATATCAAGGACGTGCAAACTTTCTGGAGCGTAAGCAAGTATTTGGTGATAAAATTGTAACCAAACATAAGGCACAAATAGATACGCTAAATCTATTTTATCAAGGCTTCCGGGGCAACCTGGAAGCCTTTTTCATATTGTTAATTTCAATGCGATTTGTGCAAAATAAACTTTATATGCATTTGACTTGTATCAATAAATGTTGCATAAGTATCTGAATTACAATAATATTTAGTAATTTTGCATTGTCAAACTGATGAGACGCGCTTTACCTTGCCGTCTATTTAGCATTATATTTGGCATTATGTTTAACGGGATGTTGGCCTTGTGAGATTGTTTTCTCGCTCACATTTCCACGGCAGATGCAAGAGGCTGCGGAGGTCCCATAAAGTATTTATCATGCAGAAATTCGTAAAGATTGTATTGTGCTTTGTTTTTAGTTTTATCCTTCGTCCTGCCTATGCGGCACAAGCGATAGAGTCAGCGGCGGTAAAGGACACCTATGAGATTGACTTAGTGGATTCGGACAATCAATGGCAGCCAGTAATTGACGCGCTTATACAAGTGGAGAGCAATGGCAAGAGCAATGCCGTGAAAGGAGCGTCGGTAGGAGTGTTGCAGATAACCCCGGTTATGGTTGCCGAGTGTAACAGCATTTTGAAGAAAAGAAAGTCGAAGAAACGTTTTAAGCTTTCCGACCGTCTCAGCAAGAAAAAGTCGATAGAGATGTTTCTCCTTTTCCAATCATGGTTCAATCCCATGCATAACATTGAGCAAGCAATCCGATCTTGGAATGGTGGTATGCATTACAGTGTTGAGAAGACACAAAAATATTTCGACAAGGTAATGTCTATCCTTCAAGGCAAATGATTATCTTATTAGAATGAGGTAAAAATAAAAAAAAGCAACCTAACTGTAGGTTGCTTTTTTTGTGGAGAATATCGGATTCGAACCGATGACCTCTTGCATGCCATGCAAGCGCTCTAGCCAACTGAGCTAATCCCCCTCGTTTTGTGATTGCAAAGTTAATTGTTTAGTTTTATTCCTCCAAATTTAAGCATTGCTATTTAACAATTATTTAGTTTGTCTTGTGGCTTTTCCTTCGTTTTCAGCTTTTTTGCCCCAATGAAGCCTCATGCAATGCTGAAAAAGATGTACTTCACTATTGCCGCAAGCTCCATCAACAGTATATAAAAGCAGAGGATGATCTTCAGTTTTTTGCCACCATTCAATGCGCATTCCAACGCATCGGAATAGCTGTGGATGGTCCCGGAGAGGAGGCCATAGGCTATGGAAGATGACAGCAGCATGAATGCGACAGTGGGTACTAAACTCGTTGACGCGCTGCTTGGATAAAGTTCGCCAGTGACGCTTAGCAAGATTGCATGACGTGGAAATATCAGTAGTGACAGGATGCACAACTCGAAAACAATGAGTTCTAGGGCGACGCTTAACCCTTTCTTTTGCAATGTGTTAATCTTGGAAGGAGATTTTATGAAGAGGCTTGTGGCAGACCATAACCCACTTCTTATGCATGTCCCAAAGGAGATGTCGATTAGAATGATCCATACAAGCAGGGGAGTGTTGACCAGGTTCATGACAAATGTGCCAAAAAACCACCGGATGCCACTCTCGCTTAGTAAGGTTCTTATGGATGAAGACGGCATGGCGGCGGACCATAGCCATGATCCGAGGATTATGACTATGTATCCAATTATGATTCCTATCAATGCCTTATGAAGCCAATTCTTCCTTATCATTCCTCGTCTGGATGAAGATTGTCTAAATCGATTATTCGTAGCTCTAATGCCCTGACCACAAGCCTGGTGGCGTTCACGCTAAACGTACCTGCGTCCTCGGCAAATAGCTTTTTCACGAGTTCGTTTTGTCGTTTTTCAAGACTCTTTACACCGAACGGCATTCCCCTAAGCTGCGTTATTTGTTCCTTGGTGTATCCAAGCGCGAGATGGCGAAGGAATCTTTCGTCATATTCGTCTATGTCGTAAGAGATAAGTGCCTCTTGGCTCATGATCTCATTGTTTACGTTTTTCTTGAACCTCTCCACTATTTTCTCAAGTATTGGCTCGTTGAAAACCAATCGCTTGCCAGACATCACCGCCTCAACATCGCTGCGCGTGAGCAGTTCGCCAGTCTTGAGGATGATACCGTCGCAACCGGCATCGAGCACGTCAACCCACAGCTTCTCGTTGAGTATTTCGCCAGTGAAAATAAGCACCTTGACTTTTGGGTAGCTTTGCTTCGTGTGGCGGCAAATCTCCACGCCCACTGTTGTTGAGCCTCCCAAACCCAGGTCGAGCAACACGAGGTCGGGTTGGTTTTGGCGCATGAGTTTCCAAAAGGAAGTCTCGTCGGCGGCGGTGCCAATGACATGGGCTTCTGGAATGTCGCTTTCTATGATGCCTTCAGTGCCTTTCAGTTCGAGAGGCACATCTTCTACGATAATGATATTGAAATCTTTCATCTCAAGTATATCTTTGGAATTAATATTTTTACAAATACGTGACCTTGGGCGTCTTTGACTGCTTGGATGCCGCACGCCCTGAGGTTTGTCGCTTCACCCATTTCCCTTACTATCTGTCGGCATAGCAGCATGTTGAGGTCTACGGTGTATGGCGTGAAAAGGTTGACCACTTGTTCGTCGGTGAGCGAGTCAAAGCCCGTCATCCTTACTATTATATATGTGTTTTTCTTGTCCAATGGTTGTCCGAGTGTATCCTTGCCACTTTCCTCAACAGAGAAAGGATGGTTGCCATTGCTTTTTCTCAAGATGTCGAGCATATAAGCGAATACGTCCTTGTTGACTCGTTGTTGTGGTACTTGGCGCAATGCCTGCTCCGCTAGAATGGCATAGAGGTCATGATAGTAGGTAACGACTTCGCTAAGTTCGTCGATGTTCGTCTGGTTATTGCCGATCATCTGCTTTATACGTGACGGATAATACATCGTCTCGTGCTTCAACGTTGACAGGCAGTTGTCGAGCACGCTGTTCGAAATGTGAAAGCGTCCGGCTTCCATCTCTATTCGATGGCATTCGTCTGTGGCAAGTTCTGTTTGGGAATCCATTTCCTGGTTATTCTCAATGTTTGTCTTCAATGCTGACAATATCCTCTCAACCACATTTTGCAGTTTTGCTTTTTGCTCGTCTTTAAGGGTGAAGTTTTCAAAGTTGGCAAGTTTCGTTATTCCGTCATGCTTTTCCTTGTCCGTCAAGTTGGAAAGCAGAATATTGTTCATGCGGTTAATGCGCTCAACGCAAAACTTATAATTCAGCTTGTGTCGGTAGTATAAGAAATACCACGACGGGAATATCACCAAAAGCAGGATGATGAGCAACACGACAGACACCATCTTGTTGGTCTTGCTCCGTTGCATATAGCTGATATATGAAGGCAGCGAACTATCAGCGCTCGCAAGACGGAAAAGTCTTGTGTACACATTGTTGCACTCTCTGTAAACGTCCCAACGATGTAGGGCAAGCGCCGCGACGGCAGCCTCGTTGCTCACGTCGAGCAACACAACCGTGTCTTTCGGGTTGATGTATTTGTGGCAACTGTCAGCGAAGCGTAAGGTCTCCTCGTATTTCCCCATTATATTTGAGAGATACGCTGAATCGGCAAATTCGGCAGCCTTGTTTCCGGCGTGAATGAAGTTGGTAATGGAGAGCATTGCCAAAAGCAAGATAGTTCTGATCTTGCCAGATGGAAGCCGGAAAAAGATGCGCGAGCCCTTACCGACTGCGCTTTCCGCGGCAATCATGCATGACTTGAATATCGAACTTGTCTTTTTGTATTTCTCAATTATCCCCTTGCAGTTTTTCAGACCGAAGCCATGACCGCCTGTATAGGTGCGGTCGAAGACGTGCGACAGCACCTCCTCGCTCATTCCTTCTCCCGTGTCGGAAACTGATATCTCCACGTATTGCTGATTGCCATCTTGACTGTCGGTTACGGTTCTCGACTCTATTGTCACGGTTCCGTCTTTCGGCGTGAATTTCCTTGCGTTGTCGGCAATGGTGTTGACCATGAACAACGTAAGGGTAGGGTCTGCCTTTAGCACGGCATCGGTAGGCTTCACAATGAGGTGGATGCCTCCGAGCGTAAAGCCCATTGCGCTGTGGCTTACCATGTCGAACACTTGCTGCAAGCGGAAATTCTCTATTCGCAAACTCAACTCGCCTTGCCGCATCTGAATCCATTTTGTGAGAATGGAGTTATATTCAGTTATGCTGTCGGTGATTTCTTCCACATACCTTAACCTCTTGTCGTTGGCTTCTTGTGTCTGGAGGTTCGAATCAGCGTTGTCCTTGTTGGTCTGTGCTTGCCTTATGCGTTTTATCTCGTTGACCATTCTGTCTATCAAAGGCAGAATGCTGCAAACGAGTTGCACCTTGGCGCGTTGCTCAAGATTACGCTTGCGGTTTTGCGTCAAATGAAGGTTTGCCACGTCTGTGGCTTCTTTTATCTCGTCAAACTGCTCATGTCTGAGCTCTATTTCGCGCTCATTATTACTTTTCCATTTGCTTAGGGGCATAAGGAGCTTGGAAATGGAGAAGGCCTCGTCGCTATGCCGGCGCATACGTGTAAAGATAACGAGCAAGACCACAACCAACACAATCATCAGTATGACGATGACTATCAAGAAATTCAGTCCTTGTACGGCGTCATCGAGTTGTGTAGCCCTTGCCTCCAACTGCCTGTCTTGCCTCGTTTGTTCTTGCAAGTCAAGGTATATGTTGCGGTTTAAGTCGCTGTTGCGCTTATCGTTGACCGCCGAGTATACAAGACACAGGTCTTCGCGTATTGACGCGATGAGGTCTGGTGCCATTTCCACTTTCTTTGAGTCTTTCAGCGAGTGTTCCAAGCAGATAAGTGCCGAACGATTGTCGTTGATATTCCAGAAGCACTCGCCGAGCGTTCTCCAGGCACCAGCCGTCTGGTAAACGTCGCCATATAGTTTGAAGATATTCAACGCACGTTGTGCAAGGTTGCCAGCTATGAGTGAATCTGGCATCATGTCAGTGTTTACGGCAACGATTATTGGAAAATTGTCGTTGATTATCTCGCGTCTTGTGGATGAGTCTTGCAGATGCTCACTGATTGATTGCAGTGCTTGCGCTTCCCAATAAGGATAGCCGTGTTGCATTGCAAGCTTATAGCACGTGGCAAGGTATCCCATTTCCTTACGCGTTCTCTGTCGCTTGTCCTTGTCCGTGAGAATGCCTCCGGCACCAATGTTGTACCAATAGTTTAGAAGTTGTGCCGTGTCGCGTTGTATGCTCCCATAAGGGTCTATGCTTTCCAGCTGAGAAATAGATTGTTTCTCAAGGCCGAGATAATAATAATATGCAGAGGCGACGATATGATATTCAGACGAGGCATAAGCCAATCTTTGCTTCTCGTGGTCGTTGAGCACGAAATCCTCGTTTTTAATGCGCGAAAGTTGTTTGTTGGCTTGCTCGCTGTAAACGTAAAAGTCCTTGTTGTGCGACTGCTTTTGGCACAGTTTCATTTGCTGTACGTTGGCTATCAGCAGTTCTATTTGGTTGTCTGTTATCTGCCCGATCTCGTCAAGGTATGATTTTGCCTGCTTATATCGCATGGCGGCCATTTCCACGAAGGCCAAGTTGTTGAGAGCCTCAGCGCGTCCTGCAGTGTAGTTGCCGGAGAGCTGCATGGCCTTGTCGGCGTAAGCACGCACAGAGTCGAGGTTGCGGTAGTGGAAGTCGTAAGCTTTCTCGTTGAGATGGTCTACAAGTTTGTTATCACTTCTCGTGCAACCAGTGAGAAGCGATAGTAATATGCATATTATGATAAAGATTTGTCTCAAGTTCAACTTACCATTTCAGGTAGCCGTGTTTCTCGTTGTACCAAAGTTGCACGGCGTTAATGATGTTTTGCCACAATACGTAGGCACATGGCGCAATTACACAAACGGGATTCAAGAAATGAAGCAGCAGCCAAATGCCAACGATGTTGTTTTTCTGTCCAAGGGCTTGGCCGCCCTCAATGCGCGCCTCGTAGCCCCAAATGCCAGCAACGCTTTTGCCTATGCTAAAGAGAATAAGGCTGACTATGAGCGGAAGGAAAATCAAGAGAAATAACACCATGCCAGAAAGCGGCGAATGCAGAATGGTCTGCACCGACAGTCCCATAACGATGCTCAGGTTGAACGACCATATATAATAAGGAGCGTTTGGTATGCTTTTGATGAATGCCGTGACCTTCGGAAGGTAGCGTTGGGTTAGCAAACCAAGAACAAGAGGCAGGATCAATACTTTTATCACTTTGTCGAGCACCATGAGAAATGCCATTATGAACGACATGTTTGTGGCACGCTCGACCATAGGAAAGAACAGAGGAATGATTATTACGGTGAAACAGTTGGCGATGATAGTGTATACCGTCATCGTGGCGATGCTTCCTCCGAGCTTTTCGGTAACAACGGCAGCCGCAGCAGCTGTTGGACATATGACAATGACAAATATCCCTTCCCAAACTATCTTTACGTCGGGCGACGTGAGGTTAACGATGATGAGAACTATAAGGGCGGAAAGGGTAGTGCGTACGGCTTGTAGTGCGAAATGCCATTTGCGCGGCTTGAAGTTGTGCATGTCTATCTTGCAAAACGTGAAATAGAGAAGCACAAAAATCAAAATCGGCATTAATGAAACCAACTTAGGACCAACGAAGTCGCCTATTGGTTGCAAGAATGTTATCTCTGAAAACAGCAAATATATTATGGAGCCTATCGCAAGTGCGACAAGCAGCGTCCAGTCTTTCAAAAATGCCAATAGTTTCATGCGCATAAAATTTATGAGCTTGTCTTTGCGATAAGCGTATAAGCGATTGCAAAGTTAGGTATAATAATTGAAATATCAAAAGAATTAATAAATGCTTACTTTCACCGCCATGCGGCTGTCGGAAGCCGTTGAACGGAGAAAGTAAGCATGAACAAGTTGGGAAATCACGTGGTTATTCGTTTGCCACGTGGCTCCTTATCTTGGTAAGGTAATCTTTCATCTTCGCCGAATCCTTATTGTCGATAATTTGCAGCAGTTCTTTCAGCTCCATGCGTATTTGTGACACCTGATCATGCGTGTAGGGGTTGAACAGAATCTCTTGAAGCAAATAATCGTCTTCCGATAGCACGCCCCGTGCGATCTTCATGTGGCGCTTGAATGTTGTTCCGGGCGCGTCTTGGTGTTTCATGACGGCGGCAAACACAAACGTGGAGACAAAGGGGATGCTTAGCGAATATGCCACTGTGCGGTCGTGTTCTTCAAAACTGTACTCATAGATGTGCAGTCCAAGTCTTTGGTAAAGATCCTTGAAGAAGATGCGGCCCATGTAGTCGCCCTCGTTTATTATGATGGCGTTTTCTTCTGACAATTGGTTGAGGTTGGCGAACGTTGGTCCGAACATCGGGTGAGTGGACACGTAGCGATGCCCCGACTTCTCGTAATAATCTTTCAGGCCAGTCTTGACAGACGAGATGTCTGAGATGATGCAGTCTTTTGGAAGATATGGCATTATCTCATCAAATGCAGACAGGGTGAACTTTACTGTCACAGCATTTATGACCATCTCCGGCTCGAACGCCTTAACCTCTTCCATCGTCGTGAAGCGTTGGCAGTTGTAAGTGAAGCGCATACGCTTGGGGTCGCGCTCCATTACGGCTACCTCATGGTCAAAACTAAGGAGGTCAATAAAGAAAGAGCCCATTTTGCCGGCTCCAATTATCAATATTCTCATTGTGTCTTAGAGTCTTGACAATAAATTATTCGTTGACAACTTGCAACTGCTGGCGCACGCTCTCCTCGTGGATCAACTCAAATATTTTGCCGGCAAACTCTGGCGACATGCCACACAAGGAAGCCTGGGCTCCACGCTTGTCAAGTATCTCCCCATAACGATTAGCCTGCAGCACTGTCATGTTGTGCTCTTTCTTGAATGTGCCTATCTCCCTGCAAACGCGGAAACGTTTTGCCAAGAGATCCATCAGCATATTGTCAACCTCGTCAATCTGTGAGCGAAGTTGGCGTATGCCCTCTGTCGTTGTATGTTCGCTTCTCACCACGAGTAAACTTAAGATGTAGTCAAGGATGTCTGGCGTCACTTGCTGTTTGGCATCGCTCCATGCCTTGTCCGGATCGCAGTGGCTTTCCACTATGAGGCCGTCAAAGCCTAAGTCCATTGCCTGTTGGCAAAGTGGCGCTATGAGGTCGCGGCGTCCGCCGATATGGCTTGGGTCGCAGATTATGGGCAGGTTGGGTATGCGGCGATGCAGTTCGATTGGAATCTGCCACATAGGGAGATTGCGGTAAATCTTCTTGTCGTAGCTTGAGAAGCCACGGTGGATGGCTCCAAGCCTCTTGATACCTGCCTGATTGATGCGCTGCATAGCGCCTATCCACAGTTCAAGGTCAGGGTTGACAGGGTTCTTCACCAGCACTGCACCCTCGAAACCTTTCAGGCTGTCAGCCAGTTCTTGCATGGCAAATGGATTGGCACTGGTGCGTGCTCCTACCCACAGGATGTCGACGCCATATTTGCGGGCCAATTCAACATGTTCTGGAGTTGCTACCTCTGTGGCGGTGAGCATGCCGGTTTCTTTCTTCACCTCCTGCATCCAAGGCAGGGCTTTCTCTCCATTGCCCTCAAAGCCTCCGGGTTTTGTGCGAGGCTTCCAGATACCTGCGCGAAACATGTGGCATCCTTTGGCTGCAAGGTTGTGAGCTGTTGCCATCACTTGTTCCTCAGTCTCGGCCGAGCATGGGCCAGCGATTACTAATGGGCGTTCTCCGCCATTGTCTGACGGCAGGTTAAGGGGTTCAAGTTCCAATTCCATAACTTATGTTTTTATATTATTTGATGTCTTATATATAATGTGTTATCCAAGTCTTGCTTCTTTTATCCTTTCCAAGGCTTCTCTTATTTTGTCGTCTTTTGCGCAGAGGCTTATGCGAATGTAGCGTTGGCCTTTGCTGCCAAAGATGAAGCCTGGCGTGATGAATACGCGAGCCTTGTGGAGTACCGCCTCTGTCAGGTCCTCAACGTTGTCATAGTGGTCAGGTATTTTTCCCCACAAGAACATTCCCACCTGCTTTAGGTCGAACGTGCAGCCAAGGACTTTCATTATCTCCTCGGCAATGGTACGGCGTC
>CAVAGT010000099.1:0-10406 GCA_963588155.1 Lachnospiraceae bacterium | reverse complement strand
CAATTTATTTGCCTTTAAGACTTTATTACCGAAAAATAGCTCTTATATGGAATAAAAAGCGTAACTTTGCCACTTGGTTATTTCATGCTTATCATTCAATTATGCCATTCCCAATACAAATCGACATATTAGAGCTTATCATCAAAGGCATCATCATTGGCATAGCGGCCTCTGCGCCAATGGGTCCCGTGGGAATCCTTTGCGTTCAGCGGACGCAGAAAAAGGGTCGCTGGTATGGATTCGCCACAGGCATTGGAGCCTCGGGCAGCGACTTGTTTTATGCCTTGATCTCAGGAGCGGGCATGTCGTTCGTGGTAGACTTCATCAACGACCCCGTCTACAAGTTCTACCTGCAGCTTGCCGGCGGCGTGATGCTCCTCGTTTTCGGTCTCATCAGCTTCTTCAGCAATCCGCTGAAAAACGCCCACATCAACGGGCAGAAAGAGAAAGGCACGCTGATTCACAACGCGGTGACGGCATTCTTCATCACCTTGTCCAACCCCCTGATTATCCTGCTCTTCATAGCCCTCTTCGCCCAGTTCAACTTCATCATACCCAACCAACCTGTGCTCATGGTCGTGGGCTATGCCTCCATGGTGGGCGGCGCGTTGCTGTGGTGGTATGGGCTGACATGGATGATCGACAAGATACGCGCCAAGTTTGACCAAACGGGCGTGGTGATAATCAACCGCGTCATTGGCAGCTGCGTCATCTTCTTCTCACTCATCAGTCTCATAGGCACCATCTTCAACATTTACCTCTTCCCGGAGTTGATGCAAGAGTAACCTGGCTTATAAAGTGGCCCACCATTAACGCAGAAGGCCTTAATACGTCAACAAATATGTTCATAGCAAAAGAGATAAGAAAGAAATCGATAGCCGAATATCTGCTCTACATGTGGCAGATAGAGGATCTCATCCGTGCCTACGGATGCTCGCTCCCACGCATCAAGCGAGAGTATATCAGCAAGTTCAGCAACCTCACCGAGGAACAGAAAGAGGAGGAGGCCGACTGGTTTGGCAACCTCATCCGCATGATGAACGAGGAGGGCAAGCGCGAGAAAGGCCACTTGAATATCAACGCCATAATCATCAAG
Source organism: Lachnospiraceae bacterium (assembly GCA_963588155.1). GTDB lineage: Bacteria > Bacteroidota > Bacteroidia > Bacteroidales > Bacteroidaceae > Prevotella. The sequence goes on along the minus strand of CAVAGT010000099.1, from coordinate 9,310 downwards.
GACCTTGCCGACCTCCACGAAGAGGTGGTGGAGTCGAACCGTTTCCCCTTCTACAACGCCGAATACTACAAGGTGTTGCCATTCGTAGTAGAGCTAAGGCGCAAGGGCAACGACAACGTGGGCGAGATAGAGACTTGCTTCAACGCCCTCTACGGCAAGATGCTCTTGCAGATGAAGCACAAGGACATCTCGCCAGACACGGGGCACGCCTTGAACGAGATAACCACATTCGTGGGAATGCTTAGCGATTATTACATCAAGAACCGGGACGAGGGTCTCGACTTCGGGTACAACGACTAATAAGACACAAACCAATGAATATCCTTGTTACCGGTGCCAACGGCCAGCTTGGCAACGAAGTGCAGATAGCCTGCAAGCAATCGGGCAAAGACCATTATTTCTTCACCGACGTTTGCGACGGTTACGAGAAGCTCGACATCACCGACATAGATAAGGTGCGCGCCTATGTAAAGGAGCACGACATCAGTTGCATAATCAATTGCGCGGCGTGGACCAACGTAGACAAGGCGGAGACCGTAGGCGAAATAGTGGAGACGCTCAACGCCACGGCCCCAGAGAACCTTGCCAAGGTGATGAAGGAAGCCGACGGACTGCTCGTGCACGTCAGCACCGACTACGTGTTCGGAGGCGACCCCTACAACACGCCATGCCGCGAAGACCAGAAAGGCACGCCCACTGGCGTCTACGGACTCACCAAGCTCCACGGCGAGCAGAAGATAGAGGCCACGGGATGCAAGCACATCATCATTCGCACGGCATGGCTCTACTCAGAGTTTGGCCACAACTTCGTGAAGACAATGCTCAACCTCACCGCCACGAAGCCAAAGCTGAAGGTGGTGTTCGACCAAACAGGCACCCCGACTTATGCCGGTGACCTCGCCAACGTGATATTCGACATCGTGGAGAACCGCAAGTTTGAGGGCAACACGGGCATCTACCACTTCAGCAACGAGGGTGTTTGCAGCTGGTACGACTTCACCAAGATGATCGCCCTTCTCGCCGGCCACACCGAGTGCGACATAGAGCCGTGCCATAGCGACGAATACCCGTCGCCCGTCACACGCCCAGCCTATTCCGTGCTCGACAAGACAAAAATCAAGGAGACTTTCAGCGTGAAGATTCCATATTGGCTCGACAGTCTCAAGAAATGCATGAACAATATCAACAATGAATAAGCAAATAGAACGCAGGCGTACATTCGCCATAATCTCCCACCCCGATGCCGGTAAGACGACGCTGACCGAGAAATTCCTGCTCTTCGGCGGACAGATACAGGTAGCAGGTGCCGTGAAGAGCAACAAGATTCGCAAGACGGCGACAAGCGACTGGATGGACATAGAGAAACAACGTGGTATCTCCGTGTCGACCTCGGTCATGGAGTTCGACTATCTTCCCGAAGGTCAGACGGGCGAGCCTTTCAAGGTGAACATTCTCGACACGCCGGGTCACCAGGACTTTGCCGAGGACACTTACCGCACGCTCACCGCCGTAGACTCCGCCATCATCGTGGTAGACTCCGCCAAGGGTGTTGAGGCACAGACCCGAAAGCTCATGGAGGTGTGCCGAATGCGCAACACGCCGGTCATCATATTCATCAACAAGATGGACCGCGAGGGACGCGACCCCTTCGACTTGCTCGACGAGCTTGAGCAAGAGCTCAACATCCACGTGCGCCCACTCTCGTGGCCAATAGGACAAGGCATGAAGTTCAAGGGCGTTTACAACATCTACGAGAACAACCTCAACCTCTTCACCCCCGACAAGCAGCGCAAGACGCAAAAGGTGGAGGTCGACGTGCAATCGGCCGACCTTGAGCAACACGTTGGCGATGACTTCGCGCAGCATCTTCGCGACGACCTCGAACTGGTGGACGGCGTATATCCGGAGTTTAACGTCGACGACTACCGCAAGGCTGAGGTCGCACCCGTGTTCTTCGGTTCGGCACTCAACAACTTTGGCGTGCAGGAGCTTCTCGACTGCTTCGTGCAGATAGCCCCCTACCCTCAGCCCACAAAGGCGGAGGAGCGAACGGTTACCCCCGACGAGCCTAAGTTCACAGGCTTCATCTTCAAGATAACCGCCAACATCGACCCCAACCATCGCTCGTGCATAGCCTTCTGCAAGATATGCTCAGGCAAGTTCCTAAGGAACCAGCCCTATTATCACGTGAGACTCGACAAGACCGTGCGCTTCTCCTCCCCCACACAATTCATGGCTCAACGCAAGAGCACGGTGGACGAGGCATGGCCAGGCGACATCGTGGGCTTGCCCGACAACGGCATCTTCAAGATTGGCGACACGCTGACCGAGGGCGAGGATCTGCATTTCCGCGGCTTGCCTTCCTTCTCGCCAGAGCTGTTCAAGTATATCGAGAACGATGACCCGATGAGGTCAAAGCAATTCCAGAAAGGCGTGGAGCAGCTCATGAACGAGGGCGTGGCGCAGATGTTCGTCAACCAGTTCAACAACCGCCGCATCATTGGCACCGTGGGGCAACTCCAGTTCGAGGTCATACAGTATCGCCTTGAGCACGAGTACAATGCCAAGTGTCGCTGGGAACCTGTACATCTTTATAAGGCTTGCTGGATTGAGAGCGACGACGCTCAAGAGCTCGACAACTTCAAGAAGCGCAAATATCAATACATGGCAAAGGACATCGAGGGCCGTGACGTGTTCCTCGCCGACTCAAGCTACGTGCTGAGCATGGCGAAAGAAGACTTCAAGAACATCAAATTCCATTTCACGAGCGAGTTCTGATACTCACATTAATATAGTAATAATGTGCAGGGGCGGGCCCTGCACATCTACTATTGTCGGAATCTTACTTATTACGCAAGATTTCCATCACTGCGGATAGGTCATGTTCTCCGGTTCCAAGCGCTCAAGCACCTCCGTCAGATACTTCATCGACTCCAATTTTGCCATAGGCAGGTCGTGAAGCAAGTAGTTGCCACAATCGCGTGGAGCTGCCCCTGGCACCTCGCCCTCAAAATCGGCAACGAACTTAAACGTGCGACGCATGAGGTCGGCAATGTCGCTGGGTTCCAAGTCTCCACGAAGCAAGAGGTAGTTGCCCGTAAGACAACCCATTGGCCCCCAATATATTATGCGGTCTTTCCATTCCGCGTCGTTTCTGAGGTACGTCGCGGCAAGATGTTCTATGGTATGGAGAGCGCCAGGATGAAGCGCCGGCTCGCGGTTTGGCTCCTTCATGCGGATGTCAAAGGTGGTGACAGTCTCGCCGCCAACATCATCCTTTCGCGACACATAAATGCCCCTAAGGAGCTTCTCATGGTTGATTGTAAACGAAGGTATCTTGTTCATTGCTAACGTTTTAGTCTATCAATTCAATAAACGACCGCGTGACCATAAAGCTGTCGTTGGCCACACGATTCCAGAAGTCGAAGTATTGTGACGCCTTGGTGTCTTTCAGTGGCACGTCGCTGATGACGCGGAAAGATATGAACGGTGTCTTGTAAATGTGGCATGCCTGGGCTATCGAGCAACTCTCCATGTCCACGGCAGTGGCATTAGGGAAGTGGGATATTATCTCCTGCATCTTCTGCCTTGAGTCCACGAACCAGTCGCCGCTCACCGTCAGGCCCTTCACAATCTTGCCGCCCTCGGGCATCTTCACCGTCAACGCTTTCTCCACGAGGTCTGCATCGGCCTTGAAAGTAGGCGGCATGCCTATCACCTGTCCATAGCTGGCGTTGTCGCCACAATACACGTCGTGGTAGACGCACCCAGACGCCACCACCACGTCGAGCGGGTTCAACGCGGTATCGGCTCCGCCGGCGCAACCCGTGGAAATAATGAGGTCGGGATGATAGTTGTCTATCATCTCCACCGCGCCAATGGCAGAGTTAACCTTGCCTATGCCGCATTGTTGCAATATGACCTCGTGATTGCCAATCTTGCCAACGACAAAATCTTTCTGGTTATGACGTTCGGTCGTGGCCTCGTCAAGCAACGAACGGAGCTGCGCCAACTCCTTGTCCATCGCGACTATTACTCCTAACTTTTTCAAAACAATAACTACTATTTTTCATGCAAAGTTATGAAAAAATCACTACCTTTGCCACATAATTGACAGAAAACTTATGAAAACATTAAAGAAATGCCTGCCCGACATTTTGGCAGTGATTCTTTTTATCGTCTTGGCCGTGGCATACTTTGCCCCTGCCGATTTTGAGGGTCGCATCCTCTTCCAACATGACTCCGCCGCGGGTATCGGCGCGGGACGCGAGGCTCAACAATACCATGAACAGACTGGCAACACCACAAGATGGACCAACGCCTTGTTCGGGGGAATGCCCACTTACCAGACGGCTCCTTCGTACGCGAGCAACACCGTCATCAATCAGGCCATCTCTCTTTACCACCTGTGGTTGCCCGACTACGTGTGGTATCTCTTCGCCTATCTCTTGGGCTTCTATATCCTTCTGCGCGCTTTCAACTTCAAGCAACACCTCGCGGCGTTGGGTTCGATAGTATGGGCGTTCTCCAGCTATTTCCTCATAATCATCGCGGCTGGCCACTTCTGGAAGGTCATGGCCCTTGCCTACCTTCCACCAATGATTGGCGGCATCGTGCTCGCCTATCGTGGCAAATACCTATGGGGCTTCGCGGTCACTGCCATCTTCACGGCATTTGAGATCAAGGCCAACCACGTGCAGATGACATACTATTACCTGTTCATCATCCTTTTCATGGTCATAGCATGGTTCGTCGCCGCCATCCGCCAACATTGGCTTCCACGTTTCTGGAAGGCTTCCGGCGTGGTGGTTGCCGCAGCGCTCATCGGCCTGTGCATCAACCTGTCTAACCTTTACCACACGTGGCAATACCAAAAGGAGAGCATGCGCGGGAAGAGCGAGCTCGTGAAGAAGAACTCCGCCAAGCAGACATCGAGCGGTCTCGACCGCGACTACATCACGCAGTGGAGCTATGGCATCGACGAGACATGGACGCTCCTCGTGCCAAACGCCAAGGGCGGCGCCAGCGTGTCAATGGCGGCAAACGAGAAGGCCATGGAGAAAGCCGACCCACAATTCATGCAGGCTTACCAGCAGCTCGGGCAATATTGGGGCGACCAGCCTGGCACAAGCGGGCCAGTGTATGTGGGCGCATTCGTGCTCATGCTCTTCATCCTCGGCTTGTTCATCGTGAAAGGTCCAATGAAGTGGGCTTTGCTTGCCGCGACGGTGTTGTCAATCCTCCTGTCGTGGGGCCGCAACTTCATGGGCTTCACCAACTTCTTCATCGACTATATCCCATTGTATGCCAAGTTCCGCACCGTGGCATCCATTCTTGTCATTGCCGAGTTCACCATACCCCTTCTCGCCATGCTTGCGCTCAAGAAGATCATCGACGAGCCCGACACGTTGAAGAACAAGAAGAAATGGTTGTGGACTTCGTTCGGCCTTACCGGTGGCTTGGCGTTCCTCTTCTGGATCGCTCCAACGCTGTTCTTCCCCGACTACATCTCCGTGGCTGAGGCGCAGCAGTTCGGGCAGATTGCCCAGCAAGGCCCAGAGGCATCCCAGTATGTCAACGCATTTGAGGCTAACCTCAGTTCCGTGCGCCAATACATCTTCTCGTCCGACGCTCTCCGCTCCTTCATCATCGTCGCCATTGGCACGGCCTTGCTCCTACTCTTCTACAAGAAGAAGCTCAACGCCAGCTTCACCATTGGCTGCATCGCCTTGCTCTGCCTTGTGGACATGTGGCAGGTGGACAAGCGCTATCTCAACGATGGCATGTTCGTGGAGAAGAGCGTGCGCGACACGCCTCAACAGATGACGGAGACCGACAGGATAATCCTGCGCGACAAGGGTCTCGACTATCGCGTGCTCAACCTCGCGTCAAACACGTTCAACGAGAACGAGACTTCATATTATCATAAGAGCATTGGCGGATACCATGCCGCCAAGCTGCGCCGCTACCAGGAGATGATCGATGCCTATATCGTGCCTGAGATGCAACGCACCATGCCGGCTATATCAAAGGCCGGCGGCGACATGACGAAGGTCAACGGCGACTCTATCTTCCCTGTGCTCGACATGCTCAACACCAAATACATCATCCTGCCTTTGCAAAACAACCGCACCGTGCCATTGCAGAACCCGTATGTCAACGGCAACGCGTGGTTCGTGGACAAGCTCTATTACGTGGGCAACGCCAACGAGGAAATAGCCAAGGTCGGCAAGATAGACCTCAAGCACGAGGCCGTGGCAGACAGCAAGTTTGAGGCGCAACTCGGAAAGGCTACCAAGCAAGACGGCGAGTCGATGGTGACGCTGAAGAAATATGAGCCAAACCGTCTCGTCTACCAAGCCAACTCCGACAAGGGCGGCGTGCTCGTGTTCTCGGAGATATATTATCCGGGCTGGACGGCTACCGTGGATGGCAAGGCCGTGGAGCTTGGGCGTGTCAACTACATTCTCCGTGCCTTGCAGGTTAAGCCGGGCAAGCACGAGGTGGTGCTCGACTTCCATCCTTCATCCATCCGTACCACTGAGACAATAGCATATGTTGCCTACATCCTCCTCGCATTACTCATCGCCCTCGGCGTTTACACTGAGTGGAGAAAGAAGCAGGCAGCATCGTCCACGCCTACGAAATAATTTCTCTTTGAGTTCTTAACTCACACGGATGTTTATTTCACACGGAAGCACATGGATTTCTATCTCACACGGATTTTAAAGATTTAAAAGATGTCGGCTTCGCCGATTACGCATACCAGGTTACATCAACATTCCACAGAGAATGACGTGCAGGGATGGGGCCAGCGCCCGTCTGCACACCGGATGGAGAGGGCAAGCAGTAACTATCAACGCGTAGCCGCAGATGCGGCGTAGCAATCTTTTAAATCTTTAAAATCCGTGTGAGAAATAAACCTCATGCGAAAGATAAAAATGTGAAAAAGAATATGAAATCATCATTGAAATGGGCAATGGCAGCAATGCTGTTGCTCATATTTTTGCCAATAGGCACCAAGGCGGCAAACAATGCGGCAGAGGCAAGAAACCTGTTCAACAAGGCATGGAAGATGTACACGTCACCAAACGGCGTGTCGGTAAGCTACTCGGTGAACATCATCGGGCTCTACAAGACCGCGGGAACCATCTGGATAAAAGGAAACAAGCAACACTATCAGGAGAAGCGCTACATGGGATGGTCGGACCCAACCCATTTCTACAAAGTCGACACGAAAAAGAAGACCGTGGACTTCCACAACCCCAAGTCACCTAAACGCGACAAGTATCTCTCCAAGTTCACCTTCTCGCCAAACGACTACAACTATTCATTGACCAACGAGAAGGAAGGCTACGTGGTTCACCTCGATGCCAAGGACGACGTGAAGAGCAGCGTCAAGCACGCCAAGCTCGTGTTCGACCGCCACACCAACTACCCCACCGCCATGAAGATAAAGGTGGCTTTCTTCTGGACAACGGTCAAGATAAGCAACTTCCACCCCGGCATCACCAACGACAACATCTTCGTCTACCCCACGGCAAAGTTCAAGGACTACAAGTTCACCAATCACTGGCCCGACTGACCTTCGCGCTGCCTCACAGCCTCGAAGAGCAATATCGCCGCCGACACCGACACGTTGAGCGAGTCGAGCCGTCCCTTCATGGGTATGCGAATATGCGCGTCGGCGGCTTCGCGCCACACGTTGGTGAGCCCTGTCGACTCCGTGCCCATCACTATGGCAGTGCCGTGGCTCATGTCGGTGTCGTAATACAGGCGCGAGTCTTGAAGCTGCGCGGTGAGAATCTTTATGCCCCGCTCCTTGAGAAAGGCTATGCACTCCTCCGAGGAGCAAGCCACCGTGGGCACGGTGAACACCGCTCCGATGCTCGAGCGTATGAGGTTGGGGTTATATAGGTCGGTCAAGGGGTCGCACACTATGACGGCATCGGCAGCAGCCGCGTCGGCAGAGCGCAACACCGCGCCAAGGTTGCCGGGCTTCTCCACGCGTTCCAGCACCACCACGAGCGGATCCTTGGGCAAGCGCAAGTCGGCAAGGCCAATGTGCCTTGCACGCATCTCGGCAACCACGCCTTCCGTGCCTTCCCTGTATGCCATGCGGCCATAGACCTTCGCCGACACCTCATGACCCACGCCTTCGCGTGCCAAGGCGAGAATCTCCGCCGCGCCGTCGTAAGCCTGAAGTATCTCCGGACAATAAAACATGGTCTCCACGTCGAAGCCTGAACGAACGCAATGAAGCAACTCGCGGGCGCCCTCCACTACGAAGAGCCCCTCCGAACGCCTGAAAGCCGACTTCTGTTGCAACTGGATCAGCCGCTTGACCTTTGGGTTCTGCGCGCTTGTGATGATTTCCCTTTCCATATCTCACAAAATTACTAATTTATCTACTATTGACCAAAAAAATGAAGTAACTTTGTGGTAGTGACACGTCACGGATTAAAAAAGACATAGATGACATGGAATTCAGAACGATAGTAGACATTCCCGAAAGCCCTTGGAAGATAGAGCCTTGCGAACGCATGCTCTTTATAGGCTCATGCTTTGCCGACAACATCGGCAAGCGGTTCGCCGAGGAGAAGTTTCGCGCAGTGGTCAACCCCTACGGCGTGATGTACAACCCTGCCAGCATACTCCACACCGTGCAACGCTTGCTCAACGACGACGCCATGCCTTTCTCCCCCGACGAGCAAGGCACCGCCGTGATGACCCTTGGCACCAACCACGTCTACATACTCAAGGAGACGGGCGAGATAGTGGACAACTGCCAGAAACGCCCACAACGCCTCTTCGAGGAGCGGGAGCTTACCATCGCCGAGTGCGCCGCCTACCTCGAAGAAGCCATCTCGCTCATCTGCCAGCGCTTCCCCAAGACGCGATTCATCCTCACCGTGTCGCCCATACGCTACCGCAAGTACGGCTACCACGAGTCGCAACTGTCGAAGGCCACTCTCCTGCTTGCCGTCGACTCTTTGATAAAAGCCCAAACGTCAACGCCCGACGCGCTGCATATAAACTATTTCCCGTCGTTCGAGATTATCAACGACGAGCTTCGCGACTATCGTTTCTACAAGCCCGACATGCTTCACCCCTCTGAGCAAGCCGTGGACTATATCTTCGAACGCATAGCCGCAACCTATTTCTCTGACGCCACCGTCGCCTTTCTCAAGGAGTGGAAACCCATACGCGATGCCCTCAACCATCGCCCACTTCACCCCGAGAGCGAGGAATATCAACGCTTCAAGCGGCAGACCGAAGACAAGCTCAAAGCACTGGAAAGGAAATACCT
>CAVAGT010000098.1:0-10929 GCA_963588155.1 Lachnospiraceae bacterium | reverse complement strand
AAAGGAGCTACAAGATAAGGAAGAAAAAATGTACAATACCCGAAAAAAGATGCATGATATTTGTGAAAAGGCTGAAAAAACTACCAAGAACAAACATTAATAAGATTAAAATCCAGTATCTTTGCAGTGTTATACGAACATCATATAAAGAACCAATAATAAAAAAACACAAGCTATGAAAAGGCTACTAATATCATGTGTCTCTACAATCATCGCCATGACCATGTCGGCACAAACTGCACAACGCATGAGTGACCTAAAACCCGAGCAAAAGTCAAAAGCCATCAAGTTGAAACTCACTGGCGAGCTTTCATCTGATCGCAATGGAGACTATCGCCAAATGCGTGACCTTTGTTTTCAAGTGCGCCACATAGACCTCGGCGACGCACAAAGCCTTACAATTCCCAAGAACGCCTTTCACTCACGCCACCAACTAGAAAGCATTGTCTTGCCCAAGACTCTGAAGACGATTGGCACGCAGGCTTTCTTCGCATGCGACAAGCTTGATGCCATTAGCATACCACAATCTGTGGAAAGTATTGGTGCCGCCGCTTTCTCTGGATGCAAAGGCATCACCGAGCTTACCATCGAAGGCAATCCAAAAATTGGCGAATATGCATTCGCACGTTTAGAGAATCTGAAAACCGTCAAGGTGGATTCTAAAACACCACCCCAAGCAGATGTGACTTCGTTTTATACCGTAGAACCCGGCAAGGTTAGTCTCGTAGTCCCCCAAGGCAGTGAAGGAGCATACAAGAAGGCTGTAGGCTGGAGCCGATTCTTTGCCGAGCCAAAGTTTGCCAAAGAGATAAGCGACCCCACCAATTGCCTTGCCCCTGTGCCAAGGGATTTGACCGTGCAGAAAGGCGCAAAAGCCATGAATGTGCGTACGGCGTGGAATATAATTGTCAATAAAGACGACGACGCGTCATTAAACAATGAAGTCGAGCAGGCCCGCCTCATGCTCACCAACCGCATAGGCAACATCGTGAACAGCCGTCAGCGTGGCGTGCAGCTATCTCTTCAATTAGACAAAACCCTTGGCGATGACGAGGCTTACACTCTCACCGTGAACGCAAAAGGTGTCAACATCAGTGGCAAGACGTCACGAGGCGTGTTTTGGGGATTGATGACACTAGACCAAATTCTCAGAGGCTCCGGCACCAAAGATTGCGTTGATGCCATTCCGCAGCTCACCATAAAAGATGCTCCACGCACACATGTCCGTGAGTTGATGGTAGACCCTGCACGAACTTTTATTCCATATGAAGACTTGAAGGCCTTCGTTCCCGAAATGGCACGCTATAAGCTTAACGCCCTCCACCTTCACTTGGTTGACGACCAGGCATGGCGCATAGAAATAAAAAAATATCCGCAACTGACAGAGCAAGCATCATCACGCTGGGGCATGGACGACATGCTTGCGCCATATAAAGGATTCTACACACAAGAGCAGATGCGCGACCTCGTGGAGTTCGCGGCACGCTATCACGTGGAAATCGTACCCGAGATAGAGATGCCCGGACATGAAGTGGCAGCAATAAGCGTATTCCCAGAGCTGACCTGCCACCAACGCCAGGTGCCAGTCCGTACCACCTGCGGCGTATCAAACGAGCTGCTCTGCCCTGGCAACGAGTTCACATACGAATTTCTTGGCAACGTGTTTAAGGAACTCGCCGACATCTTCCCGTCAAAATATATCCATCTTGGCGGCGACGAGGCCGGCAACCCCGCCCTCGACTGCTGGACAGACTGCCCTAAATGTCAAGCACTAAAGCAAAAGCTCGGCATAACATCTACCGACCGTTCAGAGAACTGGAAGCTGCAAGGCTATCTCTTCGACAACATAATAAAACTGCTGCGCGACACCTACCACAAGACTCCAATGTTCTGGTATGAAACCGACTTCAAGAAGATACAGCCAGGATGCGTCACTTTCGCTTGGCGCAACGGACTTACCGACAAAGCTCTCAAGGCTGCCGTTGACAATAACGCACGCATCATGCTCTGCCCTGGTGAGCACTGTTACTTCGATTACCCCATGGCCAAGGGCGATATGCCCGAGGTGAACTGGGGCATGCCCGTCACGTCGCTTAAAGACACATATTCACTCGACCCGGCATGGGGCATGGACAAGAGCTTTGAAGACAACAACCTCTTCGGAGTGGCTGGCACGCTCTGGAGCGAGTGCATAACGTCACCAGAACGAATATATTACCAGGCATATCCACGAGCCATAGCCCTGGCCGAGGCAGGATGGAGCCCACAGGAAAAACGATCATGGGAATCGTTCTTAAAACGCATGCAACCCATGGCAAAAGACATGATGCGCCGCGGGGTCTCGTTCTCAATGGAATTTTAAACAAGCCATGACAAACTACACATTATTATATAACATATAAGATGAAGACCAAAACCGCAATCCTTCTATTGGTGGCATTGACAACTACTGCAACAAATGCCTTTGCCACCCAAAAGAAGGCTTTAAAGACCGACAAAAACACCGAGGCAAGAATAGAGACCGGCATGCGCACCATAAACGAAGACGCGGCACGTGCCCATGTCTATTTTCTCGCCGACGACTTGCTTGAGGGACGCAGGGCTGGCGAGCGCGGCTCACGTATAGCCAAACGCTACATAGAGTCGCAGATACGCGAGGCCGGACTGAAACCCCTTCTTGGCGACTCATACGAGCAACCTTTCGAGGCTTGCGGCGCACAAAAGCTAAAGCGCGGTTCTCGCTTCTACGTAAACGCCGACTCCATAGCCAAGATAAAGAAAGGCGTTTACCAGTCGCTCAGCTTAAGCAATGTACTTGCCGTGTTGCCAGGACAGAAAAGCGATGAGTATGTAGTGGTGGGGGCGCATCTCGACCACGAAGGACAGTACGCCGACGTGTATGGCGACGGCATATACAACGGAGCCGATGACAACGCCTCGGGCGTTTCTGCCGTACTACAGATAATGAAGGCATTTGTAGCTAGCGGCGAACAACCCAAACGCACCGTGATATTCGCCTTTTGGGACGGCGAGGAGCAAGGACTGCTCGGATCAGAATATTTCGCCGACCATTTCGACGGAATGGCAAAGGTGAAGTGTTATCTCAACTTCGACATGGTGGGGAGCGGGACCGACAGCAAATACCTCATGTATTTCTTCACCGCCGCACACCCCAAGCTCGGAGAATGGCTCAAGGGCGACATCAACAAATACAAGTTCAGCACCTTCGAGCCCGACTATCGCGCATGGGATAATCCCGTGGGAGGTAGCGACCAGCAATCGTTCCACCTCAAGGGCGTGCCTATCGTTTGGTACCACACTGGTGGACAGCCCCACTACAACCAGCCCACTGACGAGGCCTCGACATTAAACTATCCAAAACTCACCGACATAACACGCGCCGCATATCTCACGACATGGCATATGGCAAACGAGGCTATATATTAAGCAAATCAACAAAAAACTCAAAACAGAAAAAAAGTTTACTGACAAAAGCTATGTTTACAATTATTTTAATACCTTTGCAGCCTTATCTACAAACATATTAAGGAAAGGATTGTTTTCATAGCATTATGAAAAGACTTCAAAACACGGCGCTGACGCTGTTCGTCAGCATTCTCCTTCCCTTGGCTAGCCATGCCGAAGGGAAGTTCGTACCATTCAAATATGGCAATTTCGACACGTGGGTTATCCGCCACGTTCATGAGTCATCAATAATAGGCGGTGACACAAAGACCCTCTACGAGATTGGCCCCAATCGTGAGATCAAAGGCGAAATTCCATACGCAAACCTTGACGGCTCACCTTGGGGCACCAGTAACGTGATGGCGAAAGTGATGGGAGTGGTGAAGACCAACAACTCCGTTTACCGCGACACCCACGGCTCGGGACATTGCGTCAAGATGGAAACCCACTTAGAGACCTGTAAGGTGCTCGGCCTCATGAATATCAAGGTACTCGCCGCCGGCAGCATCTTCCTTGGCGACATGAAAGAACCCATTACGGGCACCAAAGAAGGTGTAAAGGCACTTAATTGGGGTATACCATTCAACCTCCGCCCTAAGGCCATCAGGTTCGACTACCGCGTGCAAGTGCCAGGAAACAAGAACCGCATAAAGCAAAATGGGTTCTCAAAGGTGTCCACAGTGGTAGGCCCGGACAATTGCATCGCCGTGCTATATTTGCAAAAACGCCACGAGGATGCCAAGGGGAACATCACGGCACAACGCATAGGCACAATGGTGGTGAAATACGGCAAGTCAACCAACGGCTGGGTCAATGGCGCCACCTATGACATCCATTATGGCAACATCACAGGCAAGTCTTACTACGATGCCACTACGATGGGACTGCGCAACATCGACTATGCCCGCAACTCAAAAGGCAAGAGCGTGATCGTGCACGAGACAGGATGGGCATCAGCGTCTGACACCCCGACACATATTATATTACAGTTCTCATCCAGCCATGGCGGTGCCTACATAGGCACAGTTGGCAACACGTTTTGGGTGGATAACGTTGGCCTTGTATACTAATGAGACTATCACTGCTTTCACTCCTCATGACCCTCGCCACAACCAATGCCGCGGCAGTGGAACTCTCTGATACTGTTGCGACGGCGAAGAAGCGCAACGTCGTGACTCGCATCCTCGACTATTTCAACGATGCCAACAAGAACAAGAAAAAGAAAGGTATCGATTTTTCCGTCATCGGCGGGCCACACTACAGCACCGACACCAAACTCGGCATAGGACTTGTGGCATCCGGACTATATCATGCAGCCCAACGCGACAGTCTGCTGCCACCAAGCAACGTCTCAGTGTTCGGCGACTTCTCCACAGTGGGCTTCTACATGATAGGTATCCGTGGTACGCACATATTCCCGGGCGACAACCAACGCATCGATTACACCACATATTTCTACTCTTTCCCGAGTTATTTCTGGGGAGTGGGATTTGACCAAGGCGACAACGACGACAACAAGACCAAGCTCAAGCGTGGGCAAGCGCAGATAAAGGCCAGTTGGCTGTTCAGAGCTTCTGGTAGCCTGTTCATAGGTCCCACGTTGTCATTCGACTATGTCAACGCGCATCACATCGACAATCCCGAACTTCTCGGCGGGCAACGCCATACCACGACGAACATAGGAGCCGGTCTCACCGTGCTCTACGACACCCGCGACAATCTGACGGCACCAAAACGCGGTGTCTACCTGTCGTTGCAGCAAGTGTGCCGGCCACGATTCATGGCAAATCATTACGCGTTTTCCACCACCGACCTCCGCACCAGCGGCTATATCCCCATATCCTCCGCCACATTGATTGCCCTCGACTTCCGCACGGAATTCAACTACGGCAACCCTTCGTGGGGCATGATGGCCAAGCTTGGCGGCAGCAACACCATGCGAGGCTACTATGAGGGCCGTTACCGCGACAAGAACAAGATGGAATGCGAAATAGAGCTGCGCCAACACGTGTGGAAACGCAATGGCATCGTGGCATGGATCGGCATGGGCACCGTGTTCAACAAGTTCAGTTCGATGAGAGCGCGCCACATCCTGCCCAACTACGGATTGGGTTACAGGTGGGAGTTTAAGAAGAACGTAAACGTGCGCCTCGATTATGGCTTCGGCAAGTCTGGGCAAAGTGGATTCCTCTTCAACATCAACGAGGCTTTCTAAGTTAGCCACATCCTATTTTATTCGAATAATGACAAATGAGCAATAAGCTGCGTTTCATACTATCTCCAACATTTCTTTCCCGCTACGCTGTTATAGCATTGACAGTGCCCAACTTGGCACTGTCGATAACCGACTCCATGCCTCTTGGCGCAGCAATAGCAAACATCTTCCTGCCCATGTCGGCATACGCCGTCATCATGTCGCTCTCGCGGCGTCCCGGCAGACAGGTATGGATGCTCTTCCCCTTGGTGTTCTTCGCTGCCTTCCAGATGGTGCTTGTTTACCTCTATGGCGGCGGCGTGATAGCAACGGACATGTTTCTTAACCTCATCACGACCAACCCTGGCGAGGCTATGGAACTGCTCGACAACCTCGTTCCGGCAGTCGCCGGAGTCTTCGTGCTCTACCTTCCGCTACTCATTGTGGCTGCAGTGCAATGGTCACGCCACATCACGCTAAGCTACAAGACCCGCCGTCCCGTTCGTCGACTTGCCTTGGCAGTTGGAGCTGTGGCAACGCTTCTCACCGCCTCGCTTTACGTAGTCTATCCCAAGGGCGAGGAAAAAGCTGGCAGGTTCGAGTACAGGATAGAGAACCATCTTTACCCCGTAAACGTGTTCTACAATCTCTATCTTGCCATTCATGAGAGTTGGCTATCCTCTCATTATCAAGAAAGCGTGGCACGTTATCGCTTCAATTCCGTTTCCCAACACGACAAGGACTCCACAGAGATATACATATTGGTAGTTGGCGAGACTGCACGCTCTCGCAATTTCCAGCTCTATGGCTATCCACGGCAGACCACCCCTAGGCTATCCAATGAGAAAGGGCTGATGGTGTTTAAAGGTGTACGTTCACAATCCAACACGACCCACAAGAGCGTCCCTATGCTCTTGACTGCCTCCACCGCCGAAGACCACGACCGTCTATACCATGAGAAAGGCATTATAGTGGCATTTCGCGAAGCAGGGTTCCACACGGCGTTCTTTTCCAATCAACGCCGCAACCACTCGTATATCGATTTCCTCGGCGAAGAGGCCAACGACGCGTGCTTCATCCGCGAGCACATCGCCGATGAGTCCACCAGCGATTCGCAACTCCTGCCATACGTGAGAAGGGAACTCGCTAAGCGTCCAAGAAAGGTGCTCATTGTGCTCCATATGTACGGCTCCCACTTCAACTATCGCGACCGCTACTCAAAGGCCAACGCGCGTTTCTTGCCCGACTTGCCCACCGAGGCAAAGGCAGAGAACCGACCACAACTGCTCAACGCATACGACAACACCATCTTGGAGACCGACCGATTCCTTGCAGACCTCATATCCATGCTTAAGGGGCAAGGCTGCGCATCGGCATTGCTCTATACCTCCGACCACGGCGAGAACATCTTCGACGACAGTCGCAAATTGTTCCTTCACGCCTCGCCACGTCCCTCAACCTACGACACCGACGTGCCTCTGCTGATTTGGACATCAGACGCATACAACCGCTTGTATCCATCAACCGCAACCGCACTGAAGGGCAACCTGCACAAGGGTGTCGAGTCAAACGCCTCCGTATTCCCGACAATGCTCTCGATAGGCGGCATCAAGACGAAAATAGACCTCGACAGTCTTTCGCTTGCCAACCCTGCCTACAAGCTCGGCACACGCTATTATCTCAACGATCACAACCACGCCGTGCCATTGTCGGCATACGGAATAAAATAACAGAACATTAACAACCACCACAATACAAGACCATGATACCAAAAGACTTCGCAGAATATACACGACGACTTATGGGCGACGCGCTCTACTCCACCTTGGAAAGCGGACTGGCGCAGGAAGCCCCAGTCAGCGTGCGTCTCAACCCTTTCAAGATCCACGACACCCTTGACAGTTGCGAGCGGGTGCCATGGTGCGAATGGGGCTATTGGCTCACAGACCGTCCCGCGTTCACTTTCGACCCCCTGCTCCACGCTGGCCTGTATTACGTTCAAGAAGCGTCGTCGATGTTTATCACCGAAGCCATAAGGCAATGTCTTGGGCGCAATATCATTTCCAATGACCCGTTGCTTGCCGCCGACATTTGTGCCGCCCCGGGAGGCAAGTCAACTGCCCTGCGCTCCGTCCTCCCTGAAGGCAGCCTGCTTTTCAGCAACGAGCCAATGAAGCCAAGGGCAAGCGTACTAAAGGAGAACATGGTGAAGTTCGGGCATCCTGACGTCGTTGTGACAAACAATTTCCCTCGCGACTACAAGAAGACGGGGCTCAAGTTTGACCTTGTGGTGGCCGACGTGCCGTGTTCGGGCGAGGGAATGTTCCGCAAGGACGCAGGCGCAATAGACGAATGGAGCACGCAGAACGTGGAGAAATGTCGGTTGCTGCAACGCTCCATCATAGACGATATCTGGCCATGCCTGAAACCTGGCGGCACGCTCGTCTATTCCACTTGCACCTTCAACGCTCACGAGGACGAGGAAAACGTACAGTGGATCGCTGACACCCTTGGAGCTGAAATCATCTGTTTGGACATCCCCGCAGAATGGAACATCACGGGCGCGCTCGTCGGTTCAATGCCTTGCTGCCGTTTCATCCCCGGGCGCACACGCGGAGAGGGACTGTTCATGGCGGTGCTGAAAAAGAATGGCACCGACAATAAAGACAATGCCATGTCGACAGAAGGCAAGGGGAAGGACAAGAGAAAAGCCTCCGAATTCGACAAATGGCTGGTCGGCGACTTCGCCGTCGTAGAGGCAAAAGACAGCCTCAGGGCAATTCCGTCGCATTGGCTTCCCATATATAATAATGTGGCTAAACGGCTCCACGTCATCCACGCAGGCGTGGAATTGGGCGTGAGAAAAGGCAAGGATGTGATTCCCGACACGGCTCTCGCCCTCAGCACGGCTCTCGACAAGTCGGCTTTCCCACAAGCCGAGCTCGATTTCACTCAAGCCGTCAATTACCTGAGGAAAGAAGCCGTAACCTTACCCATGGGCGCGCCTCGCGGCTTTACCATTGTCACCTACCGCCAACACCCCTTGGGTTTCGTGAAGAACATAGGCCAACGGGCCAACAACCTCTATCCGCAAGAATGGAAAATAAAAAGCTCCCACATCCCAGCGTCAGCATCATCGTTGCCATGGCGCGCAACCGCGCTATAGGTCGCCACGGCACTCTGCCTTGGCACTTGCCAGACGACCTCGCCCATTTCAAGAGCGTCACTTGGGGTCACGCCATCATCATGGGAAGGCACACCTTCGAGTCGCTTCCCCACGGTGCTCTGCCGGGGCGCCGCAACATAGTGGTGAGCGCCACGCTTACCACGTTGCCTGGTTGCGAGGTATACGCCTCCTTCGACGAGGCGTTGAGCCATTGCGCGCAATACGGCAATAGCGACACCATGGCAGAAGTTTTCGTCATCGGCGGTGCCACTCTATATCAAACGGCATTGCCATTTGCCAGCCGAATGTATATCACGTTAGTGGACCAAGAACCCAAGGATGCCGACACCTTCTTCCCCGAATTTGACACCAACAAATGGCAAGAAGCAGAACGGCAACAACACGATGGTTTCGCGTTCACGTTATGGACTTTAAAGCATTGATCATGGATAAGAATACACAAGCATACCTCGACTTCCTGCGCTTCAGCCTTCACGATGGGGCTGAGCTTCCAGCCCCAACCCACGACATAGATTGGGACGGACTGTTCCGGTTCGGCACAAGCCAATGCATACGTGGCGTGTTGTTCTGTGGCATCAAGAAGTTGAACGCCTCCAGCCCACATCCCACGACGGGACAGTTGGGGCAGTGGTTGGCTTTCCAGTCCGCGATTAAGAAGGCAAACGTGCAAGTATACCGCGACGCCGACTTCATCACGAGGGTACTTAAAAAGGAGACTGGCTTCGACAGCGTCGTGATGAAAGGTCAGGCAAACGCCCTGTTGTATCCCGACCCTTATATTCGCGAGCCGGGCGACATTGACCTTTGGACGACAGCATCCACAAGGCAAGTCATACGTTGGGCACGCAGTCATGACCCGAAAGCCATCATTGGCTACCACCACATAGACGTGAAAGGACTACGCACACCCGTGGAGGTGCATTACGTTCCTTCATTCATGGGAAATCTTTTCTATGAGTGGCGATTGCGACAATATTTCAATAAAGAGAAAAACAAACAGTTTGTCAACAAGGCTGTGTTGCCAGACGGCTTAGGTGAGATAGGGACTCTTTGCCCCGACTTCGACTGCATCTTCCAACTGTCGCACATGATGCATCATTTCTTCTTCGAAGGGCTTGGCTTCAGGCAAGTAGTCGACTTTTATTTTCTTCTTCGTTCCATGCCTACGACAGACAAGGGCATCATGGTCAAGGTAAAGCATCTGAACATGCGCAAGTTCACCGCTGCCATGATGTTCATCATGCACGACATATTAGGACTGGAGCAAGAGAAACTGCTCTGTGAGCCTAATCCTAAAACCGGCAAGATGCTACTCGAAGAGATGTTGAAGGCTGGCAATTTCGGCTTCCATGACGAAAGATACGACTTTTCCAACCTTCCCCTTTGGCGGCAATATCTTCTTGAGACCTACCGCAACCTCCATTTCGCAAAGACCTACCCTGCGGAGACCGTTTTCGGCAGGCCCCTGTCGCGCTTCTGGCACGCGGCCTACAAGTTCTGGCTGTCGTCGACAGTGGGTTGAGCACTGAAGTCTATCGGCAACTGACGGTCGATGACGGCATTGAAGCTGACGATGGTCTCCGAGCGAGAAAGGCCCAGCGGCTGGAGCTTGTCGTGGATTATGTTGAGAAGGTCGTGGTTGTTGTGGGCGAAAATCTTGATAAACATGTCGAAGCCGCCCGTGGTGTAGTGACACTCCGTCACCTCCGGAATCTGCCTCAACTTCTCCACCACCTGGTCGAATTTCTCTGGATCCTTGAGATACAGGCCCACATAGGCGCAAGTCTCATAGCCTATTTTCTCGGGGTCGATTATAAACTGGGAGCCCTTGATTATACCAAGGGACGTAAGTTTCTGGATGCGCTGATGAATAGCGGCACCACTGACGTTGCACGCCCTTGCCACTTCAAGGAATGGTATACGTGCGTCACTTTGAATAAGTTGCAGGATTTTTTTGTCTAATGCATCTATAACTTGGCGTGCCATTATATAAGATATGTCTTTTAATAATAGGGCAAAGTTACGAACTTTTCTGATAATTTGCAACTTTTCAAGACTTAATATATTCAAAGTCTCACATATA
>CAVAGT010000097.1:0-10949 GCA_963588155.1 Lachnospiraceae bacterium | reverse complement strand
CATTATATATTATAAAGCATCCGTTATGCTTGGTTATATGCCGAGCATAACGGATTTTTTTTATTTAATACAAAAACATTTGTCACGTTCAGATAAAATGTTTATATTTGCGCTCAGAACAATTGATTCAATGCCTCTATTATAAAGACAAGGACTTTTGCTATCAACATTTATAAACCATTAAACATTTTAGAAATGAAACAAAGGATTATCGTGTTGCTATTGACAGTCTTTTTTTGCGTGACTGGCTTTGCTCAATCAAGGTATAGTGACCCACATTGCCTTGGCACTATCTATGTGGATGTTGACAAATCAGAGTTGTTAGGTGCGGGTAGTGAAATGTATCTGCAGGGACGCATTCCGGATGGAGCGAACACAATGAATTTTTACAAGTGGTCTATGCAGGGGCTTGGCTCTCCTATATTGTATTCTACCAATGGTATCTATTTCTATTTTTCCATTACTAAGATGTCGCTAAAATGGGCATATAAAATGGACCCAAACGGGGTGTTTACTGCAGAGCTCTATACTGGCGAGAACGTTTCTAATGGCGTTGTTTCGGGAGAAGGGTTCTATTACGTTCAATACCAAATAGCTGACTTTCAATAAGCTTGGTTCCTATGAAGAAATCTGTAATCTTTGTTTTGATGTTGGTGCTTTCTCTTGTCGCAAGCGCCCAGACATTGCCGACAGAGAAGGTGTTCTTCGCCAGCGATAGGATTAGCTACCAGCTTGGCGACACGATACAGATAGACGGTTGGTTGACGAGATGCGATAACAAGATGGGTGCGCCCTACAGCCGATACCTCTACATGGAATTGACAAACAATAAAGACAGCGTGCTCTCCAGGCAAAAACTCGTTGTAGACGATTGTGGCTCATTCCATACTGCCATGCTGATAGACTTTACGGCTCCATACGGCATTTATTTTCTACGCGCCTATTCAAAGATGATGTGTAACTTCGGTGACATCACTATCCCGACATATCCGATAGAAATAAGCGAGAACAGATTTGCGACAAACAAGCCCTATGGCGGTAGCGGTTGCAAGATATTCCCCGAGGGCGGAAAACTTACGGCTGGTGGCGTTCAAAATGTGTCCATATTTCTGACCGATGACAATGGAAGACCACTGCAATCACCTTTCTCGATAACCGATTCGAATGGAACCACGCTGTTGAGCTCGGCGACAACATCAGCCGGATGGCAGACGTTTGTCATAGTCCCTGGGCAAGGAGAACATTATTATGTGAATGTGGGGGAGGGCAATGACCATAAAATCTATGCCTTGCCTGAAATAGACAATGCTTCTCCTGCGTTGCGCGTATCGCAAGGCAGGGGCAAGTTCGAGTTCCGCATAGATGGACAAATACCCAAAGGTGTCAAGCTCTTCACCTATCACAGGGCCCTTGGGCTAATGATGATACCCTTGCGTCAAAGTGGAGTGGTTGACGTGTCTAACGTCGGTGGCGGCGTTATATCCGTTATGCTCACGGACAGCCGTAACAACGTGCTGAGCGAGGCGCATCTATGGAAGTCTACTAATGTCAAGCCACAGTATGATGCCAAAATTTCATACCTGACGGGCGAGAATGTTGATGCCGACTCTATAATCGGCGAAAAGACAATGGTGTCAACGGTTCGCTTTGTTCCATACGACGAAAGCGTAGAGTCGCTCATAGGGCGTTATATACCAACCGCTGAGGCGGCCGATTTTGAGTCAGACTTCGTGTCGGAGTTGCCCTTCCCACGCGAAATGGCTGGAGAATCAACGGTAGACCGCATTGCCGACATCAATGGTTGGCTGTTGTCTGCAAGTTTCCAAAGGCTCGACATAGCGAAGGCAATGTCGGAAGGATGGAAAATGAAATGTCAGCCAGAGGTGACCAATGCCATAAAGGGAATGGTTTGGGGAAAAGGAAAGAACTGGAAACTCAAGGAAGGCAACATCGTTGCTTATCAGCGTAGTGATGCCGCCACGTTCTCGGCAGAGATACAAAAAGACGGCACGTTCTTTTTGCCTATTGGAGATTATCCCAAAGGCGACAACTTCTTCGTTAGCGCGCATGACAAGAAAAACAAATCCGATCAATACGAATATGAATTCTATGGAGACACCATCCCTACGCTGAATAACTATCGAAGGGAGCTTCTTGGCAATACCGTTTCCGTGGCAAGTACAAGTGGCGGCAAACAGCAGTTCAATTGGCATGGAGTGAACAATCTGGCGGGAGTGGTGATAACAGCGCATGTCAACAAGGATTATGATCAAGAGGAAAAAGAGTTTTATGGGAATAAGTTCATCACGGAGAAGGTGATGGACAAGCGCAACTATCAGTCGTTTCAAGACATGGTCTACCATTTTTCCACTTATATGAAGTTGGTATCACAAAAAAGAAAAGATGGCGTGGACGAGGCGGAAAGTGGTGACGTAGGCGAAGGCGGCCCTCTGACATGGCATCTTTATCCGACGCGCACGTCTACCCTCAAAGGCAAGTCGGAAGTAAAGATATATGTCGACGGAGTGCTGACGGATGCCACCAATGCCGTGAACCTCAATATGCAGGACATTGCCACGGTGGAGTATCTGTCGCCTGCGCAATCAATCGCCCGCCATCCTTTCTGCATAAACGGCTGCCTCGAGCTCACTACCAAGGGTTTCAAGCTGGAACCGATAGAGAGCAAGGGTGTGATGTACACTCCTTCGCTTAGCATCGCAAACTATGGAGGCAGCATGCCGAAAGCCATTGCGGCCCCTTCCGAAAAAGGAGATTACCTTATGATAGTTGACTACCTTTCGGCCGACTTTGCCCCATGCACCATGGTGCGTAAGGTGAGCGTGCACTAATAAAAGACAATTGTCTGCCAAGGAGTATATTAGGTTACTGCTAAAAAAAGCGTTAATTCTTCGGAAAATAAGCGTATTATTCGTAATTTTGCATTTTAAAACGAGAGGGCGCATTGCGCCCTTTTGTCAGTGTGGCATACCGCCCAAAGCAGATCAGTAAAATGGAAAATAAAGATACAAAAAATGCCTTTGTGCGACAAGTGGCGGAGCAGAAATATGAGTACGGCTTCACCACCGACGTGCATACCGACATAATAGAAAAGGGTCTGAACGAGGATGTCGTGCGGCTCATATCCAAGAAGAAAGGCGAGCCTGAATGGATGCTCGACTTTCGCCTGAAGGCATTCCGCTATTGGCAGACTCTCGAACAACCCACTTGGGGACACGTACATGTGCCACCCATTGATTATCAAGCTATATCTTATTATGCCGACCCATTGGCGAAGAAGCCTAAGAACAAGGAGATAGATCCTGAGCTGGAAAAAACATTCGACAAGCTCGGCATACCCTTGGAGGAGCGTTTGGCACTGAGCGGCACCGCCGTGGATGCCATCATGGACTCCGTGTCGGTGAAGACCACCTTCAAGGAGAAGCTCCGCGAGAAAGGCGTTATATTCTGCAGCATTGGCGAGGCCATCAAGGAGCATCCCGACTTAGTGAAGGAATACTTGGGAAGCGTGGTGCCTTATCGCGACAACTTCTACGCGGCATTGAACAGTTGTGTGTTCAGCGACGGCTCGTTTGTCTATATCCCCAAGGGCGTGCGTTGCCCGATGGAGCTGAGCAGCTATTTCCGCATCAACGCCCGCAACACGGGACAATTTGAGCGCACGCTTATCATAGCCGACGACGATGCCTACGTGTCGTATCTTGAGGGATGCACCGCTCCCATGCGCGACGAGAACCAGCTCCATGCCGCAATCGTGGAGATCATAGTCAAGGACAATGCCGAGGTGAAATACTCTACCGTGCAGAACTGGTACCCTGGCGATGAAAACGGCAAGGGTGGCGTGCTGAACCTCGTTACCAAGCGTGGCGACTTGCGTGGCGTAAACTCAAAGTTGAGCTGGACACAAGTGGAGACCGGCTCTGCCATCACTTGGAAGTATCCTTCATGCATCTTGCGTGGCGATAACTCGCAAGCCGAGTTCTATAGCGTGGCAGTGACCAACAACTATCAAGAGGCTGACACTGGCACCAAGATGATTCACATGGGCAAGAACACCAAGAGTACCATCATCTCGAAAGGTATCTCCGCCGGCCATTCGCAGAACAGCTATCGCGGACTCGTTCGTGCCACGTCGAATGCCGACAATGCCCGCAACTATAGTTCGTGCGACTCCTTGCTCTTGGGCAGCAATTGCGGCGCTCATACCTTCCCCTACATGGACACCCACAACGACACGGCTGTATTCGAACATGAGGCGACCACCTCGAAGATTTCCGAAGACCAGCTCTTCTATTGCAATCAGCGAGGCATTCCGACCGAGGAGGCCGTCGGCTTGATAGTCAACGGTTATGCCAAGGACGTACTCAACAAGTTGCCTATGGAGTTCGCGGTTGAGGCACAAAAGCTCTTGAGCGTGTCGCTGGAGGGGACTGTAGGATAAACAGGATAAAGGCTGGCTTATGCGACGTTCAACCCTCCTGATCTTGGCTCTCCTGCTGCTCGTCAGCATGGGAGCGTCGGCACAAGACGATGACGACGACAAGCGTAGGTGGGCCATTGATGCGCAGATAGGCGGCAACTTAGTACCGTCAGCAACATCGACCAACAATGATGTGCCGAAATATCGTGGGGGCTCAACGTCCAATTCGGGCCTGTTCACCAAGTTGCACGTGGAGTATTACCTGCCCAAGACCCATTTCAGCCTGAAGGCAGGATACGAGCGCGAGCAACTCCACTTCCTCAAGGGAGAAGGATGCCAGGAACTCAACCAACTTATGTTAGGTGGACGTTGGTATCCGGCTCCTGACCATTGGAAGATAGCCCCCTATGTTGGCACTGACGTTCTCTATGCCATTGACGCTGACCGTGGGCCATTTGAGATGTCATCCTATATGTCATGGTCATACAGCCAAATGTCCAAGAACACATATAGCTATGAGGCGCAAGGCATAGTAAAGGCTCCGAGGTTCAGCTTAGGTCCTATCGTGGGTGCCGACATCTACCTGTTCTCCAGCGTTGCCTTGAAAGTGGAATACGGCTATCGGTTAGGTCTCAGCTCGCCTTATCGCGTGAGTTATACAGAGAAAGGCAGCAACCGCACCACAGAGTATCACGGTCAGCTACACCGCCACGTGTTCTCCCTGGGCCTGAAGTTGACGTTCCCTTTCCGGTGGACGAGCGCAGATTGGAATGGACTGTTGCAAGGGTTGATTGACAACCTGTAGTGGAGAAGGGAAATATTATAAATGGAAATAAGGATTTTTATACATACACTATGTTAGAGGTAAAGAATCTGCATGCCACTATTGCAGGCAAAGAAATATTGAAAGGTATCAACCTTACCATCAACGATGGTGAGATTCACGCAATTATGGGGCCAAACGGTTCCGGCAAGTCAACCTTGAGCGCGGTGCTCACGGGCAACCCTCTCTATACGGTGACCGAGGGCGAAGCCATCTTCAATGGCAAGAACCTCTTGGAGATGAAGCCGGAAGACAGAGCGCGCGAGGGCTTGTTCCTCTCCTTCCAATATCCCGTCGAGATACCGGGCGTGTCGATGATCAACTTCATGAAGGCGGCAGTCAACGCCAAGCGTGAATATGAGGGCAAGGAACCTCTAAAGGCTGGCGACTTCATGAAACTGATGAAGGAGAAGCGTGAACTCGTGGAACTAGACCCGAAGCTCTCGCGCCGCTCAGTCAACGAGGGTTTCTCCGGTGGCGAGAAGAAACGCAACGAGATATTCCAAATGGCCATGCTCGACCCTAAGTTCGCCATTCTCGATGAGACCGACTCTGGCCTTGATGTCGATGCCATGCGCATCGTTGCCGAAGGAGTCAACAAGCTCTTCACTCCAGAGAAGTCAATCGTGGTTATCACCCACTATGAGCGCTTGCTCGACATGATAAAGCCTCAAGTGGTTCACGTGCTTTACAATGGTCGCATAGTCAAGACTGCTGGGCCGGAACTGTCAAAGGAGATAGAGAAGCGCGGTTACGACTGGATCAAGGAAGAGGCTGACGAGAAATACGGAACGAAATAGATTTCTTTATGTCAAGCGAAAAACAATATATAGATCTTTATGAGCAGTCGAGGGAGATGCTTAACGCCCACTCCTCGGCTGTGATGAATGCCGTTCGCGATACCGCCTTCGAGGATTTCAAGCGTCAGGGTTTCCCTTCGCGAAAGGTTGAGCGATACAAATATACCAACATGGAAAAACTGTTCGCCCCAAACTACGGAGTGAACGTGAACCGTGTGGAGTTCCCCATTAATCCATATAGCGTCTTCAGTTGCGACGTGCCCAATCTTTCCACGTCGCTCTATTTCGTTGTCAACGACAGCTTCTATAAGAAGACGTTGCCAAAGGTGGGCTTGCCCGAAGGCGTGGAGGTCATGAGCCTTAAGGATGCAGCCGATGAGCGTCCTGACCTTATCGCGAAATATTATTGCAAGCTTGCCAAGACAGCAGACGATGCCGTCACGGCGCTCAACACCATGCTTGCCGAGGATGGGCTCTTCATCCACGTGGGCAAGAACGTGAAGGCCGAGCGCGCCATCCAGGTGATCAACATCCTTCGGTCTGACGTGGACCTGATGGTGAACCGCCGCGTGCTTATCGTCATGGATGAGGGCGCGGAGGCTAAGCTCCTCTTCTGCGATCATGCCGCGGACGACCGCGACTTCCTTGCCACGCAAGTCATAGAGGCTTACGTGAGCGAGAATGCCAGTCTTGACCTATACTGTCTGGAAGAGACCCACATCAAGAACCGTCGCGTAAGCAACGTCTATATAGAGCAGCAGGCCAACAGCCGCGTAAACCACAACGTGATTACCCTCCACAACGGAATCACCCGCAACCGTCTTGACCTCGTGTTCAAGGGCGAGGGCGCGGAGTGTTTCTGCAATGGTTGCGTTGTTGCCGACAAGAACCAGGTGGTGGACAACAATACGCTCATCGACCATCAGGTGGGCCATTGCACGAGCAATGAGCTTTACAAGTATGTGCTCGACGATGAGGCTCATGGTGCTTTTGCCGGCCGCGTATTGGTGCGTAAGGATGCCCAGAAGACCACGTCGCAGGAGACCAACCAGAACCTTTGCGCCACCAAGACCGCCCGCATGTTCACCCAGCCCATGCTGGAAATTTATGCCGATGACGTGAAGTGCGCCCATGGCAGCACGGTGGGTCAGCTCAACGACGCGGCTCTCTTCTACATGCAGCAGCGAGGCGTGAGCCGCGAGGAGGCGAAGCTGCTTCTGCAGTTTGCCTTCATCAACGAGGTCATCGACAAGATGGAGCTGGAACCGCTGCGCGACCGTCTGCATCACTTGGTGGAGAAGCGCTTCCGTGGAGAGCTTAACAAGTGTGAGGGCTGCAAGCTTTGTAAGTAATGGTATTGTGTTAAATTGTAAAGAATATTATGATGAGAGCTTATATGGCATTTGCCTTCTTGGGATTGTTCTCAATGTCGGCAATGGCGCAGAACCCCGTGTTTTGCGGAGAACATAAGTATGATGGGGAACATCGCAACGAGGTTTCAGGCTATTTGCAGGCGGGTAACAATGTCATCACCGGCAAGTTCATTGGTCCGGCGGTGACCTACACGCGCCATTTCACCGACCGCATCAGTGCTGAGGGTGGGGTAGAGGCACCCATTGGCAAGGGAAAGTTTGGCGTTTCGGCCAAGGGAATTTATCGCTTGCCCGTGTCGCGTTTCAATTTCTACTTCTCGGCCAAGTTTCTTTACAATCGCTATTCCGACTACAAGACCAATGAGTACAACGGCAACGTCTCGGCAACCTTTGAGAGCCCCTATTTCGACCTGACGGTGGGCGAGACGCTCATCCGCTACAGCATGTTGGGAACAGGCTACAGGGAGCCGCTGACCCTTACCTTCGGTACGGGTGTCAACATCCGCCCAAGGTGGAATTCCTGGAACATTGGGCTCTTCGTGCGCAACTACGACGATTTCTATTTCGAGAACTGGAACATCAACTGGGGCGTGCGCTGGAACGCCAATATCAAGAAGCGTATGAAACTCTACGGCGAGGTGAACGTCCGTCCCGCCGGCAGTACGAGCCAGTTGGCGTCAAGGTATGAATCATCATTGAAGGTTGGACTTAAATATCTTTGGTAAATGAAACGAGTTAACATTGCAATGGCTTGGCTGGCCTTCGTTGCGGCCGCCTGTATCTCCTCTTGTAGTAAGGTTAGCCCCACTGGTGTGCTTGTCGGCGGATCAGGTGTCGACGACCGTGTGGACATGTCGTATACTTACTACCAACAGTATATGGAAGATACCATCGACATGCGCACGCCTGCGAACAGCGACGGAGAGTATTCCTTCCTGGTAGGCTCCGACAGTCATGTGGCGACCGACCAGGGGCGAATCAAGGAAATGTTGGACATAGGATTGGAGCATGGCGACCTCTTGTGGGCAAGCCTTGGCGACATTGCCGATACCAGCGCCGAATATTACAGAAACTTGTTGGATATTTTGGCTTACGGAGTGGAAAAATGGGAAGACAAGTATTTCGAAACTATCGTCACCGAAAAGGAGGACCCGAAATACGGCACTATCAAAGAGTTTTCCTATCATGATACGAGGTATCCTTTGTACAATGATGATCCTGAGTTCTGCAGTGTCTATTCCGACCTTGGTGATGTAAGATTCCCATTCTACTCTGTAGTGGGCAACCACGACGTGACGCGAAACGGATGGGCTTTGTTCACGTCGATATTCCATTCCTCTTTCTTCGAGTTTACGGTGAAGATAGGCAACACGGGCATGTATGACCAGTTCATCTTCCTCGACACGGCCAGTGGAACGCTTGGCGAGGAGCAGTGGAAGCTTTTGAATAGGAATGTGTTGAAATCTAACAAGAACATTCGACACATATTCGTGTTCTCCCATTCAAACATCTTTAGGCCGCGAACCACCCAGTTCTCCTCCACATTCCCTCGTGAGGAACTCTACCGCATGTTGAGTCGCTTCTCTGAGTGGAAGGCTACCATCGTGTTCTGTGGTCATGTGCATGCTTGGGACGACCGCGAGTTTGGTGGCGTACGCTATCTGACGCTGGAGTCGATGAGCGAACGCAACAGTCCGGAAGCCGGCGACTATCTGGTGAGAGTCACCTGCAAGAAGGATGGCTCCGTGAATGTGGAGCGTGTACACATGAACTACGTCGCAAATGGCAAAAAATAAAAGGCAATGAAGATGTATGATGTTGACAAAGTAAGGGCAGATTTCCCGATATTGAGTCGTGAGGTTCACGGCAAGCCGCTTGTCTATCTCGACAATGCCGCCACTACGCAGAAGCCGTTGTGCGTTCTCGATGCCATGCGCGACGAGTATCTCAACGAGAATGCCAATGTGCACCGAGGTGTTCATTACCTCAGCGTACAGGCGACGGAGCTTCACGAGCAGGCACGCGAGACAGTAAGACGTTTCATAAACGCGGAAAACTCATCGGAAATTGTGTTCACCCGGGGCACCACCGAGGGCATCAACCTTATTGCCGCAACGTTTACCGAAGCCATGATGCAGCCTGGCGACGAAGTGATAGTCACTGTCATGGAGCATCATTCCAACATTGTGCCTTGGCATTTGGCGGCAAGTCGCAAGGGCATAAGGCTTCGCGTCATACCAATGACCGACGACGGCATTCTCGACATGGAGGCTTATAAGGCCCTTTTCAATGAGAAGACCAAGATTGTGAGCGTGGCACATGTCAGCAATGTCCTGGGCACGGTCAATCCCGTGGAGGATATTATCAAGATAGCCCACGACAACGGCGTGCCTTGTGTCGTCGACGGAGCGCAAAGTGCGCCTCACGTGAAGGTTGACGTTCAAAAGCTCGACTGCGATTTCTATGTTTGCAGCGGACACAAGATGTATGGTCCCACGGGCATCGGCGTGCTATATGGCAAGGCAGAGTGGCTCGACCGTCTGCCGCCCTACCAAGGTGGCGGCGAGATGATAGACCACGTCAGCTTTGAGAGAACCACCTTTGAGAAAGCTCCGCTGAAGTTCGAGGCAGGCACGCCCGACTACATAGCATCTCACGGCCTAGCCGTAGCCATAGACTATATGGAAAGTCTTGGCATGGACAACATTGAGCGTCATGAGCGCGAGCTAACCGCTTACGCCCTCCAGCGTCTCTCTGCTATTGACGGGATGCACATCTATGGGCCTCTCGGCCAGCTCCATTCCCACGATGCCGTGGTTAGTTTCAATGTGGGCGACATCCATCACATGGATATGGGCACGCTTCTCGACCAGCTCGGCATTGCCGTGCGCACTGGTCACCATTGCGCGCAGCCGCTCATGGACAGGCTTGGCATTCTTGGCACCGTCCGCGCTTCTTTCGCCCTCTACAACACCAAGCAAGAGATTGACGTGCTTGCCGAGGGAATAGAGAGAGTCTGCAAGATGTTCTAAAGAGAAGTATCTGTTCTTTCATCGTTCTAATGGCCATGTGTTTAATCTATGGGAAAACTATCGCCACATTATTATAAAGACCTTGTTGAGGCTGGTTGCGATGAGGCTGGTCGCGGTTGTTTGGCAGGCAGCGTTTACGCTGCCGCTGTCATCTTGCCGCCCGATTACGACAACCCCGAACTTGACGACTCGAAGAAGCTGACCGAGAAGCGGCGTTATGCCCTTCGCGATCAGATACAGCGCGATGCCGTGGCGTGGGCGATAGGCATAGTGTCGCCCGAGGAGATTGACGAGATAAACATCCTTCACGCCTCTTTCCTCGCCATGCACCGGGCCATAGCCGCCTTGAGCGTGAGGCCCCAGGCTTTAATCATCGATGGCAACAGGTTCGACCCTACGCCAAGAATCCCACGTTCGCTTCAAGCAGATTCTTCACTCATCACTCTTCCATCTTCACTTAATTCTTCACTTCCCTACACTTGC
>CAVAGT010000096.1:0-10970 GCA_963588155.1 Lachnospiraceae bacterium | reverse complement strand
CCGTAAACTTTATGTTCTCTAACCCTAAGGCCCTCTCTATCACAGGCACCATGTCGCTCATGGCAATTCCGAACTTGTTTTCAGCAAGTCCTGTAGTGATGTTGGCATGTGTGTGAGCGCCAACTTCGGGATTGATCCTAAAGCATACGTTGGCAACCTTTCCCTTGGCTTTAGCGAGCTCGTTTATCACCTCAAGCTCAGGCACACTCTCCACATTAAAGCAGAAAATGTTTGCGTCAAGAGCCGTGTTTATCTCCCAATCTGCCTTTCCCACTCCAGCAAAAACTATGCCATCACTTGGGAAGCCTGCCTTCATGGCAGCCTCTATCTCTCCGCCACTAACGCAGTCAGCACCAAGGCCGCCTTCAGATATTATCTTCAGGACCTTTGGGTTCGCATTGGCTTTCACGGCATAATGCACAACAAAGTTGTCGTATTTTGCCGCTTCGCTCTTAACTTCGTCTATCGTCCTTCGAAGAAGTGTCGTATCATAGTAGTAGAAAGGGGTTCGCGTTTCGCGAAACTTCTCAATTGGAAAGAGTGTCTCCATAAATCAGATTGGCTTTTAAGCGCTTTTCTTGTTAATATTAAAATAATGTGTCGCTGAGATTCTTCAGGGCTTGCTTCTTGTCCGATTCCTTTATGAGGAATGAGATGTTGTAGTTGGAACCTCCATAGCTCACCATTCTCACGGGTATGTTCTTCATGGCATCGGTGGCAATCGTTTCAAAGCCAACGTTATTCCAGTCGAGGTCGCCAACAACGCAAATGATACACATGTCTGGGTCAACTGTTACCGAGCCGTATTTCCTCAACTCGTCAACTATCTCGTCGAGATGCGTGTCGTTGTCGATACTCATCGACACTCCCACCTCCGACGTGGCAATCATGTCTATCGGAGTTTGGTAGCTCTCGAAAATCTCGAACACCTTGCGGAGGAAACCAGTGGCGAGCAACATACGCGACGACTTAATCTTTATGGCGGTGATGTTGTCTTTTGCAGCTACGGCTTTAATGGTGCCTTTCCCAAGTTCGTTGTTGATGATCGTCCCTTCAGCATCTGGCTTCATCGTGTTTTTCAGTCTTACGGGGATGCCAGCGAACTTGGCAGGCTGCACACATGTCGGATGCAGAATCTTCGCGCCGAAGTAGGCAAGCTCTGCAGCCTCCTCGAAATTGAGCTGCCTCACTGCCTTGGTGTTGTCAACAAAGCGAGGGTCATTGTTGTGCATGCCATCTATGTCGGTCCAAATCTGAATCTCGTCGGCAGGAAGGGCGGCACCTATCAATGACGCCGTATAATCAGAGCCACCGCGAAGGAGGTTGTCCACCTCGCCATAGGCATTCCTGCAGATAAAACCTTGCGTAATGTAAATCTGCTTGCCTGGATTATTGGCCATCACGTCGGCAAAATGCTCTTTGATATATGGCAGGTCGGGCTCTGAGTTCTTGTTGGTTCTCATGAAGCTCAAAGCGTCGATAAGCGCACTCTCTATGCCATTCTCCAGAAGGAGGTTGTTCATCATGTTGGTAGACATTATCTCACCTTGCGACACGATGATTTTCTCCTCGAAACTCGTGAAAATGCCTTTTGTGAAAGAGCGCATGTAGTTGAATCTGTCACGCAAGAAGTCGCGAGTCTTGTTCTTGTAGGCAGCGTCGGAATACAAGTTCTCCACGTGACCCATGTACTTTGTCTCGAGCTTGTTTATTTCCTCGTTTGCCCCCTCGGGGTTCTTTTTGTAGAGATAGTTGCTTATTTCCACAAGACTATTTGTCGTGCCACTCATTGCAGACAACACTACAACCGTTGGTTCGCCCGATCTTGTTATGAGTTGGGCTACGCTCTTCATGCGTTCTGGACTTCCGACAGAAGTGCCTCCAAATTTCATTACGTTCATAAGACGGTATATCTTTTTGTTTTAGTCCTTGTTTCTGATCTCCACTACCTTGCCGTCCTCACATTTATATATAATGCCGGGATAGCGATCTATCATGGATATATTATGAGTTGACATCAGCACGGCCGTTCCCTGCCTTGTGATGTCTTTAAGCAGCCTCACGATATTGTCGGCTGTTTCGGGGTCGAGGTTGCCGGTTGGCTCATCGGCTATTATAACTTTCGGATTGTTGAGCAAAGCCCTCGCGATAGAGATTCGTTGCTGTTCACCGCCCGACAGTTCATGCGGCATTG
The DNA here is from genome assembly GCA_963588155.1 of Lachnospiraceae bacterium. GTDB lineage: Bacteria > Bacteroidota > Bacteroidia > Bacteroidales > Bacteroidaceae > Prevotella. The sequence continues at coordinate 8,776 of CAVAGT010000096.1, read as the reverse complement.
AATGAACCTTACCTTCCATCTCCACCATAGCGAGCACCTCATGGATGCGCTCCTCTATCTTCTTGCTGTCTTTCCATCCTGTGGCACGCAAGACGAAGCGCAGGTTGTTCCAAATGTCGCGGTCGCGAAGGAGCTGGAAATCTTGAAAGATGATTCCCATCTCACGCCTCAATGCCGGGATCTCCCGTCGTTTCAGCGTCAAGAGGTTCCTTCCAAGCACTTCTGCTTTCTCCGATTCCTCGGGATACAAGTCCAACTCGCAATATAAGGTCTTGAGCAAGCTGCTCTTTCCAGACCCCACCTTTCCTATCAAATAGATAAACTCACCCTCGTTGGCGTGAAGACACACGTCATCGAGAATCAGTTTGTCTTGTTGATAGACCTTTACTTTATCGTAATCTATAAGCATAACCTGAAATAAATTATCTGGATATTCCGATTATTCCTTACTCTTCTTTATCCTCCGTGCCTTGTCCCAATCCGGGTTGTGGCGTTTCGCGAGTTCCTGCGCGAGGTCTTCAATGCGCAGACCCTTAGACGTCAGCAACACGACGAGATGATACAACAGGTCAGAAGCCTCATAAACCAGCTTTTCGTTTGTGCCGTTCGTGGCCTCTATTACGGTTTCCACGGCCTCCTCGCCTACTTTCTGAGCCATTTTGTTCACCCCTTTTCGGAAGAGACTCGTTGTATAACTGCCTTCGGGCATCTCTTCGTGCCGCTTTTCTATGAAGTCTTGCAGTTCGGTGAGAAATGCTATCGGATTCAGGTCATTTGACTCGCCCCAGCACGTGTCGGTACCAAGATGGCAGACCGGACCGTCGGGATGAGCCTCTATGAGGAGGGTATCGTGGTCACAATCTTCTTTCACACTGACAAGATGCAAAAGGTTACCCGAAGTCTCGCCTTTAGTCCAAAGGCACTTTCTTGTCCTGCTCCAAAAAGTAACGAGCCCTGTCGCCATGGTCTTTTCATAGGCTTCCTTGTTCATGAAGCCCAGCATCAGCACTTTTGCCGTCACGGCATCTTGAACAATCGCAGGCACAAGCCCGTCCATCTTCTCGAAATCTATATTCATAATCTTACGTTTATACCTTTGTTTTTAAGGTAGAGCTTGAGCTCTGGAATCGTTATCTCACCAAAATGGAACACGCTTGCTGCCAAAGCCGCGTCTGCCTTTCCCAACGCGAACGCATCGTAAAAGTCTTCCGTCTTGCCGGCTCCACCGCTGGCTATCACAGGTATGGGCACCAAGTCAGCCATTTCGGCAAGTGCCTCGTAGGCAAAGCCTTGTTTCACGCCATCATGATCCATGCTCGTGAAGAGTATCTCGCCAGCGCCACGGTCTGCCACCTCGCGTGCCCAATCCATCAAACGGCGGTCGGTACGCTCTCTGCCTCCTTTCACGTAGCAATGCCACCCATCGGCGTCATTGCGCGCGTCAATGGCACACACGCAAACCTGCGAGCCATATTTCGACGATATCTCATCAATAAGTTCCGGGTGCTTTATGGCAGCCGAGTTAACGCTTATCTTATCCGCCCCTGCCCCCAGCAAGCGGTCAACGTCTTCTATGGCGTTGATGCCTCCGCCCACGGTGAAGGGGATGTTGATGTTCTGCGCCACCCGACTCACCATGTCGGTAAACGTCTTGCGTCCATCCACGGTCGCCGTGATGTCGAGAAACACGAGCTCATCGGCACCAGCGTCGCTGTAAGCCTTGCCAAGTTCCACCGGGTCGCCAGCCTCTCGGAGATTGACGAAATGGGTGCCTTTGACCGTCTGTCCATCCTTGACATCAAGGCAAGGCACTATGCGTTTTGCCAATCCGTTGTATTTCATGCTTTTAGCTCCTTTAAGTTAATCCTGCCCTCATACCATGCCTTACCAAAGACAACCGCTGGAATTCCGGCCTTGTCGAGCTCTATGACATCCTCGTTGCACCCCACTCCACCGCTTGCTATCAAGTGGATGTCTGGAAATGCTTCCATCACCTTACTATACAGTTCAGTAGAAGGGCCCGACAGGGTGCCGTCTCTTGAAATCTCTGTGCACAACACGTTCTTAACGCCTGCCTTTACGTATCTTGAAAGGAATGGCAAAAGTTCCTCGGCAGAATCTTCTTTCCACCCGTTTATACTGACGAAACCGTTTCTGACGTCAGCGCCCAAGATTATATTGTCAGCGCCATACCGGCCAAGCCACTTCATGAAAGTGTCGGGCTGGCTCACGGCCACGCTCCCTATCGTAACCAGGGACGCGCCTGCCGAGAAGGCTGCCTCAATGTCCTCATCGGTTTTTATGCCTCCTCCAAAATCCACCTTCAGGCTTGTAGCGGCAGTTATGCCCCTAAGCACGTCGACATTCACTATATGCTTGGCTTTCGCGCCATCGAGGTCAACGACATGAAGACGCTTCATCCCAAGTTTCTCAAACTCCTTGGCTTGGGCAACCGGGTCGTCGTTGTACACTTTCTTTTGACCATAGTCTCCCTTTGTGAGCCTTACGCACTTGCCGTCTATTATGTCTATCGCTGGAATAAGTTCTATATTCATTCTTTTCTTCTCTTTAGCTTAGTCCATATCAAGGAAATTCCCAAGGATTCTCTCACCCACCTTTCCGCTCTTCTCCGGATGGAACTGCACCGTCCAGATGTTGTCGCGATGCAAAGCGGCAGAATAAGGCACCGAATAGTCGGCTGTGGCTATCGTGAACTCACATTTGGGGACGTAGAAGCTATGGACAAAATAAACGTAATCGCCTTCATCGACACCTTTGAACAGTGGCGATGATATATCGTGCAGCCTGTTCCACCCCATCTCGGGCACCTTCAGCTCATGGTCATCGGGGTTGAACTTCCTGACGTTTTCGGGGAATATACCTATGCAATCCACGTCGCCTTCCTCCGAGTGGGCGCAAAGAAGCTGTTGCCCCACGCAAATGCCAAGCACAGGCTGGCGTAGCGACCTTATCACGTTGTCGAGGCCATGCGAACGCAAATATTCCATTGTGGTTTGAGCGCTGCCCTGCCCGGGGAAGATGACATGGTCTGCCTGTGCCAACTCCTCAGGACTGTCGGTGATGACCGGCTCGACACCCAAGCGCCTTAACGCGTTGACAACCGAGTAAATGTTACCGGCGTTATATTTTATGATAGCTACACTCATATTTACGACATACGATATTTATCATGCAAATTTAGTAAAAAAATAACGGTATGCTGCAAAAGTATGTTTTTTTTTAGAACCTTGGCGTTAAAAATAAACATTTCGCTCGAAAAGCGGTATTAATTTTATAATTTTGTACCGTAAAACGTCAAAAAAGCAAATTATCATCATCATGAGGAAATATATCCTGTCATTTTTCATGGCCATTGCATGCCTTTGCGTCTGGGGAGCCTCACGTCCGGCAAAAGCTTATGTATTTGGCTTCGCGTCGTCTTTCAACGACTCCACCGTATATTTCACGGAGATACAAGAGCTTGACTCTGTATATATCGAGACAAAGACAAAGTTTTTGTTCAGTCGCGAAAACTATTCCAGCCAGCTTAGAGAACATCTTCAGCTGGAAGGTGTCAAGACACCCACTTGCATCACTTGTTTCGCGTTGAAAAAGAAAGACATAGAGAAGAAATACGCTCGCTTGAGAAAAAAATACACCGTTAACGGCAAGTTCATAGTCAAAGAGGTCAAGCAGCCAGGTTTTCGCTATGAGGCAATCAGGCCCGACGAATAAATGATACCACAGGCAATGAGTAGCACCCCACAGGCCCATGCCGAAGAGACGCGCTTCTTTCAAGTAGCGGACCTTGTTTTTGCTATATCATTTGTTGGATACGACAATGGCTTTCGCTTGCTTCCATCGTTTCGCCCTTTTGAAAAGAAGGCTCATGATGGAAACGCGACATTGTTCACGTTGAGGATAGACGACAACATCCAGCCCATGCCCAAGGCTCAACGTGAGCGGATAAGGGAGTTTGACACGGGCAACGGCATAACCGTTGTAGACCATCTCCAGGATGGCGGCTACCAATACATCATCAAGGATCTCAACAAGGCGGAATGTGCCTTGCTCATCACCGACAAGGAGTTCGCCCATTGCAGATGCGCCCTCAAGGGTAACGCCATCACTCGATCGTATGGGCTAAACAATGCCTTGATGCTTGTCTACGCCTTCGCAGGCGCCCACAAAGGCGCGGTGCTCATGCACGCATCCTTGGTAAGGCAACGAGGCTACGGCTATGCCTTCATTGCCAAGAGCGGCACGGGGAAGTCCACTCAGGTGAGTAACTGGTTGAAATACATCCCTGGATGCGACTTGATGAACGACGATAACCCCGTGGTGAGGGTCGTGGATAAAGAATGCTTTATCTATGGCAGCCCATGGAGTGGGAAGACGCCTTGCTACCGTAACATCAAGGCCATTTTGGGCGCCGTGACTCAAATCGACAGGCACCATTCCAACTCTGTTGAACGCGCCAGCGCGGTCAAGGCTTTCATATCTCTGTTGCCTTCCGTGTCATCCATGAAATGGGACATTGAGCTATCCAAGACTATATGCCAGACGGTAACGACAATCGTGGAACGCGTGCCTGTCTACATCCTCCATTGCCTTCCCGACAGAAATTCGGCGGAGGTTTGCCATGAGGGCATAGCAAGGAAAGACAACGTGCAGAACTAAAAACATGAAGCAAACCATTTCATTCAAGAACACCGACTTCTTGCCAGAAGTGTTGAAACTCATCAACGAAGGGCATACCGTGACATTGCCGTTGATGAGAGGCTTCTCCATGCGTCCTTTCCTTGAAGACGGTCGCGACAAGGCTTTGCTGACCAAAGCCACGGTTCCTAATGTTGGCGATCCTGTGCTTGCCATTATAAACAAGCGGTATTATGTGCTCCATCGTGTGGTCAACATCGAAGGTAACAAGGTAACCCTCCTCGGCGATGGCAACCTCACTCCAGAACATTGCACGACAGACGACATCGTGGCGTCCGTGCTTGGATTCTATCGTAAGGGAAGAAGCCAACTCGATTCTGTAAACGGAAGGAAATGGAAGGCGTATTCGTGGATATGGATGAGGCTTCTGCCCGTCAGGCGATGGTTGTTGGCATTCCATCGCCACGTGTGGATTCCCTTATTCAGCAAGTAACGTGAGAAAAGTCGATAAAGATATATTTTATATATGAGAACAAAGAAAGGTTTCAGAGTAAACGAGATATGCGGGGCTCACGTCATCGTGGCAGAAGGCAAGGAGAACATTGACTTCAGCGATGTCATCAACATGAACGACAGTGCCTATTTGCTATGGAACAGCGTAGAAGGAAAGGATTTTAGCGTTGACGACCTTGCCGACATTCTCGTGAGCAACTACGAGATTGACGAGAACACTCCTTTGCCTCGCGACATTGCCTTAAAAGACTCGCAAGAACTCGTGGACAAATGGTTGAAAGCTGGCATCATTAGCCTGTAGGGTAATACGCAGGCTTTCATTGTGGTAATACTCATGCCAAGCATAGAATAAAAAGGGACGCTTCGCGCACGGCGAAGCGTCCCTTTTCCATTCTACATGGTGCATGTCATTTGTTGCCTTTGCCCCATGCTCCGACAGTGTCCCATGTGCCGTCCATGTCCCACAATGTGTCGTTGCGCTTGCTGAGCGACTCCTCGCCCTTTATTTCCTCGCTGCCGCCTTTGTCGTATGAATTTATCGATACGGTCAGAAGACTGCACATTTCCACATTCTGCACTGTCACACGAGGAGTGACATATATCTTTTTCTTGTTTTCAGTATCTATCATGTCCTGTTATTATCCTGTTTGTATATTGTCTTAACTGGGGGTTATTTCACAAGTACTTTCCTGACACTTCCATCGGTCATCTTCACCATGTTGATGCCGCGCTCCAACTTTGCGCGACGCTCTCCGTTGATGCCGAACACGGCCTTCACCGATGCCTCTGAAGTATTGTAGATACCGTCGATTGCCGTCTCACCGTTGAAGTCGAACGCCGCATATTGCTTGCTATCCGAACTTGTGCTCTTGTCGCGCAAGATATAGGCACGGAAGCAAGGGATGTAGGAGTCGGAGGCCAGTCGGTAGAAGCCCACGCCCTGACTCTTGTTGCCGAGCAGCATGTAGTCGTGATTGGTAAAGTCGAGTTGCTCGTTGGCAATCTTCTTGTAAGTGCCGCTGAAGATGTTTCCGGCAGGTGTCTCTGCCGCGCTATTGGTGCGCTTGAAGGTGTATGTGCCGGCATTGTCGGAGTGGAGCAGGAAGCCTACGCCCTTGGGCAGCACGGTGGCGTTATACTTTTCGAGATGCACTGAGCTTGTGCCAGTAGCGCTCTCATTGTACTTGGTAGCGATATACACTGTGACACCCGAAGGCACTTCGCCGTTCCACGGCAGACAAGTGGTGGCATACTTTGCATCGGTGATGTTCACGTCGAGCGTCTGATACTTGGCGATGATATTCTCCAATGTCTCCGTGTCGCTGGCTACGGTGCTGTAGTTTGACGACTTGGTGCTTTCGAGCACGCTGACGAGGTCGTCGTTAAGGTCATCACGCTCACCCAGCAGACTGTTGGCCTCATTGTAGAGTTCCACATATTTAAGATAAGCCTGCTTTTGGGCTTCGGAGATGAGGAGCCAGTCGTTATAGGTATCTTTCGTAGTTGCAGCTGAGTAGATATACTTTCCGCTCTCCATGGCTACAGTAAAGAAGTGGGTATTACGGTCAAAGAATGTCGACCAATCTTTCAGTCCGATACGGTAACTACCCTCCGTTATGCCAGCCTCGCTATTAGAGAACGTAGTTGCTCCACTACCAGAGACTACACCCTGCTTGCTCTTGCTGCTTCCCATTTGCAAGCGATAACCTTCACTATTACTTATGGTATATTTGTTTGCGGTGCCATAAATGCCCCAAATAGGTGCTTGCGAGATGTTGGTCACCGCAGGACCGAAATCGTTGGAGATGAAGTAATGGCTTCCTACATTATAAAGATATACCTGCTGGCCATTGCCTGTCCATGTCTCGCCGCGCCAGAAGTCGGTCGAAGCGGCAGGGGCGTAGGTTGTACCTTCAGCTTTGAACTCTACTACTACGGGCACATGGTCGCCGAGCAGCGTGCCGTCGTCCTTGAGATAGTTGTCGGCATCGAAGGTTATGGAGTTGGGCGTGAGTTGCATTCCGCCGTGGGTGGGGTTGAGATAGAGCACCTTGTCTACGATTTCATTCTCAACATAAGCACTCGACTTGGTTCTGTCGGCATCGGGCACAACGAGCGCATCGGCACCAAGTGTGGGATAGGTGCCGTTCTTGCACTTCTCCACCCACACGTCGCTGACGGTATAGTTGCCGACGGCTGTAATAGGGTTGGTGAAGAGCGTGAGGATGTCGTCGCGGGTGTAGCGACTGTTGGTGTCGCCCATCACTATCTTAGGCAGACCGCTGTTGTTGGCAAGGATGGCATCGCGGAGTTGCTCCCATTGCGAGGCGCGGGCGGCGTTGTCCTCGGCACCTGTCTCGGCATCCATGTGCATGATGTAGAATTCCACTACGATGCCTTGACCGAGGTTCACCTTATAATATCTGTATCCCTTGGTGATGAGTTCGTCAGCACCGTCGGTGAAGTGGCCATGATTCTGTGTCCATGCCGTCCAACTCTCGTCGCCGAAGGTGAGTCCCTTCTTCACGAGCAACTGCAGACCGTCGGTGGGGAAACGCAAGTTCTCTATATCGAGGTTGCCAGTGCTGGAGATGGAGATGCTGCCGCGCCATGTACCCGACTGATAGTTGTCGCCTGCACCTTCGAGCAGACTGCCATTATAGTTGAAATCCTCACTCAAGCCAATCACGTCGATGCCGCTCTTGGCGATATACTGTCCTATCTTCTTCGTGCCGTCAGAGCCCGGTCCGTCGGCATTGAGGTCATAACCAAGGATTTTCTGCGGAAGTCCGTCCACATTGAGGGCACACACCTTGAAGGTGGTCGACACGGTGGTCTGCGCTTCCACTGTCGGCATGCCACCGACACCAATTGCCACAAGAGCCGCTACAGCAGTGCGTTTGGCCCGCGTGAAAATCTTTTCAAAACAATTCTTCATTTTCTTTGTTGTTGCTTTAAACATAAGACGGTTTGTCTTATTTTCCAAGAAGGAATACACTTGTAATTTTATACCATAATAAAAAGCTGACATGACCCTTTTCGTGAAATTCTATACGTACGGTAGCCGTCAGCTATTGTAATTTATTTACAAAATTACGACTTTATCGCCAAACACCGCAAAGGTTACGTGTAAAAAGATGTTAACCACATAGTATGAAAACACTTGTTACTAACGTGTTACGCATGTGTATCTGAAAATTGTCATTTGTCACATACGCTTAACAAAGCCGATACGCCTTTGTAATATGCGAAGTGTAATTTTGCAGTCGAAAGAATGTTTTACACCAAACGGATAACATGAATCATTACAAATCCAGAAAGAAATCCATGATGAAATTCAAGGCAAACGTTGCCTTGTCACTGTTGTTTGCAAGCGGAAGCGCATACGCGGCAATGCCTGCCTACAACGTTCAGCCAACAGCACCGAGCGAGTACCTCAATGCCGATCCCACGCCGAGCAATATGCGTGGAACGGTAGTCGACGAGAAAGGCGAACCCATTATAGGAGCCTCGGTAAGCATTGTCGGCACACGGGAGAAGACTGTCACCGACATTGACGGCCGTTTCTCGTTTAGCGACCTCAAAGCCGGGACAACAATCGAGG
>CAVAGT010000095.1:0-10997 GCA_963588155.1 Lachnospiraceae bacterium | reverse complement strand
TCTTTTCGTTTGACTCGCAGGGGCGGGTAGGGATGGTTAGGGCCCGTCCGCACCCTGGATGGTTACCGTGCAATTCGTTTTTATTTTACCATGTTTGACGTGTCAATGCGTTGATCCATTCGGGTTGCGGACGGGCACAGGGCCCGCCCCTGCTGGTATACTGTCATTTCGTTTTGCCATTCATTTGCGGACGTACTAAAAGTATTCCTACTCACATTGTGGATAATGTGCCGATATGTTATGATGTGAAGTACTATCTTTAATTTGTTTCAATTATTTACCTTTTGTAGACTCATTTGTTAGTTTTTTATTGTAACTTTTATAAAAACTAAAGTTTTTCGTCTCCAAGTTTTAAAAACCGTTATCAAAACTTTATGTTTCTTGAATTCTTTATGTAATTTTGCAAAATATTATTATTGTTAATGTAATTTTTTAGCGAATGCGCAAAAGTGTATTGTTAGTCATCGCGCTTGCTTGCTTTGTCGGTAATCCTATTAGTGTCTGTGCCCAAGGCAATGTGACTGTCGTGATGAATGATGGCAGAGAGAGCAGTAATAGCATCAGCGGTGTTATTCTGTCTGCGGAAGACAATGAGCCGCTTGTCGGTGCTCAAGTAAAAATTGTTGGTGCAAATGTTGCGACTATCACGGATGTCAATGGTAGATTCACGTTCAAGACAGTTGCCTTGAAGAAACAGAAGCTTACGGTTTCATACATTGGCATGGAAACGCAAACTGTTGATGCTGGTCACAATTTGATGATTGTGATGAAGCCAGACTCAAAGACTTTGAGTGACGTGGTAGTAAATGGTTTCTTCTCACGTAAGAAACAAACATTCACTGGTGCCGCAAGAACCATTACAAGTGATGAGATACTAAAGGTTGCTCCAAATAACATCATGCAGACTCTTGCCACTCTTGACCCTTCGCTGAATATCACACAGAACAATGCCATGGGATCTAATCCTAACTCAGTGCCTGATCTTGTTATTCGCAGCACAACATCTCTTTCGACAAGTAATGAGGTAGGTCTTAATGCCCCACTTATTGTAATTGATGGTGTTGAGCAAAGTCTACAGGCTCTCTATGATATGGATATCAATGACATAGAGCGTGTTGACATATTGAAGGATGCTTCTGCAACAGCACTTTATGGAGAGAATGCCGCCAACGGTGTTATTGTTATTGAGCGCAAACGCGTGAGCCAGTCGCCCGTGCGTATTCGATATACATTCACGCCTGAGGTGAGTTTCGCTGACCTCAGCAGCTATGACTACTGTAACGCCGCACAGAAGTTGGAATTGGAGCGTCTTGCTGGCCTTTATGACAGTACGACAGGCAGCCTGGACCAAAGTTACTTTGACAGGTTGGCATTGGTGAACAGCGGAGTGAATACTGATTGGATGTCGAAGCCAGTGCGTAACAGTTTCTCCCACAACCACTCGCTTTCTATTTCTGGACGTGGCTCAGGCCTCGACTACAACATCAACGCCAACTATCAAAATACGCAGGGCGTAATGAAGGACGATGGCCGTAAGAGCTACGGCATGAATATATACCTCTCCTACACCGCGGTCAAAGACCTTGTGGTTACGCTTCGAGCTTCACACAATCAGCTTAACAGTAATTCGTCGAAGTATGGTTCGTTCTCCGACTATCTGTCGTGCAATCCGTATGATTCGCCATACGATGAATATGGCAATCTGCGTAGTAGCTTGTCGTATAATCTGGACAACCCCCTCTACGAGGCTTCGTTGAGCAGTTTCAGCAAGTCGCAATCACGCACACAGCAGATATCGATTGACGTTCGCTATAATATTTTGCCGACTTTCTATGTCACCGCACAAGGTTCATATAACACCAGCCGTGGCACGAGCGACGTTTTCACATCGCCTGACTCCCACGAGTTTGAAACCGCTTCAGTCACTCAGAAAGGCCGTTATGTGCTTGGCAACTCAAGCTCTGACCAGTGGGCAGGCAAGATTGTTGCCAACTACATACACAACTTTGACAAGGACGGCACCATGCTCACGCTTAACCTTGGTGGCGAAATAAAGAAGAACAAATCGACATCGAGCTCGCTTACGGGTACGGGTTTCCTGAGCGACAATCAGAACGATATTGCTTATGCTACAACCTACCCCAATGGTGGTCAGCCATCGGGCAGCGAGGATTTATCGACAAGTCTTGGTGGTTTCCTTGCGGCCAATTTCATGTGGAAGAACCGTTACGTTGTGGATGGCTCTTACCGTGTGTCAGGTTCCTCCAAGTTTGGCAGCGACCACCGTTACGCTCCGTTCTGGTCGGTAGGTGCAGGATGGAACCTTCATAATGAGGAATTCATCAAAAAACTGGGCTGGGTCAACACGTTGCGTCTTCGTGGAAGCTATGGCTACACGGGTAGCGTGAAGTTCAGTTCGTATCAAGCAGTGACCACTTACAAGTACAACAGTGACTTCCTGGGCTACACAGGCGTGGGCTCAATACCTATCAGCATGGCCAACCCCGACTTGAAGTGGCAAACCACGAAGAAACTCAATTTAGGTATCACGTCATCGTTCTTCGGCGACCGTCTGAATGTTAACTTCGACGTGTACAACGAGAAGACAATCGACATGCTTATCGACCGTTCCTTGCCGCCGTCATCAGGCACTACAAGTGTTAAGGCAAACCTTGGCTCGCAGACAAGCAATGGTATAGAGTTCTCGGTGTGGGGTAAGATTATCCGCACAAAAGACTGGGAATGGACTCTCTCTGTAAACGGACTCCACTCAAAGACCACTATCAACAACATATCCGAGGCGATGAAGCGCATGAATGAGCAAAACGCGTCTGGTTATACCGACAGCAGCGTAACGGTTGCGTCGTCTTCACCGTTGTTCCAATATCGCGAGGGTGAATCGCCAACGGCAATATACGCAGTGCCTTCGGCAGGTATCGACCCAGCCACAGGCCGTGAGATATTCATTAAGAAGGACGGTAGCTATACATACACATACGATAAGGATGACCAGGTGGCATGCGGCGACACTAACCCCGTTATGCAGGGCAGTTTCTCATCGATGCTGCAATATAAGAACTTCTCGCTCACGGCAAGTTTCCAATATCGCTTCGGTGGCGAGATGTACAACTCCACACGTGCCTTGAAGGTTGAAAACATCAATCCACGCAAAAACTGTGACGTGCGCGCCTTCACCGATCGTTGGACTAAGGCTGGCGATGTGAAGCCTTATATCGACATTGCCAACGCCACTGGCAACAGCAGTGTTTATACCGACCGCTTTGTGGAAAAAGACAATGAGCTTTGGCTCTCAAGCCTCTACTTGCAGTACAATGTGCCTACGACCTTCCTTAAGAAGATTCATGTGCAGAAACTTTATGTGGGCATTGGCACCGAGGATTTGTTCCGCATTACATCGGCCAAGTATGAGCGCGGTACGTCGTATCCGTACAGCCGTAGCGTCAATATGTCGGCAAGCCTCACGTTTTGACAGGCTGTGGTGTAGAACAAACGAAAAATTCGAAACAACAAAACATATATAAAAATGTATACGACACATTTTAACAAACATATAGCAAGACTGGCATTCGCAATGCTTATCGGCACAACGATGCTCACGTCATGCAACGACTTCTTGGACGTGCGACCGAAGGGAGAGAAGCTCGAAGCCGACCAGTTCAGTACTGCAGATGGCATCGAGGCAACAATATACGGTGTTTACGGTTCCCTGCAATCAAGCTCGCTCTACGGCAAGGAGCTTTATTGGGGAATGACTGACATTATGTCACAGGACTTGAACCACAACAACGAGTCGGCAGGTTCGGTGGCACTGTCAAAATACCAGTATGAGACAGATGACAACTTGCGTAGTCGCTTCTCTAACGTTTGGACCACTGCTTATCAAAGCATAGGTTACGCCAACAATGTGCTGAAGAACCTTGAACAGAAGACGAAGTCAGACTTCCCTCTTCTTAACCTTTACAAGGGTGAGATGCTGGCAGTGCGCGCCTATTTGCATTTCGACCTCTTGCGCCTGTTCTGCTCAACAGACCAGACCAAGACCGGTATTCCATATACCACGACCTACGAGGCCAAGATAAACGAGTTTAAGAAGGTTGGTGAGGTTTATGACCTCATCATCAAGGATTTGCTGGAAGCTGAGCAACTTCTTGCCGAAGAAAAGGATGCGATTGTTTATCCTCGCAACAACGACCAATACTTCAAGTTCCAGACATATCGTGAGACACACTGCAATTACTATGCCGTATTGGGCATACTTGCCAAGGTATATTGGATGAAGGGTGACATGGACAATGCTGCCAAATATGCACAATTGGTCATCGACAGCAAGAAGTTCCCCTTGGCAGAGCCCACTGAGGTGCAGGATCTGTTCGCCGGCAAACTGTCTGGCAAGGAAACCCTATGGGGCTTGTATTCTACAAGCTATGTTAAGACCTGCCAAAGCTATCTTTATCAATATCAGTCGTACCAATCGTACAATCCTTACACCGACGCTTCGGGCGCGACGCATCCATTGCCTTACGACAAGGTATATTCGCAGGATGTTGACGGTACCGTGCAGGATTATCGCTTGCAGTGGTTTGAGAAGGGCAACCAGACCGTATGTCTCCACAAGGTTATCGACTACTACACGATAAGCGCCCGTGGCAATGCGCCAGACGATTGGTCGAAACGCATCGATGGTATAAACATGCTGCATGTTTCCGAACTCTACTTGATTGCCGCTGAGGCATTGCTCGACAAGGACTATGCCAAGGCTCTCGGTTATTATGAGGCTGAAACTTCATCAAGAGGCATACCGGCATTGCGTGCCGACCAAACGCTTACCAAGGACATGATATACAATGAGTATCACAAGGAAATGTTTGGTGAGGGTCAAGTATGGTATAACATGAAGCGACTGAACAAGGACATTGAGTCGAATACCGAGCTTAGGACCATACCGGCAAGCGAGGACATCTACGTGCTGCCGATACCGCAGGACGAGTATAACTACAGAAACTAATCAAGGAGAACAAAAAGCATGAAAAACACGATATTCGCACTTGCCCTTGCCGCCGTTGCCATGTTGACGGCGAGCTGTGAGCAAGACTACAAGTTGTACGATACCAACCAAGTTGATGCCGTGTCGTTCAACTACTACAACTCAAGAGGCGTTGCCGATTCTGTCATTACCTACAATTTTGGTTATGACATTGCCGAGCAGCACGAGATAGACATACCCGTCGCGCTGATGGGCGTGCCCAAGACTGCCGCGCGCAAGATAGACGTAAAGGTCGTGACAGACTCTACCGACATGGTGGAGGGCGTGAACTATACCGTGGCACGTGCCGAGATAGGCGCCAACGCGGTTAAGGACACTGTGAAGATAATGCTGCTGCGTGGCCAAGACAAGGAGATTCAGACAAAGCAAAAGACGCTGCGCATAGAGATTGGCGTTAACGAGCAGTTGCGTCCTACAGGCTTGAAGGCTTTCACGGTGAAATATTCCGACTTCCGCATAACGAAGACACCAGGATGGTGGTTGCAGTGGTCGCCGCTGCCCGTCTACTCGTTTGAGAATGCCCAGCTGTTCTTCAAGTATTTCAACGACCTCATGCCAAAGGCCAACAAGGATGTCTATGATGAGATTATAAACAAGTATGGTGAGTATTTCGTCAACGCAGGTTCCACAGGTGGTCCGTTCGCCTTTTATGAGCCAATCATAACAAAGTATGTGCTCATGCCAATGTACAACGACCATAAAGACGACGTTAAGTGGCAGAGTGTTCCGTCATTCTAATCGCAAAACAGGAAAAACACAGAAAGATGAATAGAAAATATATATTCTCAACAATAGCTCTCGCCGCTTGTCTGTCTGTTGGCATGACATCATGCATCAGCGACGACAGCACTGAGGCCACAAATCAGTTGGCCACAATCAGTCTCAAGGACGAGAGTGCCACGACCATGCCCGAATATAACGTGTATCTTGGCAATGAATGCGTGATTGATCCCCAGGTGTCTTATTCCGGTAACGCCTCCGACTTGAAGTACAAGTGGCAGGTAGGTTCATATTCCAATGGCACAAAGGGTGCGCTTAAGGATATAAGCACAGATCCTACGCTCAACTACAAGTTCCAGTCTGGCGGCACTTATTATGTACACCTTACGGTTACCGATGGCTCAGTGGGCAAGGTAATGGAGTATAAGGTCAACGTGAACCGCACGTTCGAGCAGGGATACCTGCTTACATCAACCGATGCCGACGGCAAGGGCAACCTTTCATTTGTTAAGATTCTGACTCCCGAGGAAATAGCCGAAGGCAAGAAAGAGGTGGTTATGGAACACTGCCTTAACAAGGTGAACGAGGAAGTGTCGGAGGATGGACTCGTAAAGGCTGTCGTGGCTACGCAGAGCATTTGGGATGGCCATCAGGCGACACCGCTTACACGTGTCTTCGTGTCGACACAAACGCGTTGCTATTTCCTTGACCCAAACAACTTCAATGTGATCTCAAACATTGACTACACTGAGGCTGCTCCTGGTTTCAAGGCAACCAATTTCGTGCCCGACACGTATGCGCCCTACGCCTACGACAAGACCACAGGCAACTACGTGCACCTCAATACCCAGTACATGTACTCGTATATCAAGTCATCGTATAAAGGCATCAAGGCAGACGACTTTGTCGTTACAAAGTACAACTACTGGGGTTCGGTCTACTCGTCGACATATTTCATGGACTATGACAATAACGCTGGCAAGGCCCCGGACATGAACACTGGCCTCTTTGAGTCGCCAGGCGACTTGCCAGACAATCAGAAACTTATAACTATATTCTCATATTATGGTTATACCATGAATTATCAGTTGCCTATATTCACGTTGGCCAGAGAAGAAGGCACTGGCGACATATATATATGGGAGTATGCCGTGGGTAGCGTTTGGATGGGTACCGAGACTTACTTCCGTTCGCAGAAGATCGCCACCGACGAAAACACGGCAGTGCCTGAGCGCGGCACTCAGTTTGCCGTGTCGTTCACGCAGAAACGCTATTACTATGCGTTGGGCAACAGCGTGTACGTGTTCCTGCCGGATATGGAGACCAAGACTCTGCCACAGAAGAACCAGACGGCCTTGAACTTTGGAGACAACGAGGAGGTCACATTCCTCGATGTCAATTCCAACAATGACCAGCTGTTTGTCGCCACTTATGACAAGACGACCAAGCGTGGCAACTTCTACATATACAACTGCAAGGACGTGCGCACTGACAATAGCGCAAACGTGAAGCCTGTAGAGGAGCACAAGAGCTGCGCCGGACGCATATCCTACATTATATATAAGCCGAGTATACAACAGTAAGGAAACACGTCGGTCATGATTAAACGACTAATGACAATCTGTGCGATGGCTGCCGCTTTTGTTTGCGCGGCCACGGCACAGACACTGAAGATAGCAGGCACGTTGCAGGGCAATGTGCCTGCCGACTTGCGACTTTACATCATGCCGGTTGACGAGGCGTGGGCTAATCCTGATTCCGTGGCTGTAAGCGGAAAGGCGTTTACCGCTGAAACGCGACTTTCTCCTTATAATATTTACAAGATTGTAGGAGTGTTCAATCGCAGTCAGACAATAATACCATTCCATGCCACCGCAAATGCTGGTGAACTGCAGTTGGTCTTCGATGATGAAGGCAAGATAGACATACGCAGTAATGATGCTGACACCAGGGCACTCGTGGGCTTCAACCGAATCAGCACCGATCGCAACAAGCGCATGTGGATGGAAGGCAAGACGATGACTGACGAAAGCCTTAAGGCTCTTGTGCTTGGCTATACAGCCTTGGCAGATAGCATGATAAATGTCTGTCACCCATCTGAGGTGACGTCGCAGTATTTGCGCTTGTGGGCATCTACAACATCGTTCGAGAATATTGAGAGCGTAAAGTTTGCCACAGGTCATGACCTTTCCTTGCTCGGTATTGACATCAAGGTCGAGGCAACGCGTATTGCCAAGGCGATAGATTGCAAGATGTCTTCAGCATTCGATTCGGCTCCACGCGTTTTGCTTGCCATGCTGCCGCAAGGTAGTCTTGCCCAACGCATATCAGCTGTGGAAAGCGCGGCAAAGGACGAGGGTTTGCGCCGTCGTGCCGAGGATGTGTTGCTCAACAGATATATCGCCGGTTTCAACTATTCGGGCAACTATGAGGCTGGGCTGAAGGAACTTACCGACTTGACAGAGCGTTTCAAGCTTGACGGCAAATATGTAAACATGTTCAAGGTGCGCAAGTCGTCCATAGCGGGCACTCCGTTTCCTGAAAATGTGACACTTTGCGACATGAACGGCAACAAGGTAGACTTTGCCAAGTTTCGTGGCAAATACGTATATGTGGACATGTGGGCGTCGTGGTGTGTGCCGTGCGTCAAGGAGATACCACATCTCAAGGCGCTGGAGAAAGACTTGCAAAACGATGACGTAGTGTTCCTCTCGGTCTCGATAGACAGCAATGAAGGAGCATGGAAAAAGAAGGTGACCGCATTGGGGCTAGAGGGAAACCAATTGATAAACAAGGACAACAAGTTGTCTGAGGCTCTGAATATCGTGGGCATTCCTTTCTTCCTCATTTACGACAAGGAGGGCAAGTTGTACAAGTATGACGCTCCGCGTCCGAGCGACGTGCGCACAATACCTTTGCTCGAAAGTTTGAAGTAACGAAATCTGGCCGATTACGTTACCACCGCAAACGTGTCGGCATACCACTGCAATCGTGTCGGCTTACCACTGAAAAGGCGTTGTCATTTCACTGAAATGGCAACGCCTTTTCAGTGCTATTCCCAACCTCTTGTTTTTAAGGCGTTTATGTGCTTTGACACACGTGCCTTTTGAAAAGGGTAAAGTCGCGTGCCAACTATCGTCTGCAAAATTGTCATACATAAGGCTGACATTCGTGTCACACATTTTGTGCAATGACTTTTTGGCACGGTTTTCGTATATGTCAAGGCGAAGGACATAAAGTCCGAGACAGAAGAATTGTTAACACTTAAAAGATAGAACAACTATGAAGATTAAACCATTAGCAGACAGAGTGCTGGTACTCCCTGCACCAGCCGAGGAAAAAGTAGGTGGAATCATCATTCCTGACACAGCAAAGGAAAAACCACAGCGCGGCAAGGTCGTGGCTGTCGGCGGCGGCACGAAAGACGACCCAATGGTTCTGAAAGAGAACGACACGGTGCTCTATGGCAAGTACAGTGGCACGGAGTTGGAGAGCGAAGGCGTGAAGTATCTCATGATGCGCCAAAGCGACGTGTTGGCAGTGGTTGAGGACTAATCTCAAAGACTAATCTTGATAAATTCAATTTCTAAAAAAGAATTCATACTATGGCTAAGATTATCAAATATAATACCGAAGCTCGTGAGCTTCTGAAGAAAGGTGTTGACCAGCTCGCCAATGCCGTTAAGGTTACACTCGGTCCTAAAGGCCGCAACGTGGTTATTGAGAAAAAGTTTGGGGCTCCCCAGATCACGAAGGACGGCGTTACAGTTGCCAAGGAGGTTGAGCTTGAGGACAAGTTTGAGAACACTGGCGCTCAGCTCGTCAAGAGCGTTGCTTCCAAGACTGGCGATGACGCTGGCGACGGAACGACAACTGCCACAATCCTTACTCAGGCAATCGTCACAGAGGGCTTGAAGAATGTCACCGCTGGCGCCAACCCAATGGACTTGAAGCACGGTATCGACAAGGCCGTGGCTAAGGTCGTTGAGTATATCAAGGCTAGCGCTGAGGTCGTTGGTGACAACTACGACAAGATTGAGCAGGTAGCAACTGTATCTGCCAACAACGACCCTGAGATTGGCAAGCTTCTCGCTGATGCCATGCGCAAGGTCTCAAAGGACGGTGTCATCACTGTTGAGGACAGCAAGACTCGCGACACTTCTATTGGCGTAACAGAGGGTATGCAGTTTGACCGCGGTTACCTTTCAGGCTACTTCGTCACCGACACCGACAAGATGGAGTGCGTGATGGACGATCCTTATATCCTTATCTACGACAAGAAGATCAGCAACCTCAAGGAGTTCTTGCCTGTTCTGCAGCCTGCAGCCGAGAGCGGCCGCCCATTGCTTGTCATCGCCGAGGACGTTGACTCTGAGGCTCTCACCACGCTCGTTGTCAACCGTCTGCGTGGCAGCTTGAAGATTTGCGCTGTCAAGGCTCCTGGCTTTGGCGATCGTCGCAAGGCCATGCTTGAGGATATCGCCATCCTTACCGGTGGTGTCGTCATCAGCGAGGAGAAGGGCTTGAAGCTTGAGCAGGCTACACTTGAGATGCTCGGTTCTGCCAAGAAGGTTACTGTCAACAAGGACAACACCACAATCGTTGGCGGCTCTGGCACGAAGGAGAACATCCAGGAGCGTGTCAACCAGATCAAGAACGAGATTGCCAACACCAAGAGCAGCTACGACAAGGAGAAGCTCCAGGAGCGTTTGGCTAAGCTCGCCGGTGGCGTCGCTGTGCTCTACGTCGGTGCAAACTCAGAGGTTGAGATGAAGGAGAAGAAAGACCGTGTTGACGACGCTCTCTGCGCTACACGTGCGGCAACAGAAGAAGGTGTTGTAGTTGGCGGCGGTACGACATACATCCGCGCCCAGAAGGCTCTTGAAGGTCTGAAAGGCGACAATGCCGACGAGCAGACTGGTATCAACATCGTTTGCCGTGCCATCGAGGAGCCTCTGCGCCAGATTGTCACCAACGCCGGTGGCGAGGGTGCCGTGGTTGTAGACAAGGTTCGTCAGGGCGAGGGCGACTATGGTTACAACGCCCGCGAGGACAAGTATGAGGATCTCCGCAAGGCTGGTGTCATCGACCCAGCAAAGGTTGAGCGTGTGGCTCTTGAGAACGCCGCTTCTATCGCTGGTATGTTCCTCACCACCGAGTGCCTTATCGTAGACAAGCCAGAGGAGAAGGCTCCTATGGCTGCTCCACAGCC
>CAVAGT010000094.1:0-11294 GCA_963588155.1 Lachnospiraceae bacterium | reverse complement strand
CAAGCCGTTGGCCACGGCATGACCACGCTGCACCGTTGTCCATGCCTCGCGCTGGCGTTCTTGCTCCTCCTTGGCGTCCGACGACTCGTAGCCTATTGCCGTGGGATAGATGAGCATCTCGGCGCCTTGCAGGGCCATGAGCCTCGCTGCCTCCGGATACCACTGGTCCCAACAGACCAGCACCCCAAGACGGCCCACGGAGGTGTCGATGGGATGGAAGCCAAGGTCGCCGGGGGTGAAATAAAACTTCTCGTAATAGGCAGGGTCATCGGGGATGTGCATCTTGCGGTACTTGCCGGCTATGGAGCCGTCGCGCTCTATCACCACCGCCGTGTTGTGGTAGAGTCCGGCGGCACGCTTCTCGAAAAGCGAGGTGACGATTACGACATCGAGCTCGCGCGCCAGATTGCCGAAGAACTCTGTCGACGGCCCTGGGATGGTCTCGGCAAGGTCGAAGAGGTCCACGTTCTCCGTCTGGCAGAAATAGAGGCCATTGTGGAGCTCCTGCATCACGATGAGCCGCGCGCCTTGCTCGGCGAGCGTCCTGCACTTCTCGGCGAGTCGCCGCTTGTTGTCGTCGATGTCTGCCGTATTGTGTTGCTGTATTATGCCTACTTTTAATATCATGGTATGAAAGGTTTGGTTACTTGTTGGTCTTTATCGCGCCCTCGGGCAGCTGCATCGTCAGGCAATGGATGGAACCGTGCTGGCGCACTATCACCGACGCGTCCACGGCAACGATTTGCCTGCCGGGGAAAGCCTTTGCCACGGTCGCCTTCGCCTCTTCGTCTTTTTCGCCCTGTCCGTAGACTGGCACTATCACGGCACCGTTTATTATCAGGAAGTTGGCATAGGTGGCTGGCAAGCGCTCGCCGTCAAACTCCATCCTGTCGGGCATGGGCAACTTGAGCAACCTGTAGGGCTTGCCCTCGACTGTTGTCAAGGCTTGCAGCTCCGTCTCAAGCGCCTTGAAGTCGGCATATTGCTCATCGGTCTCGTCGTCGCAGCCTACATATAATAATGTGTCGTCGGGGCAGATCCTCACCGTGGTGTCGATATGCCCGTCGGTGTCGTCGCCCACGAGGTTGCCATGCCGCAGCCACACCACGCGGTCAGCGCCAAGATAGCCTTTCAGCCTCTCGCCTATTTCCGCCTCGCTCAACGGCTGGTTGCGATGCGGCGCGAGCAGACACTGGGCAGTGGTTATCACCGTGCCCTTGCCGTCGCTCTCTATAGAGCCGCCCTCAAGCACGAAGTCGCGATGGTTCTCTATCGTGGCAGAGAACAGGCCCTTGCCATGGAGCGTGGACGTTATGGCATCGTCTTTTTGCCAATCAAACTTCTCGCCCCAGCCATTAAACTTGAAGTCGAGCATCTTGAGGCTGCCGTCCTCGCCGTTTCGCAAGGTCACGGGGCCGTGGTCGCGCGCCCAAGTGTCGTTGAGGTCGCACGTCGCCACCGTGACGTTTGCCATCTCCGCCTCCGTCAGCGACGCTCGCAGCAAGGCCGTGATCTCGCCGGCGTTTTTCGCAGCTACGACGAGTCGCTCTCGCGCGGCTATGGCCTTCGAGAGTTCCACGTAGGTGGCAGTTATCTCGGCGAGATAAGGCTCCCAGTCGGTATCAGCGTTTGGCCAAGTGAGCATTACGCCATCCTGTGGCTCCCACTCTGCGGGGAGCGTGTATTTGGGTTGTGACATGAATTAAAGTTTTTGTTTCTGCAAAATTAAGTAATAAGGCTTAGATAGCAAAGCCCAAAGCGCAAATTGTTCGTATCAAGGCAGGGCAAGCGGGCAGAAAAGAAACCCTACAATAGCCCAGTCATATACAACGGCAAACAAACCACACCATCCTTCACCTCGACATCGCCCACGTGAAGCACATACGATTCGGCAAGCATCGGGGCAAACTTGGCCTTCAACTTTTCTAGAGAAGTGGTGGTATAGTTCTTTCCCGACTTCACCTCTATAGGAGAGATGTTGTGGCGATTAGTGATGACAGGTTTTGAAATCAAGAAATCTATCTCCATCCTGTCAGCGGCGCTCTTGGCAGAGCTTTTGGAGAAGAAAAACAGCTCATGCCCGGCCGCCTTCAGCATTTGCGCCACGATGTTCTCCACCAACATGCCCTCGTTCATCTCCAACTTTCCCAACGCCAGCTTGAGATAAAGTTCGTTGCCCATAATCGTCTTCAGATTGAAGGCATGGCTTATCAACAAGCCTGTGTCCGCCATGTAACACTTCAGAGTGGTTCGCTCCTCATTGAGCCGCAAACCGATGTCAGGTGCCGTAGAGTTGTAACAAACATTTACCACCCTCGACTCTGCGAGCCAGAAAAAGGAAGATTCATATTCCCTATAGCGTGCCTTGTCGCTGATGGCAGACAAACGGAACTTCTTCTCGTGCCTGCTGAGTGCGGAAGGTATCTCATCGAAAATAGCCTTCACCTTGATCTCGTTTCCCACCGCATACTTCTCTATGTCTGCCCGATAGAGCGAGAGGATGTTTCGCTTAACCATGTCCACCTTCATGAAATCATGGGTGTCCACATATTCAAGGACAGCCTGTGGCATCCCTCCCACTATCATGTAATGGCGGAAAAGGTCCATCACCTTGCGGTGCAACGGTCCCAAGGCCCGTTTCTTCTCATAGCAGTCGCGGATGAACGGCATCATCTGCTCATCACCCATCGCCCAAAGGAATTCCTCGAAATCCATCGGGTACATATTGACACGATATTCCTCTGAGGGAATCACTATGTCCTTCACGTTCCTATTGATGCTGACGAGCGACCCGGTCTCGATGTAGTCGTAGCGTCCATCCTTCACCAAATACTTGATGGCTGCGCGCGCCCTGGGATAGAGTTGCACCTCATCAAACACTATCACGGAGTCGCGGGAATGCAGTGTCACGTTGAAATACAATGCCAAGTAGCTGAAGAACAAGTCAAGGTTCTTCAGATACCTGTCAAAGATTTCCATCAGGTCATCATCTGCATTGTTGAAGTCTACCAAGATGTATGACTTGTATTCTTTCTTGGCAAACTCCTCCACAATATAGCTCTTGCCGATTCGCCGGGCACCGTCTATCATCAGCGCTGACTTTCCTTGTGCATTCTGCTTCCATTGAAGCATTTCCTCGTATATTTTCCTTCTCATATTATGTACTGTCTCACGTTTTGATGAAGTTTTCAGCACCCAATTCTCACGTTTTGACGAGGTCTGACGGGGCTAATTCTCACGTTTTGACGATTTCTTCCAACTGCAAAGATACGAAAGAAACATGAACACGATTACATTTCACCTCTTTTTATGTAAGATTAACAAGCCTTTAATCGTCTATTCCACAAAAATCATGTTACTTTGCACCCGTAATGAAGAAACTGTTGCACATATTGTTTTCAGTCTTGCTCTCCATGTTGTTTATCTTCATGGCGAGCGGTGTGACGTTTCGTCATTGCGCCTGCTCGGGCAAGACATCGATGACGATGGGCAACGTGGCTCACGACAAGGAGAGCTCCCAGTCGTCGGACGGATGCATGACCATTGCCACGGTGTCGCTCTCCCCGACGACGCAAGCGCAGCACGCGACCTTCGACTTCCATGTGTTCCAGCCATTGGTCGCCATCATCAACGATTGGGACTTGCTCGACTTGGTTCCACGACCAACGGAATCAAACAAACGCATATTGCCACGGGAGGCATACAGTCCACCTCCGCGACAATATCTTAACCTGCTCACAGTCTTGACCATTTAAATCCCACGTTTTTCGCAACCAGGTTGCAAAGCTCTTTTTGTAGTTTTGCAAGCAAATAGGGAAAACAAGGGATAAAAATAAGTACAAGACAAAAAATGAACATCAGAAATATCATATTAAGCTTCATCCTGGCAACACCAATGTCGGGATGGGCACAAGCTGTATCCACACAGAAAGAAGCACCTGACACCATTGCCGACCAAGAACTGAAAGAGGTCACCGTGGTGAGCCGCAAGGCTGGGGTCAGCCGCATGGCAGGGGCGATAAACGGCTCAGTGATCAACAAGGACGAGCTATTCAAGGCCGCCTGCTGCAACCTTGGCGAGAGCTTCACCACGAACCCTTCGGTGGACGTGAACTATAGCGACGCCGCCACCGGAGCGCGACAGATAAAGCTATTGGGACTGTCGGGCACCTACGTGCAGATGATGACGGAGAACCTCCCCAACTTTCGTGGCGCGGCGGCGCCGTTCTCCTTGGGCTACGTGCCCGGGCCTTGGATGCAGAGCATACAGGTGAGCAAAGGCGCGTCGTCGGTAAAGGCGGGGTATGAGAGCATAACGGGGCAGATAAACGTGGAATACCTTAAAGCCGACGACGTGCCGGGCGTGGAAGCCAACATCTATGGCGACACCGACGGCAAGCTGGAGGCCAACGCCTCGGGCAACATACATATAAACGACAGGCTGACGACAGAGCTCCTCACCCACTACGAGAACCGATGGGGCGCCAACGACATGAACATGGACGGCTTCAAGGACATGCCCAACATTCGCCAATACAACCTGCAGAACCGCTGGATATTCAAGGCCGACCACTACATGCTTCGCGCCGGGGTGTCGCTCATCAGCGAGCACAGGGTTGGCGGACAGACGCTGAAGGCCCTCGACGACGACATGAGAAAAGTCATGGAAGGCAAGGAGCTCTACGGCATCGACATCAGAACCAACCGCTATGAGGCTTACATGAAGCACGCCTTCATCCTGAACAAGGAGCACGGCACCAACATAGCGTTGATGACCACGGGATCCATGCACCAGGAAGACGCGCTCTATGGCCATAAGACCTACTACGTGAACGAGAAGAACCTCTACGCCTCGCTCATGTTTGAGCACAACTTCGACAAGCGCCACAACCTCTCGACCGGACTGAGCCTCAACCACGACTACCTTGGGCAGCTGTATCGCCTGACCAACGACACCAACGCCGCAAAGACGCGCGCCAACGAGAAGGAGACCGTGCCGGGCATATACGCGCAATACACCTACAACCTCAACGACAGGTTGATAGTGATGGCTGGCATACGTGGCGACCACAGCAGCAAATACGGCAACTTCGTCACGCCGCGCTTCCACGTGAAATGGCAAGCCAACGACATCATTGGCTTCCGCCTCTCCGCCGGCAAGGGCTATCGCTCGGCTCACGCCCTCGCCGAGAACAACTATCTCCTGGCAAGCAGCCGACGGCTCATCATCGACGACAACCTCAAGCAGGAGGAGGCGTGGAACTATGGCATAAGCAGCCAAATGAACATCCCCTTGTTCGGGCAGACGCTAAAGCTGAACGCGGAATATTACTATACCAACTTCGAGAACCAGACGGTGGTCAACTTCGACAGCGACGTGCACGAGGCGCGCGTGACGAACCTCGACGGCAAGAGCTATTCGCACGTGTTCCAAGTCGATGCCACCTATCCTCTGTTCAAAGGCATGACGCTCACCGCCGCCTATCGCCGCAACTACGTGAAGGAGACCTACGACGGCATGCTGATGGACAAGCCCATGCTCAGCAAGTACAAGGGTCTGGTGTCAGCATCCTACAAGACGCCTCTCGGCTTGTGGCAGTTTGACGCCACGATGCAGCTAAACGGCGGCGGCAGGATGCCAAAGGCATACACGCTCACCAGCGGCGAGCCTTCGTGGAACCCCACGTTCAAGGCATACGGACTGCTAAGCTGCCAAGTCACCCGTTGGTTCCGCCACTTCTCCGTATACATAGGTGGCGAGAACCTCACGGGCTACAAGCAGAAACACCCCGTGGTAGACGCGATGAACCCTTGGGGCAACCAGTTTGACACCAACATGGTGTGGGGACCAATCAACGGTGCCATGGGATACGCGGGAATCCGCGTAAATTTCGGAAGACTGTAACATGGAAGACTATCATCCGTTCAAATAACATTCAATTAAGATAACCATCAATTTAAAAGGAAAGGAAAAAACATGAGAAAGATTATGACAGTAATGGCAATGTTGACCGTTGCCATCGGCATGTTCGCCAAGGACATCAAGACCGTGGTGTTCACCACCAACCCACAAATGCACTGCGAGAACTGCGAGAACAAGATCAAGGGCAACCTCCGTTTCGAGAAGGGCATCAAGGAGATAACCACCAGCGTGCCCGACCAGAAGGTGACCATCAAATATGATGCCGACAAGACCACTCCCGACAACATCATCAAGGGGTTTGCCAAGATAGGATACACGGCTACCGCCGTAACATCTGAAGCCAAGAAAGGCGGATGCTGCAAGAACAAGGCAAACACCGAGAAAGGCGGATGCTGCGGTAAGAAAGACAGCAACGAGAAGGGCGGATGCTGCAAAAACAAGGCAAACGCCGAAAAGGGCGATTGCTGCGGTAAGAAGTAAGGACGGGTGGCACGACGATGCCGCATGGCATGCCGTGCAGGGGCGGGCCCTGTGCCCGTCCGCAACCCTGCCAACCAAACTATTTTGCCTGAATAATTGTTTGTATTCAACTATATTGTGGTATTTTTGCATTATCTTTGCACCCAAAAGAACCACACGTCAAGAACACAAACACAGATGCTTGAATTCAAGAATGTCAGCGTAGCCCTGCCCGACGGCAACCATTCCACTCCTTTCTCGCTAATAGCCGAGAAAGGCGAGACGGTGTGTATCTTTGGCGGGAAGCACACGGGAAAGAGCGAGGTGCTGCTCGCCATTCTTGGCTTGCATCCTCTGCTGTCTGGCTTCATAACCTTCGACGGAGAACTCATCACACGCGAGGCGTCTCCTTACTTCAGGAAAATGATGGCATACATACCACAATATATGCCTGAGGGGGAAATCAAGATAGAAGAACTGTGCAGATACTTGCACCTTGACATACCCAACGAGCTGAAAGACATGAAAGGCAAGCCCGTGTCGTCGTTCAGCCAAGAAGAGTTGCAGGTCATCCTCTTGCGTCTCGCCTTGGCACTGAAGCGAGAAGTGGTGCTTGTAGACAACGCCTTCCCCACCCCACAAACACAAGAGCTTCTGGGCAAGCTCGCCGAGGCGGGAGCTGAGGTAATATTCACGCATGAGGGCAACACGCTGCCTTGTGACAAACTTATAAACTTATCAAAATGAACATCTCTTCGCTTGGCATAGTTTTCGGGGCGTTGCTCGCCGCCTTACCCATATTCATCATCGTGCGTTTCCGCCTGAACCTCATGCGCAACTTCCTCGTGTCGCTCCTTCGCATGATAGTGTCGGTGGCATTGCTTGCCGCGTTGATGGCACTCGCCACATGGGCAAACAGCATCACGCTCAGCATAGTCTTGTCATTGGTTATCTGCCTCTTCACCGCCCTTACAACGACAGTAAAGGCAAGGCTGAAGCTGCAGCGCAACTTCCTTCCGATAGCCGCCGGCTCCTTGGCTGGCATCCTCGTCGTGGGCTTCTATTTCATCTTCCTTGTCATCGGCACGCGCGACCCCTTCACAATAAACTTCTACATTCCCGTGATAGGCTTGTTGGCAGGAGGCATCACAAGCGCCAACACCAAGGCTTTGATTGCCTACAGCGATGGTCTCGTTCATCATGGGCAACTCTACAACTACCTGTTGGGCAATGGCTGCACCCAGCGGCAAGCCCTCGACTATTTTGTGCGCCGTAGCCTTCGCGCCGCCATCTTGTCGGTGAGCAAGCGAATGTCGCGCTTGGTCATGATAGAGGCTCCCGTGGCCTTCTTCGTAGCCTTGATGGGGAACCTCAGCATCCTCACTGCTGCGGCACTGCAAGTGTTGCTCATGCTGGCAACGGCAAGCGCTTCCGTCGTATCGGTCTTCGTCACGTTGACCATAGAACGGAAGCGCTCAAAATAATTGTCAGTGCAAGTGATATAGGCTGATTCTATAGATTATCTCTTGCGATTTTTCCAAAATGGTTTAGTAAACCGCCATTATTTCGCGTAGAGGGCCACGATGGTCTCATACTTCTCCTGCTTGCCGCTTGTCTGCTTTGGCTCGCCGTTCTTCTTGGCGTAGTCGACGACCTGCTCAAGCGTGAGCTCGCCGTTTTCAAACATCTTGCCCATGCCGTCGTCGAAGCTTGCGTAACGCTCCTTGAACATCTTTGGAAGCTCGCTCTCGGTGAGAATGGCAGCTGCGTTCTCAAGGGCGCGTGCCATGGCATCCATGCCAGAGATGTGGGCGATGAAGATATCCTCAGGGTCGGTGCTGTTGCGGCGAAGCTTAGCGTCGAAGTTGGAACCTCCATTGCCAAGACCGCCATTGCGGATGATCTGCATCATGGCCTGGGTAAGCTCGAAGTTGTCTATTGGGAACTGGTCGGTGTCCCATCCGTTCTGTGCGTCGCCACGGTTGGCGTCGATAGAGCCAAGCATGCCATTGTCCACAGCCACTGCAAGCTCGTGCTCGAAGGTGTGGCCGGCAAGTGTGGCGTGGTTCACCTCGATGTTGACCTTGAAGTCCTTGTCGAGGCCATGGGCGCGCAGGAATCCCACGACTGTCTCGGTGTCCACGTCATACTGGTGCTTGGTTGGCTCCATTGGCTTTGGCTCGATGAGGAACGTGCCCTTGAAGCCCTTAGCGCGAGCGTAGTCGCGTGCCAAGGTGAGCATCTGTGCCAAATGCTCCTTCTCGCGCTTTTGGTCGGTGTTGAGCAACGACATGTAGCCCTCGCGTCCGCCCCAGAACACGTAGTTGGAACCGCCGAGCTTGATGGTCGCGTCGATGGCGTTCTTGATCTGCACCGCGGCACGAGCCACGACGTCGAAGTCGGGGTTGGTGGCAGCTCCGTTCATGTAGCGCTTGTGACCGAAGACATTGGCCGTGCCCCAGAGGAGCTTGATGTTCGTGCCGTTCATCTTCTCAAGGGCATAGTCGGTGATGGCCTTCATGTTGGCCTCATACTCGTCGATGTCGTCGGATGGGTCAACCAAGTCGACATCGTGGAAGCAGAAATACTCTATGCCAAGCTTCTCCATTATCTCGAACCCGGCGTCCATCTTGTCCTTGGCGCGCTGCAGTGGGGTCTCAGCCTCGTCCCACTCGTAAGAGCGAGTCTGACCGCCAAACTGGTCGCTTGAAGCCTGGCCGAGCGTGTGCCACCATGCCATGGCAAACTTGAGCCAGTCTTTCATCTTCTTGCCCATTACCACTTTTTCTGGCTGATAATAGTGGAATGCCATTACGTTCTTACTCTCTGGTCCCTCGAAAGGAATCTTGCCAATCTGTGGGAAATACTGTTTTGCCATAATAGTTTATAATTAGTTGTATAGTTGATTAGTTTTTTCGACTTTCCTTATATACGTGAAGCGACTATCCAAAGGCTCACATTTCCTTCTCAAGCATCTGCTTCCAGCGCGCGTAAGCATCTTGGTATTCTGCCGCGCGTGCCGTGTCGGGCTCTATCACGGCCAGGCGTTTTAGCGACGCGAAGGCCTCGTTGTTGTCACGATATATGCCACAGCCCATGCCTGCGCCCTTTGCCGCGCCCACGCTGCCGTCGGTCTCGTAAAGCTCTATCGTGGCACCGCTTGTGCTGGCAAGCGTGTCACGGAACAATGGGCTGAGGAACATGTTGGCACGCCCTGCGTGGATCTTGCTTATGTCCATGCCCATGCCGCGCATGACCTCCATGCCATAGCAGAAAGAGAACACTATGCCTTCCTGCGCCGCGCGTATGACGTGAGCGCGGTTGTGCTTGTTGAAGTTCATGCCGTGTATGGAGCATCCCACCTCGCTGTTCTCAAGCACGCGCTCGGCACCGTTGCCGAAGGGTATGATGGTCACGCCCTCGCTGCCCACGGGTACAGTGGCCGCAAGGTCGTTCATGGCAGGGTAAGACAGGTCGGGAGCCACGTTGCGATGTATCCACGAGTTGAGGCAACCCGTGCCATTGATGCACAACAGCACGCCAAGGCGCGTCTGCTGCTCGGTGTAGTTGACGTGCGCGAAGGTGTTGACACGGCTCTTGGTATCATAGCCCACGCTGCCAAGCACGCCATAGACCACGCCCGAGGTGCCCGCCGTAGATGCTATCTCGCCGGGGTTGAACACGTTGAGCGAGAGGGCGTTGTTGGGCTGGTCGCCTGCCCTATATGAAATGGGTGTGCCTTCTGCCAAGCCTGTCTCTGCTGCCGCGGCTGCCGAAACGCGGCTCTGCACGGCAAACGTCGGCACGGTGCCGGCAATGAGGTCTGAGCTGAGACCCATGGCGTCG
This sequence comes from Lachnospiraceae bacterium, assembly GCA_963588155.1. Classification (GTDB taxonomy): domain Bacteria; phylum Bacteroidota; class Bacteroidia; order Bacteroidales; family Bacteroidaceae; genus Prevotella. Next base: position 1,066 of record CAVAGT010000094.1, on the reverse strand, counting down.
AGCAACGGGGTTGACAGCTCACGGTTCTTGAAGTCCCAGAATATGCCCTCCGACAGTCCGCTAACGGTGGTGTTGACCTGACCCGACAGTTTCAAGGCCAAGTAGTCGCCTGGGAGCATTATCTTATATATCCTGTCGTACACGTCGGGCTCGTTTTGGCGCACCCACGCCAGCTTGGCTGCCGTGAAGTTGCCAGGCGAGTTGAGCAGATGGCTCAGGCAATAGTCTTTGCCAAGCTTGGCAAAAGCCTGCTCGCCGTATGGCACGGCGCGCGAGTCGCACCAGATGATGCTGTCGCGCACGGGTTTTAGGTCGCGATCCACGCACACCAAGCCGTGCATCTGATACGAGATGCCTATGCCACGTATGTCGTCGCCCTTGGCACCCGTATGCGCCATGATGTCGGCAAGAGCCAACTTGGCGTTGGTCCACCACATCTCAGGGTCTTGCTCTGCCCAACCTGCTTTAACCGCCTTTATAGGAGCCTCCTCGGAAGGATAGAAGGCCGACGCGGCGCATTCTCCGCTGTCTATATCTACGAGCGACGCCTTGACGCTGCTGCTGCCCACGTCGAATCCCAACAAATAATTTTTATGTGCCATATTTTGCGACATTGCTTTTAGGTATGTTTTTAAGACTGATTATTCTGCCACAAAAGTACGAAAAAAAACAGTCTGCAGAACGTACAACACATGTATTTTATGTTGCCTATATATGTAAAAAATGTAAAGCGGAAACAAAAACTACAGTTAACCGAACGCAAAAAGCCCCGTGCAGGACGCATGATGTAGCGTCGCTGCACGGGGCTTAGCCGTGTTTTGTTGTATATACGTAAGTGATTACTGTGCGCTTACTATCTTCTGGCCGTTTGCCGTGATCTCTGTATCACTGAAACCACTGATGAGCTTCTCGGCAACCTTGTTGGTGGTCACCCAAGAACTGTTGGTGTAGTTCTCACCCCATGTGCCGAAGTCGGGATAGGCTAAAGTGATGCGTGTCAGCTCCACTGGCCACTGCCAGTCGTAGGGCAGGATGAGCATCTGTGGAGCGGAGCCCTTACTAGGAC
>CAVAGT010000093.1:0-11336 GCA_963588155.1 Lachnospiraceae bacterium | reverse complement strand
TTCCTTAAACTGCACTTTGGTCGTTTCCCCACAAAGGCAAGTATCTTTAAGTTCTTCTTCGGTCATAATTCTTTCGTTTTGTCTTTTGATAATTGTGCCATGCCTAATTGTTGGACTGTCCAATTGATGTTCCTCTTTTTTTGTGGTTAGTTCTCCTTATACTACTGCTTCGGCGCGGCATACTCTTCCACTTTTGGGTACAACAAATTGGACACCCTACCTAACTGTTTAACTTGTAAAAGAAGTAGGCTGTCCAATTTGGTGCGACTCATGTGTAGTGGGTGCGGTGTCCCACCGCACGCCAAGCGGCAATGCGGCAGTTGCGACGCGTCTATTGTGATAAGCTCGCAGATGTGCGACCAGCTTAATTTTCTAGACACTGTCTGGAATATTGGATACATCAGATAAAACCGTCTCATATTGTAAAGACTGGGCCGGCTGAACCCCTTACGCAATTTGGTGCGCAGCAACTTGGCAAGCGATGTGTGAAGGCTGTCGCCATATTTCGCCTTGGCATTGCCTTGCTGCTCAAACTCCACAATGTATCGCCCACTGCCAGTGGGCGATTTATCACATCCGTCCATTCCTCATAGAATGTGTGGTCTCTGTGAAATATTGTCAAGGCAGCTTACTTTCCGAGCAATGCCTTGCCATCCTTAGAGAGGAACTTGCTTATGTCCTTGACCGCGATGTTGAAGCTCACGGGTCCAACGGCATAAGGCGCAATCTCATATTGCTGGTAGACGAATTTCAGCGTGTCCTTCTCAAGCCAAGGCGCATGCGCGGGCAGGGGGATGAGGCCGTCTTCGGGCAAGATGAGGTAGCTGTTCAGGGTGGAATCCACAGCCGATGTCTCCCCACACTCTCTCAGGTAGCTCAACGCACCCTTGCGCAGCATGGGCTGCATGGCACGGAGACGCTTGGAATCGAGCATGTTGACTGGCTTGAACGTGAGCTTGCTGATGTTCACATCGTAGAAGTTGTATGACCCGTGGGCTCCGCCCATGTTCCTCTCGTCGGTAATGCTATAGGTGACATAGGTCGTGGTCTCAGCGCTCTTTTTTATCTTCAACTGCTGGTATAAAGTGGGGATCTCGTCGTTGCTGTCGAATGTTTCTGCCATTTCCTTCCAGCTCTCCGTGAGATAGCGCGTGGTGCCAGCCCCGTAGAAGTCTATTATCTTCTTGCCGTCGTCGTTGCTGTCCTTGTAGAGGGGATACTTGCGCAGTTCTTTCTTGTCGTCGATCATGTCGCGCGGTATGTAGTGGGCAGCCAACTCGCTGGCTATGAACTGCCTCACGCCTGCTGCGAGACTGTCGTCGCCGCGCGGATAATCTACCGTCAGCGTGCATTCAAATCCCGAACCAGCCTTCTTGTGATAGCCAATGTTGTCGACGGTGAGAGTCAGCGGCTTCACGCTGTCCACACAAGTCGTGTCTACTGCCACCGAGTCGGAGTCGGAAGCAGGCTTTTGCGATGACATCTTACAGCCTGTGGCGCTAAACGCCACGGCTATTGCGCCCATGGCAAATAAATGTAGTTTCTTCATATCAATAAATATTTTCGGTGGTTTTCCCACATATTTTATTTCACACGGATTTTATTTCACACGGATTTAAAAGATTTTAAAGATGTCGGCTTTGCCGATTACGCATACCATCTTTCAAACAACGGGCGTCACTTGTCGCCTTTGGCCTTCGGCTCTGCCACCGCCCTTACCGAGCCTCCAATGTAGCGTGCGTTCTTGTACCAGCTGTAGTTGGCGAAATAGAACGACAGGCAGGCTGCGTTGCCAGCCACTTCTCCATCCCTTGTGTTTGTCCAGTAAACCGCGTTGTCGCCTTGCAGCACCGTTTGCTTGCCGTTGCGTGCCCCTGCCGCCGGAAGGAATATGGCATTGCCGTTGCGCACGCTTTTCACCTCGTATCCGGCTATCGTGTCCTTCTCCGCAACAGCTTTCTTGACCCATGTCCATGTGCAGTTGGCGGTGTCGCCCAGCTCCTTGAATTCCTTCTCGGTAGGCATTCGGCAGCCTTCGCCCCAATTGGCGGTAGCCGCGTCGTCGGCAGGCTCCAGAACGGCCTTGCGGTCGGAAGCGGTGTATTTGGTCATCTTGTCAAAGTCGGAGCCGTAGCGGTATGCCTCCTGTGAGCAATCGCTCTTCGGCAGGGTCTCGCCCCATGCGTAAAGCCCGCCATAGTCGGTTTCGGTTTCCGCGCCTATGTTTGTCTTCGCCCACAGCACGCCGCTGGGCAGCTGGAGGTCAACATATTCGTGTCCGTTTATGACTGTCGTGCCGTCGCAAGAACCCTTCTCGCAGGCTTTTCCCTTGCATCCCGTCAATGTCGCCACCGCTAATGCCGCGATGGCCATGACACACATCATGTTTCTTGTCTTCTTCATAGCATTATAGTTTTTCTTGTTTGCTATCGCGTTCCGACCTGCGGCGGAAGATGTTGGCAAGCATGGCTCCCGACACGTTGTGCCACACGCTGAACACCGCCCCGGGGATTGTAGCCAATGGGTATTGGGCGAAATGCACGGTAGCTAGCGACGTTGCCAAGCCTGAGTTTTGCATGCCCACTTCTATTGCCACCGTGCGGCATTTGCTTTCATTCATCCGCAACACCTTTCCGGCGGCATAGCCGAGGGCGTAGCCCAAGATGTTGTGCAAGACCACCACGCAGAGCACCACCATTCCGCAAGTCATGAGTTTGCTTGCGTTCGCGCTCACCACCGCTCCCACTATCGCCACGATGGCCAGCGTAGACACGAGTGGCAATATGCCCACGGCGTTGCCGGTAAAGCGAGGGAAGAACTTGTTGATGGCAAACCCGAGGGCGATGGGCACTATCACGACCTGGATTATCGACATGAACATCGACAACATGTTGACGTCCACCGTCTGTCCCGCATATAGATATGTGAGCAGCGGCGTTGCCACGGGCGCGAGTGCCGTAGACACGGCGGTCATGCCCACCGACAGGGCCACGTCGCCCTTGGCGAGGTAGGTCATCACGTTAGACGAAGTGCCGCCGGGGCAAGTGCCGACCAATATCACGCCCACGGTGAGTTCGGGCGAGAGGTTGAAACAACGCGACAGCACGAAAGCCAGCAGCGGCATGATGGTGAATTGCGCCGCGAAGCCTATCATCACGTCCTTGGGATGGCTGAACACCACGCGGAAATCGGAAGGCTTCAGCGTCAAGCCCATGCCGAACATCACTATGCCCAGCAGCGTGTTTACATAACTCGTCTTTATGAACCCCACAGCCTCGGGTTTCAGCAACGCCAGCAACGCCATGCATATCACTATGGCCGACATGTGCCTGCCGAAGAAGTCGGACACTTTTCTCAAAAAATCCATATTCTGTTTTTAATAATTGTTGGTATCAACCTCAATGCCTCGCGGCTATTATTCGCCCACCAGCGGGAACATCGACATACGGTAGGCGAGGAATCCGTAGGGGATAAGCTTTATGCTTACATCCTTTTTCAGTGTGGCGGGCGCGGTGAGCGGCATCACGGGGTCGCCCTTGTCGGGGTTCCAGTCTACCAGCTCTGCCTTGGCGCTTATGGCCAAAGGCGCGCTCGTATAGCTCCACACGAACGGGTGGCGCACCGCCGCCGTCTTCACGGTGCAGCTGTCGAGGCTCTTCGGAGTGAGCGCATAGCGGTATTCCGTCCACAGCTCCTCGTTGATGTCGAAGTTGTCGCGGTTGGCCTGCTGCATAGATGCGGCGAAGAGCAACGGGCCGTAGGTGACCCACGCGCACCGTCCCTGGTCGATGAACCCGTCGAGCTTCATGTAGCCGTTGGTAGGCACCATGATGCCCCACGACGGAGCTTTCTTGCCCTTGTAGTAGGGGAACTTCTCGCATCCCTTCACCAAGGTGGGCTTCATGGGGAACGTGAGCTGGATCTTGTCGCCGTCGTTCCATTTGTTGTCGAGCACTATGAAGTGGTCGACGACCTTGCATTTCACCGCCTTGCCGTTGATTGTGACCGACGGGTTGGCGCACCATCCTGGCACGCGCATGCGCAGCACCTGTTTCCGTGGTATGGAGTTCAGCGTGAACGTGAGCACGTCGTTGAAAGGATACTCCGTTTCGCAAACTATGTCGTAGGTCCCCTTGCGTGTCAGGAGGCGTGCTGGGCCATAGGTGAGCCACATTATGTCGCCCTCGCCGTTGATCATGGCCATGTTCATTATGTAGTTTGGCAAGGCGCGGTTGATGTTGGCAGGGCAGCAAGTGGGCCAGTGCATCTCCTTGTAGTAGGAGCCGTCGTCGCGTATGCGCAAGTGGAATCCCGGTATGCGGTTGGGCGCTTGCGTGTAGACACACTGCGAGAACGTGGAGTTGACGGCTCCCGGCAGTGCGTTGAAGGCATCCTGCTCTATGCGGTCGCCGTAGCGGGCGTCGCCCGTGGCGCGTGCCAGCCAGATGTTGGACCACATGAAGTCGCTTATGTCGCAGCTCTCGGCAGCCTCGAACGCCCCTATGCCGTGCAGGTGCTCGTTGGACGAGTTGACACCCGTGGGCAGCATGGAGTTGGCTTGCAGAAACTCATAGTTGTTTACCGACGCGGCGAGATATTCCGGGTTGCCGTTGTAGATGTAGCCTATGGCAGGCAGTTTTGATGCCTCGTTCCAGCTCACGCCGTGGCATATAGCCGTGCGCATGAATTCCTTTTTGCGCGCCCACGTGTCTACGAAGGCGGCGTCGTAGTTGCCGAGCACCTGCAAGGCGCGGTTGGCAAAGCTCATGTCGCCAGTGATGCGCGAGAGCTCGAACATGTTTTCCACGCCCACTATGCGGCGCTCGGTGTCGAGGTCGGTGCCGCTGAAAGGCTCGGCGCGGTTCTTGTCGAAAGAGAACAAGGGGAAGTTGGCATATACCTTCTTCAGCATCTCAAGCACGCGCTGATCCCTTGTGGCACTGTAGTAGGCGAGGGCAGAGCGGCAGAACACCGCCTCGCTCCAGTAGAGTCCGTGGTCGGCATTGACCTTGCCCCATGTCTCCGTATAGTCCTTGTTGGTAGACATTATATATCCGTTGGGCTTCTGGCGTGCCACGACGGCATCCATCACGGTGCGGCTGCGCTTCATGAGATATTCGTCGTCGAGAAGATATGCCAGGCGCACGAAGCCGTCGGTGTAATATCCGGTTTGCTCATAGTGCCACCAACCGGGCTCGTCGGCCGATGCCCAGCCCTTGGCAAACTCGGTGTAGTTTATGCCCATGGTCTTTGTCATGCCCTCGGCGGCGCGTTGCGCCCACTCCTTGAGCCACCCCTCCGGCTTCAGTTCGCCGAGCTCGAAGGGTGCGTAGGCTTTCGGGTCAAGTTTTGCCGACGGCGAGCTCTGCGCCGACGCGGCAAGGGCACAGGTGAGGAACGTGCCGACAAGGATAGCTGAGATTCTCGTTTTCATATTGTTTCCGGTTTTTTCATTTCATTCCGCTGCGCAACAAGACGTTGTGGCGCAGGCAGTCGCCATAGAAGAACAGTTCCTGCAGGTGCAGGTTGCCCACGGGGAAGAAGTCTTTCAGTCCGTCAAAGGCATAGCGCTTGGCATCGATGCCCTTCACTGTCAGCACCTTGTGGGCCGTGTCGACGCTCACCGTGACAGCTGTGGCGTTGTCGCGTGGCGTGGCAGCCGTGCCATAAGGGAAGCGAGTGTCGTCGGGCTTGGGCTTGGCCCCAGCCTTGACGAGCGTCGCCGCCGTGCTGTCGGTAGTCCACGACACGGGGTTTATGCACCCTATGTTGCCGTCGCAGAGCAATGGGCACATGGCGTCTGCCGAACTGACGCTGTTGAAATTGACCGTCACGCCACGCGACGCGGAGTCGGTGGCAAGCTTTATGTGCGACGTGCGGTGGCCCGCCTGCGTCATGGTGTCGCTGGCAGTCACCCCATAGCCAACCACGTATGCCGCTATGAGGCGCTTGTAAGTGTCGTCGTCGATATGCTTCAGCACCTCTTTCACCATGTGTCCGCCTTGGCTGTATCCGGCAAGCACGAACTTGCGGCCTTGGTTGTAGTGCTTGAGATAATAGTCGAAGGCATCCAGCACGTCGCCCACCGCCATTCTGCTTGCCTTCTCAGCCACGTCGCCTTCAAGGGCGTTGAACGTGGCTTGGCGGTAATAGGGCAAGAACAAGTTGGCGCGTGTGGCGAATATCGTGTCGGCAAGTTCTGCCGACAGTCGCCACGCCTCGCGATGATTGGAGTTTGAAGGGTCGGCATTGTGGTGCTTTACTCCAGCCGTGTCGGTCCAGTCGACCACACACGTGGGCAACAGGTAGAATACGTCGGGCAGATTGTCGTCGACGGCGGCAAGGCGTTTCTGCCCCTCAAACCATAGGCTCTTGTTCGACCAATCGAGCGAGGCGTCGGTGCCTTTCGTGCCATTGTTTCTGGCGGCGCAGCTCATAAAGGCAAGCGCCACGACCAGTGCGTATAGTGTTCTCATACTTCTTTCTTCTTATATAAAGCAAAGTTAATGCTTTTTTCCGCCAACCCTTCCACCAACATTAATTTTTGTTTAAAAAAAAAGCAAGGGGGCAATTTGAAGGGCATTATATTTGCCAACTGTGATAATTTAAGTAACTTTGTGCGGAATTATTGCAATAACTCAACAGTTTTTATAAGGTAAAGATGAAACAATACCGTTTAGTGGACACTGTCCTTGGCTGGGTGGCATTCGTGATTGCCGCCTTCACCTACGTGTCTACCATTGAGCCGACAGCCTCGTTTTGGGACTGTCCTGAGTTTATCACAACAGGCTACAAACTGGAGATAGGTCACCCGCCAGGGGCACCCTTCTTCATGCTCACCGCCAACCTGTTCTCCCAGTTCGCCAGCGACCCGTCGCAGGTGGCTCGAATGGTGAACACCATGTCGGCGCTGCTTTCAGCCACGACCATCCTCTTCCTCTTCTGGACTATCACGCACCTCGTGCGCAAGCTCTTAGTGAAAGACTGGAGCGAGATGAGCCTCGCGAAGACCATTGCCATCGAAGCATCGGGCATGGTGGGCGCGCTCATCTACACATGGTCTGACACGTTCTGGTTCTCAGCCGTGGAGGGCGAGGTGTATGCCTATTCATCGGCGTTCACCGCCGTGGTGTTCTGGCTCATCCTGAAGTGGGAAGACCATGCCGACGAGCCTCACTCCGACCGTTGGCTCGTGCTGATATTCTATATGACCGGTCTCTCCATCGGCGTCCACCTGCTCAACCTCTTGTGTCTCCCCGCCATCGTGCTGGTCTATTGCTACAAGCGGTTCCCCAACGTGGAGGTGAAAGGCTCGCTCATAGCTTTGGGCATCAGCTTCGTCATCCTCGCCGCCGTGCTCTATGGCGTGGTGCCAGGCATCGTGACCGTAGGCGGCTGGTTTGAGCTGTTCTTCGTCAACACGCTCGGTTTGCCGTTCAACACAGGTCTCATTATATATATAGCCTGTCTCGTGGGCTGCACCATCTGGGCCATCTACGAGAGCTTCGTGGCGCGCAGCATCAAGCGCGAGAACATCTCGTTCCTGCTCTCTTTCGCCCTCATCGGCATACCTTTCTATGGCTATGGCTGGTCGGCGTTCATCATTGGCGTGATAGTGCTCGCCATTGCCGCCTTCCTGCTCAACCGCAAGAAGATGGTAGAGAAGAAGCCGGTGCGTCTCGTGACCTCACGTTTCAAGAACACCGCCTTGCTCTGCATGCTCATGCTGATGATTGGCTACTCGTCTTACGCAGTCATCGTGATCCGTTCCGTGGCAAACCCGCCTATGGACCAGAACTCGCCAGAGGACATCTTCACCCTCGGATCCTATCTCAGCCGCGACCAGTATGGCGACCGCCCGTTGCTCTACGGACAGGCTTACACCTCACAGGTGGCGTTGAAGCAAGACGGCGACATGTGCAGACCCGTGATGAAATCGGGCGCGCCCGTCTACAGCCGTAAGGAGAAGTCGTCGAAAGACGAGAAGGACTCTTACTTCGTGGTGACCCACAAGGACAAGTATGTTTACGCGCAGAACATGATATTCCCGCGCATGTACGACTCCGGCCACACACAGGACTACGAGTCGTGGATGGGCGGTGTCGACGGCACCGAGGTGTCTTACGACCGCTGCGGTGAGCAGATGTCCGTGAAGGTGCCTTCGCAGATAGACAACATCCAGTTCTTCCTCTCTTACCAGTGCAACTTCATGTACTGGCGCTACTTCATGTGGAACTTCGCCGGTCGCCAGAACGACATTCAGGGCAACGGCGAGCTGGAGCATGGCAACTGGATCACCGGCATACCGTTTATCGACAACGCGCGCCTTGGCGACCAGTCGAAACTGCCAAAGGATCTGCAAGCCTATGACCCCGTGACCAATCCTGGCGGCAACAAGGGCCACAACGCCTTCTATTGCCTGCCCCTCATCCTTGGTCTTGTCGGTCTCTTCTGGCAAGCGTTCCGCGGTCGTCGCGGCATACGCCAGTTCTGGGTGGTGTTCTTCCTCTTCTTCATGACAGGTCTCGCCATCGTGGTATACCTCAACCAAACGCCGGTGCAGCCTCGTGAGCGCGACTATGCTTACGCGGGCTCGTTCTATGCTTTCGCCATCTGGTGCGGCATGGGCGTGGCGGCTCTCTACGAACTGCTTGGCCAGCGCCTGAAGGTGAACCGCGTGGCACTCGCCGCCGTCATCGGCGTGCTCTGCCTGCTCGTGCCTCTGCAGATGGTGTCGCAGACATGGGACGACCACGACCGCTCAGGAAGATACACATGTCGCGACTTCGGAAGCAACTACCTCATGTCGCTGCAAGACAAGGGCAACCCAATAGTCTTCACCAATGGCGACAACGACACCTTCCCTCTTTGGTACAACCAGGAGACCGAGGGCGTGAGGACCGATGCGCGCGTATGCAACCTCTCTTACCTGCAAACCGACTGGTATATCGACCAGATGAAGCGCCCGGCATACAATTCGCCGGCTGTGCCAATCACATGGCCGAGGCTCGACTACTGCTCAGGCACAAACGAGTATATAGAGGTGCAGCCATCGCTGAAAGACCAGATAAAGCAGTTCTACGATCAGGATCCGGCACAGGCAAAGGCTCAGTTCGGCAACGATCCATTTGAGCTCAAGAACATACTCAAGTACTGGGTGCGCTCAAAGAACCGCGACTTCCACGTGATTCCGACCGACACCGTTTTCGTAACCATCGACAAGGACGCGGTGCGTCGCAGCGGCATGATGATGGCATCAGACACCATCCCCGACCGCATGGTCATCTCGCTCAAGGGCAAGAACGCCCTCTACAAGAATGACCTCATGATGCTTGAGATGATTTCGCAGTGCAACTGGACACGTCCGCTCTACGTGGCAATAACCGTGGGTGAGGACAACTTCATGAACCTCGGCGACAACTTCGTGCAGGAAGGCCTTGCCAACCGCATCACGCCGTTCACCACCAACAAGCCTGGAGCGAAGAACTTCGACAGCATGACCACCTATCATAACATGATGGAGCGTTTCCGCTATGGTGGCTTGTCGCAGCCGGGACTGTATATCGACGAGACCGTGATGAGGATGTGCTACACCCATCGCCGCCTCTTCGCCACGCTCGCCTTGCGTCTCATAGCCGACGGCAGGAAAGATCTCGCCAAGAAGGTTCTCGCCAAGGCAATGAAGGAGATACCTGAGTATAACGTGCCGATAAACTATATGTCGGGCGGTGCCGACCTCGCCAGGGCCTACGCCCTCGTTGGCGACAAGGCCAACGCCACGAAGTACGACAAGAAGGTGTTTGAGGTGGCTGAGCAATATGTCAACTATTATCTCAGTCTCAAGGGCATTCGCTTCCAGCAGTCGGCTCGCGACGTGCTTACGCAGTTGTCTATCATGAACCAGACCGCCGAGACGACCGCTACCTTCGATGCCAAGCTCGCCAAGCAGCAGCAGGCTACGATGCAGCGCCTCTACTCGCGCTACATGGCTCAGGGCGGCACGTTGCAGTAATAACACTGGCAAACGATGTTCATTGAACAACCATCGAAGTGGTTGCGCTGGATTTACCCAAAGGCCGTATGGCGGATGGACCGGCACGACCACTCCGTTTACCTAACCTTCGACGACGGCCCCATACCCGAGTCGACTCCGTTTATCCTCGACACCTTGAAGAAATATGACGCTAAGGCCACCTTCTTCATGGTGGGGGAGAACGTGCTGAGGTATCACGACCTCTACAACCGCATAGTGGAGGAAGGTCACCAAGTGGGAAACCACACCTTTCACCATCTCGGCAGCTTGAAGCACATGGCCATAACCTACGGTCAAGACGTGGCAATGGCCAACGAGCTGATAAAGGCACATCTCTTCAGACCACCCCACGGGTGGATGAAGTCGGACGTGTATTGGTGGGTGAACCGCTACTATAAGATAATAATGTGGGATCTCGTGACGCGCGATTACTCCAAGTGGATGACTCCGCAAGACGTGGTCAACAACGTGAAACGATATGCACGCAACGGTTCAATCATCACGTTCCACGACTCGTTGAAGGCCATAGACAAGTTGCGTACGGCCCTGCCGGAGAGCTTGGCATGGCTCAAGGAGCAAGGCTACGAGTTCAAGACGTTTGAATAGACGTTGTTTAATGGGTTACCATTCACGACTCAATATGACAAACAAGGAAGGATCATTGAAAGACAAAATAAAAGCCGAAGCATTAAGCCTCGGCTTTTTCGTTTGTGGATTTGCGAAGGCCGCTCCCGTGACAGATGCCATGAGGCGACATTATCTTGCGTGGCTAGCCGATGGCGGCAACGCCGACATGGCATATCTCAACAACAATCTCGACAAGCGGTTCGACCCACGCCTGCTCGTGCCCGGGGTGAAAACCATTGTCGTGGTAGCCCTCAATTATTTTCCAGCCCATAGGTTGCCCGAGGGTGAGCCGCAGATTGCCGACTACGCCTTGGGACTCGACTATCACGACATCGTGAAGCAGAAATTGCGCCAGCTCGCTGCCAACGTGGGCATTGTCGACTATCGTGCTTTTGTTGACACCGCCCCCGTGCTGGAGCGCTATTGGGCAGTGCAAGCCGGATTGGGATGGATAGGCAAGAACCAACAGCTCATAATCCCCCATGCCGGCAGTGAGTTTTTCCTCGGCGAGTTGTTTGTCAACGTTGACCTTCCGCCCGACGAGCCCAAGCCCAACCGTTGTGGCACGTGCCACCGTTGCGTGGACGCTTGTCCCACCCATGCCGTCAGTCTGCCCACAAAGCATGTGGAAGGCTATGGCGACATCACGCGGTTCGACGCGAGACGGTGCCTGTCC
>CAVAGT010000092.1:0-11454 GCA_963588155.1 Lachnospiraceae bacterium | reverse complement strand
ATTTGTTCCTGCTGCATACCGCTCACGGTCATTCGGCCTACGCTCTTGATGCTGCGCAGTCGGTCCTGCAGCTTGTCCATGTACTCGCTCAGTTCGCGATAGGTCTTGTCCTCGCTCTCCATGGTGATGAGGAGCGAGGAGGTGTCGCCGAAGTCGTCCTGCACCACCACCGCCATCACGTTCTGCGGCAGTTCGCTCTTGAAGCTCTGCACGCCGTGCTTGAACTTCGACCAAAACTCGTCCTTGTTGTTCAGTTCGTCGTTGAGCTGCACCTGTATATATACGATTCCGTCGCGGCTCATGGAGTAGGTCTTTTCCTTCTTCACTTCCTTATAGGAAAAAATGTAGTTCTCCAAGGGCTTGGTCACCTGCTGCTCCATCTCCTCGGCAGTGTTGCCGGGAGCCACAGCCACCACGATGCCCTGTCGGATGGTGAAGTCGGGAAATTCGTTCTTGCGCATGTTCGGCAGACTATAAATGCCGAAAGCCATGAGGCAGCACACCACTACGATGACGATCTGGCGGTAGTGCATCGCCCATTCCACTATGTTTCGTTTCTTGTTCATTGTTTCTATCAATTGCCAAGCAAAGCACTTGAATTCTTCACTCTTCGTTCTTCACTCTTCACTTTAGTTCCGTTACTTACTTTCTGCTGTCCTTCCACGATGACCTTGTCACCGCTTTTCAGTCCGCTCACGATGATCACGCCGTTGCTCTGGTAATCACCGCAGACGATGGCGCGGCGCACCGCCTTGCCATTCTCATCCACCCATACGAAGTTGGAGTTGTCATCGGCAAGCTGCACGAGATGGGCGGGGATGACGATGGGCGTTGTAGAAGTTTCTTCCTGTCTAACAGGATTGGAAACCTTGCCGAGGCTCACCTGCGACACCATGCCCGGCAAGAGGGCGTTGTCCGTTCCCTCCACCCTAATCTTCACGCTATAGGAGCGCGACACAGGGTCTGCGATGACACCTTTCTCTATCACCGTTCCTGCATATTGCTTGCCGTCGAGTGCCTGCACGGCGATGTTTGCACGCTGGCGGATGTGAATGTTCGCCATCTCGCTCTCTGGCACGGAAATCTTCACGTTCAGCATCTTCGTGGTGACGAGTTTCACGATGGGCACACCGGGCGCAGCGTTCTGTCCCACATCGGCATATTTCTCGGAAATCACACCATCGAAGGGAGCATGAAGCGAGCAGTCGGCGAGACTCTTCTTGGCGATGGCCTCAGCGGAAATCGCCTGTTGGAGTTGGCTCTGCGTCTCCACCCATTTGATTTCTGCCAGGCTTCCCTTGTCATGGAGTTGCTTCATGCGCTTGAATGCGTCCTCTGCCTGCAGTCTCGTACTGTGCGCCATGTCATAACTGTTTCTCACCTGTGTGGGGTCTACCGTGGCGATGAGTTGTCCCCGGCGCACACGGTCACCCACTTTCACCTTGAGTTGCAGGATGGTGCCGCCCGTGGTAAAGCTCAACGAGGCGCCGTTCTCCTCCTCCACCGTTCCCGAATATCCATAACCCGATGCCATCAAGGGACTGTCCGTCCCCACGGTCATCTCCTTCACCGTCACCGTCTCCACGGCCGTCTGCGTCTCCTGCTTCTTGCCACAGGCCGCGAGGGACAACGATACCAGCGCGAAGGCCGCAAACGTGAGCACTGGGGCAAGCAGCTTGCCGCCCGTCATGACTTCTCTCTTCTTCATATTTCTCATGTCGTATGTTTTGTATGTGTTCGTGTTTTCCTAAATTCGGGTGCAAAACAACTGCTTTTGTGTGGATTTATCGGACATATCATGTCTTGTAAAGTGTCCGATAATTCTACGACAAGGCGGATTGACGAAGTTTGGAACATAAAAAGGAAATAGGTAACACAGCATAATTCGGCGGATATTGATAAATTTGCACCTGAACAGACAACGACGTAGTAATATGCCAAATATGGAAACGCAGGAGAAGAAGATAATAGACGAAGGTGTCTTTTCAAAGGAAAAGATGTTGTTTGAGGTTGGACGCGGCGGCATTACCGAGGAGGAATGCCGGCTGCGCCTGGAGCAACTCACCGACAAGGACATCGCCGTGTTCGATGAACTTGTAGACTTGCCGGCAGAGAATGTTCACGCTGAGGCTTATGTGGTTATATTGTGTCTTGGGGGAAAGGCTTCGTGCATGATAGAGGGTACGGAATATAATGTGGGAAAAAACGACATGGTGCTGGCGCATCCCAACCAGTTCATACAGAACGCCATGGTGAGCTGCGACTTCAAATGCCGAGGCATGCTCATGTCGCCTGCCTATTTCGAGAGCATATTCATCATAGGCGGCAACATTTGGGAAGCTGGACTCATCATAAGCGAGAACCCGTTGTTGCATCTCGAAGACAACGAGGCGGAACACTTCCTGGCAGACTATGAGTTTCTGAAGCACAAGCTTGCCGAAACCCACTTGCCCCACCACGACCAAATACTCAAGCTGCTGTTGCAGTCGTTTGTGTTTGAGTTCTACGACAACATCGCCCCGATGCTCAACCAGCAAGTGTCTTGCCACGATTGTACTTCGGCGGAAGTGCTCTTCAAGCGCTTCGTATCGTTGGTCTCCGCAGAGTCACCGCGCCGTCGCGAGGTGGGCTACTATGCCGACAAGCTATGCATCACGCCCAAGTATCTCTCGGCCGTCTGCAAGAAGCAAACTGGCAAGACGGCCTCCGAACTGATAAACAACGTCACCCTGAACTACATCCGCAACATGCTCGCCTCGTCGGACAAGAGCATCAAGGAGATTGCCGCCGACACGGGATTCGACAACCTCTCGTTCTTCGGCAAGTACGTGAGGCGCGAGCTTGGTGTCTCGCCGCGCGACTATAGGGCGCAGAGGTAGCACTGCCTTCTTATAGATTTCACCTCACGATGAACACCCTTGCCTGTAGAGTAGGGATGACTGATTATAGGAGGGTGTGTCAAAATCAGACGCCGCCTCCTTTTTTCATGCCTTGTCGTGACCTCGTGCAA
Organism: Lachnospiraceae bacterium; assembly: GCA_963588155.1. Lineage (GTDB taxonomy): Bacteria > Bacteroidota > Bacteroidia > Bacteroidales > Bacteroidaceae > Prevotella. The sequence continues at coordinate 8,444 of CAVAGT010000092.1, read as the reverse complement.
GCGATTTCGTATTTGTTTTCCCGTTGACAATGTCGCATTGCATAATGTCCATCAACAAGTAAATCATGTTTTCCGTGTCGAACTCCGTATCGGTGTTGCGTTGCAACCTTGCGGTAATGTCGGGATGCAGTCTGCGGAACGGTTCTGTAATGAATACCAGAAAGGGAATGTCGTGAGCCGCTTTCAGTCCAATCGGATTGTTTGTCTTCGCGTGTCCGGCATAGTCGGGGCGGCTTTCATATATGTCGAGCCCATGGTCTGGTGCGTAAATGACAATGGCATCGCGTTGTTTCACCATGTCGAACATTGCATTGACCACGAAATCGTTGTAAGCCACGGCGTTGTCGTATGCGGCAACCTTGCTGCGCTGGCTGATTGACCGTTCGGGATAGTCTTTTTCCGAAAAGCGGGCGAAGCTTTTCGGATAACGGCACTCGAATTTTTGGTGGCAACCCATAAGGTGCACTATGCAAAGTTCCCTGTTGGCAGAGTGCTTCAGCATGGACCTTAGAACAGGCAATAGTTCTCCGTCGTGGTTTAGACGTTGCAACCCGGCATACCTGTTGCCTATGAAAATGTTGGTGTCGCAAAGTTCTGAATATTGGCCCACCACATTGTCGTAAAGACCCTTCTTGCTTTGGTTGGAAAGCCACGCCGTGTGATAACCGGCAGCCCGTGCCACATCGGGCAGCATGGTGCATTCGTTCCATTTCACCTTGTTTCCTTGTGCTTTTTCATAGGTGCTCATCATGAGTTGAAAGCTTTCCAGCGTACCGGTGCCAGCCGACTTCACGTTTCTGAAGAGCAGAACATCCCCGTTGTCCACTTTCTTCTGAAGCAATGGATTGGTATTCTTGCTATAACCGTAGATAGAACAGTGGTGATTGGTCAAGGCTTCGCCTATAATCCATATTATAAGCGGTGGCTGCCCTTCGTGCTTTACGGTCAACTTCGGGTGCGACCGTTTCACTTTTATCCGTGACATCTTTGAAAACTCTACTGTTGACGCCGCAAAGCCTATTGCTGTTTCCTGCATTACCGCCTTGTTGTGGAAGGTGAGGCATGCGCTTGCTGCGAACATTGCGGTGGTTGCGATGCATAAAGCCTTTCTGGCTTTCTCTATCCTTGTCTTTCTCTTTATTGCCCTGGTTAGAACCAACGCTGCCGCCATGCCGATCCATGACAAAATGACCTTTGTGTCAACGTAAGAAGATACAAACTCGCTGGTTTCGTTTGCATTCGTGGCAAGGATGGCTGCTATGATGTCGTCACTGAGTGGGGCATGGGTAGATATCAGACATGTTGCCGAAAGCAGACTGTGGGTGCAGATACAAACCAAGATGATGGATGAAAAAATCTTGTACGCCGTCTCATTGGTTATAAACGAAGCGAAGAAGGCAAATGTGCAGGCAATGAAAAACTGTGCTGCCACAACATACAGGATGTATGCAAGTCCCCAACCGTCGTTGATGAATAATAAAGGGTAGTACATGACAACAAGAAGTGTTGCCAAAAGGCCGAGCCGAAATCTGAAATTCTTGTGGAAAAATAAACTCGCCTTGTTTAAACGATTGTGTAACAGGGAGTTATATTTACCCCCCCTCCTAACGTGTCTTAAATTTGCCATGCTGTTTATTCCTTTTGTTTTCATAATTGCTTCATGCTGATTGGCCAGCATTCGTTTCCGTAGTTGCAAAGTTACATAATTATTACGAAACCGTTATGATGACGCCGCTTTCCACTCGTCGGAGCTATGGTATATGTTCCACACATTAAACCGCAGCTGGCGTCCCTTCAACGAGGCAGACTACCGTCTGTCTGACGAGATGATGGACTACTGGACAAATTTCGCAAAGTATGGCAATCCCAACGGCAAGACATCCGTGGAGACATGGCACCGCTTCACCAACAGCAATCCATATGTGAAGACTTTGAACGTCAAATGATAAAAAACGAGAATAAACTTGCCCCACACCCATGTGCAAACCTGCTTGTGGGTGTGGGGCTTTGTCTATAAGATGCCCCACATCTTGTTCAGCATGTCGATGGCAAGGGCAGAGCGGAACACTTTTTCCCGGAACCTGACGATGCCGTCGGGCGAGATATTGTCTTCGAAGGAATTCACGAGGAAGTCGGCCTCAAGGAGTATGCGGTGGTCGGCTGAGGTCACGTTGCTGTAGGTGTGATGATGCCCGATGAGCCAGCAGACGCGCTCTGTTTGCGCTTCTGTGAAGCCACCCACTTCCTGCAATAGTTTGCGAGCCTCCCCGGGTCCCAGTTCTTCCTGCGCCTTGCCGTTGCAGTTGCCATACTTGGCTTCAGCCGGGTGGATGCCGATGTCGTGGAGGATGGCAGCCGCCTCAAGGACGAATTGCGTTTCTTCGTCCAGGTTCTCTGACGCGCCGATGGTCGCGGCGAAGTCGTGCACTTTCACAAAATGCTGTATCCGTGGCACGTCGCCACTGTCGTAGCTGACCATTGCCTGCATCAGCCGTGCGAGTTGTCTGTTCATGTCGTTTCTATTTTTTATTGACAGGTTTATTCCATCCTTCCGTATTTCATTTCCTCGCCGTTCTTGTCATATTGCTTGCGCTTTCCCACGGGAGGCTCAGTCAATGTGATTCTGATCACCGCCGTCCGCCCGAGCGACCGGGCTATGCTGCTGTCGAAGGCATCCATGTGGGTGGGCAGGAAACGCTCGCAAATCAGGCGAAGACCATGGATCTTTTCCTCATCGTCTTCCACCAGTTCCGCTGTCCCTGCGGCGGTGGCTGATTTGTATTGAATCGTAAAGTCGCCGTCCTTCGGCCCCACGGTAGGGGTGCATCGCGTCACGGCGGAGAGAAACACCTCAGGGTGCGTCTTTATGGCATCCAGCTTCTTGCCCTCCAGCGCGCAGTGGAAATACCAATGCTTGTCATCGTCGGATGCCAGCGAAAGGGGCAAGCCGTATGCCTTGCCCTCGGCATCAGTGAAACTCACGGTTATATACGGAGCGCGGCGCATCACTTCCAAGGCCCACTGCTCATCCATTTCTCTAGACTTCTTTCTCATCATTATTTTTTATATATTTGGAACCATTCTGGAAGGTCTCTTCCGGTTTGGTTCTTTTTTATGAGCGTCTTGGTCGGTTGGCAAGCTCTGTGGCAGCCCCGGCATGCTTCATGCGCTCATTTTTTTTAATATTCCACTTACAAAAGTATGCAAAAAAACAATATGTTGCCCTCTTTTTTATGTAAATTTGCAAACAGAATTGCCTTCAATGCTCCAAAGGCAACGTGCATGGCAAACCAAACCTATATCGCTACATATGAACAAGTACCACTTTCTCAGCATCTGCATGCTTCTTGCGCCCTTCGCGGTGCAGGCACAAGGCACGGCTGCCAAGGCGAAAGCCGCACGGCAGGCACGTCAAGCCAAAGCCGTGACGAAACTCAACGCCACCACGCGCACCGCGACGGCGGGCAACACCTTCTCCGACTCGTGGGTTGAAGACCAGCACAAGTTTGAAGACAACAAGCTGAGTGCCCACGCCACTTTCATCCCATACTCCACCACAGCCTCGATGCAGAGCGACGAATGCTATTCGCTGCCATGGCTGACTCCAAAGAAGGCCGACTACGTGTCGCTCAACGGCACGTGGAAGTTCAAGTACACAAGCGACTGGAAGAAAGGCAAACCCGAAGAGGAGTTTTATGCCGACAACGCCAATGTGAGCGGTTGGGACAATATCACAGTGCCGCTCAACTGGGAAATGGCGGGCTATGACGTGCCTGTATATAATAATGTGGGTTATCCATTCAAGAACAATCCTCCGTATATCACTGCCATCCCCGACAACTTCGACGCCAACCCATTGGGCTCCTACCGCCGCACCTTCGCTCTGCCTGAGGGGTGGGACAAAAAACGCGTTACCCTGCATTTCGACGGTGCATGCAGCGCCATCGTGGTATGGATAAACGGCAAGTACGTGGGCTACTCGCAGGGTGCCAACACCGATGCCGAGTTTGATGCCACACCTTATCTGCGCACAGGCGATAACAACCTTTCTGTGCGCGTTTACCGCTGGAGCGACGGTTCATATCTTGAGGGACAGGACATGTGGCACCTGGCTGGCATCCACCGTGACGTGTATCTCGTGGCAACGCCAAAGACCTACGTCTCCGACCATTACATCACGTCGACGCTCGACAACGGCTACACGAGCGGATCAATGCAGGTGAACCTCACCCTCGACAATGCAACGGGCGAAAAGACCAGCAAGCAGATAGAGGTGACGCTCGTAGACAGCGAGGGCAAGACCGTTGCCACGCAGACGGCGGCTGTCACCCTCGACAAGAAGACAAAGAAGAAGGACATCACCGTAGACATGGGCCACATAGCAAAACTTACCCCATGGAGCAGCGAGAATCCTTACCTCTACACGGTCATCGTGAAGCAGATGAACGCTGGTGGCGAGGAGATGGTGTTCTCCACGAAATACGGTTTCCGCGACGTGCGCATCAATGAGGACAAGCAGATGCTCGTCAATGGCAAACGCATATTCTTCAAGGGTGTCAACACTCAAGACATCCATCCTCTCTTCGGTCATGCCATCGACGTGCCCACCATGTTGCGCGACGTTACTTTGATGAAGCAGGCCAATGTCAACACCGTGCGCACAAGCCACTATCCGCGCCAACCGAAGATGTATGCCATGTTCGACTACTATGGACTCTACTGCATGGACGAGGCCGACGTGGAGTGTCACAACAATCAGGGTCTGTCCAACGACTCCACATGGGAGGCGGCTTACGTTGACCGCACCGAGCGCATGGTGCTGCGCGACCGCAATCACCCGAGCATCGTCTTCTGGTCGCTGGGCAACGAGAGTGGCGGAGGTGTGAACTTCCAGGCCACTTACGATTGCGTGAAGAAACTTCTGCCGGGCCGCGACGCCCTTGTGCACTACGAAGGCTACCACCATGGCGAGAAATACTCCGACTTCGGCAGCAATATGTATCCTAAGATAAAGGTTGTGGAAAGTCTTAAGGACGGTCTCAACGGCAAGCCTTACTTCATCTGCGAATATGCACACGCCATGGGACAGGCTGTAGGAAACCTGCAAGAGTACTGGGACATCATAGAAAGCAGCAAGTCTATCGTCGGCGCATGCATCTGGGACTGGGTTGACCAGGGCATTTACGACACACGTCGCATCAAAAACAAGCAGCCTCTCACCGATGCGAAGACGGGCCTGCACTACTACACCTCGGGCTACGACTATACCAAGCTCAACAAGGGCATCATGGGTTTCCAGGGCGACTTCATGAGCAACGGCATCATCACGCCGGGCCGCGAGTGGACTCCGAAGCTCACCGAGGTGAAATACGTCTACCGCAACGTCGACTTCGTGTCTTTCGCGGGCAAGAAGCTCACGTTGAAAAACAAATACGCCTTCACCAACCTTGCCGACATCCTTGCCCTGCGCTATACGGTGCTCAAGGACGGAAAGGCAGTGGAGACCTCATTGGTGGCTGTGCCATCCACACAGCCTGGCCTCACCGCGACGATAGACATTCCTTACACGACAGCCGTGGACGACGCTCACGAATACGTCATCACGTTCAGCTTGGCGCTGAAGAATGCCACCACATGGGCTGAGAAGAACTATAACGTGGCAGAGCAGCAGTTCGCTCTCTCCGCCGACGGCAGTGGCGAATGTCCGTCTGTGGCTGATCCTAAGTTCATTCAAAGCCGCAACACCACGCTCGCCCCACTGTCGCCGAAGGGAAAGGTAAAGGTGAAGGGCAACACCATCACTGGCGACAATTTCACCATCGCGTTCAACGACAACGGCACCATTGGCGAGTGGACATACCGTGGCACTAAACTCGTGGAGCCGGGTGCAGGTCCCGACTTCAACGCTTTCCGCCGCATAGCCAACGACAACGTCAGCCTCGGCGCCACAGGAGGCGTTGCCGAGAACGAGAACAAGCAGGAAGGCTTTATCGGCGGCAAGAAGCTGCTCTCCAAGGCTCCGCATAAGGTGGGCAAGAACGTGGAGGTACAGACAACTGTCTCCGGCGGCAACGACACCCATGTCATCGACTACACGGTCTATCCCGACGGCACCGTCGACATGCGCGTCACCTACAGCAACTCGTCGGCAGACACTCGCCGCATGGGCATCATGATGCAGTTTGCCGAAGGCTTCGAGAACGTGGAATACTACGCCAAGGGCCCCGAGAGCAACTTCGTTGACCGTCAGCGCGGTTCGTTGCTCGGATACTACACCACCACTGTTGGCAAGATGTTCGAACAACAGAGCGCGCCGCAGACCATGGGCGACCGCCAGGGACTGCGCTTCCTGTCGCTCGACAACGGCACCACGAAGCTCTCAGTGGAGACCGACAAGCTGGCGTCATTCTCCCTGTCGCACGTCGACGACGAGCAGTTCAACTATGATGTCTTCTACGGAGGCAAGCATCCTTACGACCTCGTGAGCAAACCGCAGGTGTTCGCCCACTTCGACTATTGGCAGCGCGGCATAGGCAACCACAGTTGCGGTGGCGACTCCGTGCTCGACCAGTACAGGTGCCCTGTGGGCAAATACACCGTGACATACAGGTTCACACCGTCGGCTAAATAATAACACCGGCACCGCTCTCCACGGCATGGCATTGCTAATGGCATGGGGGGTAAGAGAAACGGCTTGACCATGGCAGCAGTTTGCCACGGTCAAGCCGTTTTTCTTATCTATCTCCAAAAGCAATATTTTTGCCTTGATGCCTCATCGTCTATGGATGCCAAGATGAGTTCCCCACAAGGAGATTCGTAATCTTGGATGTTGACAATCTGTTTCGCAACTATAATTTCTTAAAAGTAGATGTCTTCATTGTCTGTCCCTGTCGCATCTATGAACATCACATAATAGACAGGCATGTAAAGCACTTTCCCTTTTTGTTTAACTTGTCGCTCATTCGAAACGACCACTCCTGAAATCACATTGTAGTCGGGTATGGAGAGCATCTTGTTCAAGGCACTGTGTACAGTGTAGTCCTTGCCCGATTTCACTTCGATTGGCAAGATTGTCAATGATGAATAATCGTCTATAAGAAAATCTACTTCTCCATTCTTGCGATTGTCATAATAGAAAAGTTGATGTCCGTGTGCCTTTAGCTCTTGTGCCACCACATTCTCATACACGGCTCCCAGATTAATGCTCTTTTCGTCTTGTAGGATAGGGCGGAGATTGTTGTGGTAGAGTTGGGAGGTAAGCATGCCGACGTCATTGAGGTAGAGCTTCAGTAGGTTCTTTTGCACCGATTCCTTCAGTGGATATTTGGGATTGGCGATGGCATGTACGTCAAGGGTAATTCCCGAAGAAATGAGGTATTCAAACTCTTCGGTATATTTGCTGAAACGGTCGCCTGCCTTGTCTCGAATATCTTTGGCGACAATACGCTTCTTCTTGTTTTCCATTTGTGACGGAACCATATCGAAGATGCGACGTACAAGAAGACTTCGTCCGCAGTCTTGCTCATATTTAGAAGCATCCTCGCCATACATGGAACGGATGGATTCTTGAATTTCTCTCACCTTGACGATGTTGTGAGTGGCAAGATAAGTGTTGACGGCATCAGGCATTCCACCTACCAATAGGTATCTTCTGAACAAGTCCATGACATGTAGGTGCATTTCCTCGCTCAAGTTTTCCTTAGCCAGGAATTTCCGGTGCATGGTAGCAATAGCTTCATTCCCGAAATTGTTGGCAATGAGAAATTCCTCGAAGTCCAACTGGTACATTTCCTTGCGTATGATGCTTCCGATAGGGATGGAGGTGGTGGAACGTAGTGTAATGTCGAGCAAACTGCCACTTGCTACGAAACGGTAACGCTTGTCTTGGCGGAAGAACTTCAGCATAGTGAGGTATTGGGGATACTGCTGTATCTCGTCAAGGAAGATAAGGGTGTTTTGATAATTATCCAACTTTTTGCCTGCTATCATGCTGAGGTTGAGATAGAACTCTTCTGTGGTTTTTATGTTCTTGAAAGTTTGCTTCCCTTCATCATCTTTTACGAAGTTGATTTCCACAAAGTTCTGGAACATACGCTTGCCTACTTCTCTGATAATATACGACTTGCCTATCTGGCGAGCTCCTTCCAAGATAAGAATCTTGTCGGAATCCGTCTTAAAGTGGTCTTCAATATAGCTTTCTATCTTTCTGTACAGCATGGTATATACGCTTTTCAATAATTTTTAATGTCGTAAAGCAACACTTTTCAATATAAAACGCTGTTGCAAAAATACACTTTTCAAACAAACTCTCCAAACATTTCTTACACTTTTCAATAAAAAGGCGTTGTTTTGTAGTGAGAAATCCTATTATCATCCCGATACAGACTAGTAGTTCTATAATTTCGTCAATAAGCACGTTCTGAGCCCGTTTTTCTGGCAAATCG
>CAVAGT010000091.1:0-11612 GCA_963588155.1 Lachnospiraceae bacterium | reverse complement strand
CGCCAATAAACTTCTCCACGATTGGCAGCGACTTTCCCGCGTCCCTAATTTGCAGCACGCGATCGAAACGCGTGTCCCCTGTCACTGAGACGCAATCGATGCCTATTGACCTGAGTAGGTCTCGGCTCTTCTCGTTTTGCACGAAGAAATGGGTAAAACACTTCAGCACCTTGGCGTAGGCCTTGCCATAGCCACGGAAGAACATCTGGTTTGGGCGGAAGATGCTCGACACCGAGAAAGTGGGCACTCCCTTGTTTTTCAGCAAGCGCAGGTAATTGAACCAAAACTCATATTTGATGAAAAACGCCATCACCGGATGCGCCAAGTCTATGAAACGACGCGCGTTTCCAATGGTATCGATGGGAAGATACACTATGATGTCGGCACCATCGTAGTTTTTTCGCACCTCATATCCCGAGGGCGAGAAAAACGATAGCAGGATCTTATACTCTGGATGCTCACGCTTGATACGTTCCATTATCGGACGGCCTTGCTCAAACTCGCCCAACGATGCCGCGTGAAACCATATATACTTGGCGTTTGGGTCCACCTTCTCTCGCAAAACGCGAAAGGTCTCATGCTCGCCTTTCCACATCGTCCTCACTTTCTTGGAGAAAAACGTGGCAATCCAAACACCAATGTTATATAAGAAAATTAAAGGTTCGTACATCACCCCAATGTCTCAATAGCCTTTTCCATTCGCTTGATGGTTTCTTCCTTCCCAAGGAATGCCGAGATGTCGAACATGCCCGGTCCCTTGCCTATGCCCACGAGGGCCAATCGCCAAGCGTTCATCACGTCGCCCATCTTGTAGCCTTTGTCGGCAATCCACTTCTCCACCACGGGCTCTTGACCCTCAATGGAGAAGTCGTCTATGCCATTGAGCACGTCAATGAGCTCCCTCATCTGCTGGGCAGAGAATTCCTTCCAACGCTTCTTCGCCGTCTTCTCGTCGTAGGTTGTTGGCGCGATGAAGAAGAAGGCGCACAGAGGCCACAGCTCCTTAACGAAGTTGACACGGTCTTTCATGAGATGCACCACTTGCTTAACGCGCTCAAACGAGTCGTCAATGCCATTGTTGGCTACTATTGGAGCAAAGAGCGTGGCTATCTCGTCGTCGCTCTTGCGAAGGATATACTCGTGGTTGAACCAGATACCTTTTTGGTAATCGAACTTGGCACCACTCTTCGAGCACTTGGTAATGTCGAACGCCTTTACCAGCTCATCGAGCGAGAACATCTCTTGGTCGGTGCCAGGGTTCCAACCCAGGAGGGCGAGGAAGTTGACCACCGCCTCCGGGAAGTATCCGCTCTCACGATAGCCCGACGACACGTCGCCAGACTTGGGGTCATGCCATTCCAATGGGAAAACGGGGAAGCCGAGACGGTCGCCATCGCGCTTAGACAGTTTGCCCTTGCCCTCTGGCTTGAGGAGCAACGGCAAGTGGGCGAAGCGGGGCATGGAGTCTTCCCATCCAAACGCCTTGTAGAGCAACACGTGAAGCGGTGCGCTGGGCAACCACTCCTCACCACGTATGACGTGGGTAATCTCCATAAGATGGTCGTCCACGATATTGGCAAGATGATATGTGGGCAGCTCGTCGGCACTCTTGTAGAGCACCTTGTCGTCGAGGATGTCGCTCTTCACACACACGTCGCCACGAATGAGGTCGTTGACGTGGATTTCCTCGCCCGGTTCAACCTTGAAACGCACGGTGTACTGGGCATCGGAGTCGAGCAGCCTCGCAACCTCATCTTTCGGCAAGGTGAGCGAGTTGCGCATCGACAGGCGGGTATGCGCGTCGTATTGGAAGTTCTTTACCTCCTCGCGCTTTTTCTCCAATTCCTCTGGCGTGTCGAAGGCGATGTAAGCCTTGCCGTCGTCGAGAAGCTGCCTCACGTATTTGGCGTAGATCTTGCGACGTTCGCTTTGGCGATAGGGCCCATGGTCGCCACCGAACGACACGCCTTCGTCGAACTTGATGCCGAGCCATTTAAACGACTCTATGATATAATCTTCGGCTCCTGGCACGAAACGATTACTGTCGGTATCCTCTATGCGGAACACGAGGTCGCCGCCATGCTGGCGAGCAAACAGATAGTTGAACAAAGCCGTACGAACTCCGCCAATGTGAAGCGGACCGGTTGGACTTGGGGCAAAACGCACCCTGACTTTTCTTTCTGACATATCCAAGAATAAATATTTTGAGGAACCAAATATATTCCCCAAGAAATAATTTTGTGCAAAATTAATACTTTTTTTCTGCTTTAACTGATTTTTTTCGTATTTTCGCAGCAAAAACACATGGGCCACATTATAAAGAGCCTTATTTAAATCTATGACATGAACACATTCAAGAAAATCATAGGACAAGAGGAGAACATCTGGCACAGTTTGGCAATCCGCTTCGGACTCGTGCTTTTTACCTCTCTCATCATCATCTGGTTCCTTCCCCGCAACGAGGCGAAGCAATATGCCTACGAGATAGGTGAGCCATGGCATTATGGCACCCTAATAGCTAAATTCGACTTCCCTGTATACAAGACCGACGAGACGCTGCAACGGGAACGCGACTCGCTGCTCCATTCTTTCCAGCCATACTGCAACTACGACAGCACCGTGGAGGTTGTGCAGGTGGCGAGGCTAAGGATAGAGATGGCGAAGGCTGCGGACCTGCCTGCCGGATTCGCTCACGCGTTGATAGAGAAGCTCCACCAGCTCTACCAAACGGGCATCATGGGGACACCGCTATATAACTCCTTCAACAATGACACCACGGCACAGGTCAGGGTGGTCTTCGGGAAAGACGCCGAATCGAGGATGGTGAACCACATTTTCTCTACCATGACAGCCTATGAGCAACTTTTGGACGACGGCTATCTCGCAAAAGAGCGTTTGCTGATGCAAAAGTTGAATATGATCGACTTCATTGTGCCCAACCTCATTATCGACAAGAACCGCACGGAGACCGCCCGCAACGACCTGCTATCGGGCATAACGCCGGCAAGCGGAATGGTAATGGCAGGGCAGAAAATCATTGACCAGGGCGACATTGTTGACGACTACAACTACCGTGTGCTCAACTCCATGGAGAAAGACATGGAACGTCGCCAGGCTGGGAAGTCGCAGATAACGAGCCATTTCGTGGGAAACATCATCTACGTGACGGCATTCATGTTGCTCTTCACGCTTTACCTGACGCTCTTCCGCCGCGACTATTTCTCCAAGCCAAGGTGCGTGGCCATGCTCTATACGTTCATAGCCCTGTTTCCGCTATGCGTGTCGCTGATGGTGGAGCACAACTACTTCAACTTCTCGGTCTACGTGCTCCCCTTCGCCTTGAGCCCCATCTTCGTGCGTATCTTCATGGACTCGCGCACGGCGTTCATCACGCATCTTGTCACAGTGCTCATATCTGCGTGTGCCTTGCGCTATCAGTTCGATTTCATCATCATCCAAACCATTTCCGGTCTGGTGGCCATCTATTCGCTGCGCGAGGTGTCCACGCGCTCTCAAATATTCCGCACGGCGCTATGGGTCTTCGTGTCAACCATTGCCATGTATTCCGCGTTGAAGCTCATGGAGAGCAACGGCGAGTTGACGTTAGGCCGAAGCATGTACTACCAGTTCCTCATCAACGGCGTACTGCTACTTCTCGCCTACCCTCTCATGTTCGTGATCGAAAAGACGTTTGGCTTCGTCTCCGTGTTGACGCTCATCGAACTTTCCGACACCAACAAGGGCTTGCTGCGTAAACTCTCGGAGATAGCGCCAGGCACGTTCCAACACTCTATCACAGTGGGCAACCTCGCGTCAGAGATAGCCAACAAGATCGGGGCGAAAGCGACTCTCGCCCGCACGGGAGCCCTTTATCACGACATAGGAAAGATAAAGAACCCGGCGTTTTTCACGGAAAACCAGCAAGGCGGCGTGAACCCACACTCCAGCCTTACCGAGAAAGAAAGCGCAAGAATAATCATAGCTCACGTTGCCGACGGGGTTAAGCTCGCCGAGGAATATAACCTGCCAGTGGTGATTCGCGACTTCATACTCACGCACCACGGTTGTGGAATGTCTAAATTCTTCTACATAAAATATCAAAACGAGCATCCCAACGAGGTGGTGGACAAGGGGCCTTTCACTTATCGCGGCCCCAACCCTTCCACGCGCGAGCAAGCCATACTCATGATGGCTGACTCTTGCGAGGCAGCATCCCATTCGCTGAAAGAGTATACCGAGGTTAGCATCTCCAAGCTGGTTAACCAATTGGTGGACCAGCAGGTCAAAGACAACCTGTTCAGCGAGTGCAAGATCACCTTCTACGACATCGCCGTGGCAAAGCAGGTGCTGATAGAGCGCCTCAAGGCAATATACCACACACGAATACAATATCCCGAGCGAGCAATAAAAACGAAGTAAAAAAACGCTTCTTTCCATGCAATCTTTCGTCCTTCACTGCATTTACATAATCAAGAGGAAGCATTAAATTATTAACTTCATAAGAACAAGACAAGATGAACAAAGCAATCGCCCATTTGGGCTATGCTGCCATGACGACGGCGATGGCCGCCATGACACTCGGCTCGTGTGCCACCCAAAAAGCGCAACAAGAGAAGGATAACAACCTGATGGAGATAACGAAGGGTAACGACATGGACGACACGTACCTCATCTTCGGCGACGCGGAACGCTCGGCGGTAGAGAACACCAACGAGTTCGCGCTTAACCTGTTCCGAACGCAAGCCGGCATGGACTCCAAGGTTGTGTCGCCTGTCAGCGTGGCATATCTCATGGCTTTGCTCGCCAACGGAGCCAACGGAAGCACTCAAACAGAGATAATGAATGCCCTGAGCATGAACGGAACGTCGCTCACGACGCTGAACGAGACATACAACGCCATCATCAAGACGGCCTCGCGCCACGACAGCCAGACAAAGGTCAACATTGCCAACTGCGTGACCGTGAACAAGAACGTGACTCTCAAGGACAACTACACAAGCGCGATGCAGACTCTTTACAACGCCAACGTGGAGAGCATGGACTTCGCCTCACCCAAGGCATTGGCGAAAATCAACAAATGGTGCTCCAAGCAAACCAACGGCATGATACCAAGGATAGTTGACCAGCTCGACCCCAACGCCACGACGGTGCTGATGAACGCCGTTTATTTCAACGGCACGTGGGCTGACAAATTTGAAAAGGCCGACACCAAAACCGAGAATTTCCGTGGATACACACGCGACATAAAGAAGGTGCAGATGATGCACCAAGAGAAAAAGTTCTCATACACCGACAACAGGGACTTCGCCGCCGTGACACTTCCCTACGGCAACGGCATCTACTCCATGACCATCATCTTGCCAGCAGAGGGCAAGTCGACAACCGACATCATCAAATCGCTCAACGCCAAGACGCTGGAAAAGACACGGCAAGACATGACGGAGTGTGTAGTTGACCTGAAGCTGCCGCGCTTCTCCACAACAACCGAGACACCACTCAATAAGCCCATTGCCTCACTCGGCGCGACATCGATGTTCGAGTCTGGCAAAGCCGACTTCAGCAACATGACCAACGCCTCAATGTTCGTGTCCACAATGTTGCAGAAAGCAAAGATTGAGGTCAACGAGGAGGGCACGAAGGCTGCCGCCGTGACCGCCGCCATCATGACAATGTCGATGCTGCAGCCCGAAGAGCCACGCCACGTCACCTTCCATGCCAACCGTCCGTTTATCTACCTCATTACGGAGCTCAACTCCAATGCCATTTTCTTCATCGGACAGTATACTGGAACGGAATGAAAAGCCTTATGGCAGCCTAGCCAGTTAATGCTTAAACCAACATAAATCTCCTATCCGCAATACCCATAAACAGGTGTTGCGGATATTTTTTTGAAAAAGCAATACGCAGAGCCGTCTTGACGCGTAACCTAATTGTAACACAGGTTTCCGATTTCTTCAAACGCTTGTAACACCTTTGACACAAAGCCCCACTACTTTTGCACCAGATTTCGAAAGGTATTGCTTCGGGAGAGGCTTTACCGAATATAAAAAGAATGGTATTTATAGACTATCAAATGAAGAAGAATGTGTTTAGCGTTTGTGGCAAGAGTGTTGCCATGATGTTTGTGGCAGCTTTCGCGCTGCTTGGTGGTTTGCGTTTGCAAGCCCAAAATCCCGAAAGTTGGAAAAAGCTCAAGGGCGACGTGACCCTCTACATGGCCAACGACCTGGGGCGCAACGGCTACTATGACCAAAAGCCCATCGCCGAACTGATGGGCACGATGGCGGAGACCATAGGACCCAAGTGTGTGCTCGCCGTGGGCGACATCCACCACTTCAACGGCGTGGCTTCCACGCAAGATCCTCTTTGGACAACCAACTATGAGCTGGTCTATTCCCACCCCGAACTGATGCTCGACTGGTTTCCCGTGTTGGGTAACCATGAGTATCGCGGCAACACACAGGCGGTGCTCGACTATGGCAAGGTGTCTCGCCGCTGGATGATGCCAGCACGCTATTATACAAAGGTGTTCGAAAAGAAGGGAATGACCTTGCGCATCGTCTTCCTCGACACCACACCCCTCATCGACCGTTATCAGGAGGACAGCACTGTCTATCCCGATGCTTGCAAGCAGGATATGCAGACTGAGCTCGACTGGCTTGACACGACGCTGAAGAACGCCCACGAAGACTGGGTCATCGTTGTGGGGCATCACCCCATCTATGCCTATACGGACAAGCCCGAGAGTGAGCGCACCGACATGCAGAAGCGCGTGCTGCCCATTCTCAAAAGATACAAGAACGTGGCCATCTATGCCTGCGGACACATCCACAACTTCCAGCACATCAAGATGAAGGGCGATAACATCGACTATGTGGTCAACACGTCCGCATCACTTGCCCGACCTGTGCAACCCGTGGAAGGCACAGTGTTCTGCAGTCCTGCCGACGGCTTCTCTGTCATTTCCGCCACCAAGAAGCAGCTCAACATGTTTATGGTGGACAAGGACGGGAAGACCATACACACCATTTCTAAAGTGAAGAACTAAGAGTGAAGAACGAAGAATTCAATAGCTTAGATAGATGAAAAGACTGTTGATTAGCGCGGCACTGTTTGCCGCCGCAGCCAGTGCCTCAGCGCATACGCTCGACGGACTGGTGAAGGATAACAAGACGGGAGAACCGCTCATCGGCACCGTGGTGCGGGTGAAGGAATTGCCTGGCGTGAGTACCACGACAGGACTCGACGGTACCTTTACCCTGCATGAGTTGCCCGACAAGGGCAAGTTTACGCTCATCATCTCCTATATGGCTTACAAGACCAAGGAGGTGGTGGTGGATGTCGCCGGCAAGAACAAGGTGGACATTCCCATGGACGAGGACACCCAACAGCTCGGTGAGGTGGTGGTGACGGGACACAAGGAATATCACAGCGACCGCTCCGCCATCGACCTGGAGAAGAACGCGGGCAACGTGCTCAACGTGATGAGCCAGCAGAGCATCCAACTCTCGCCCGACGTGAACGTGGCGAGTGTGTTGCAGCGCGTGTCGGGTGTGACGATGGAGCGCGATGCCTCAGGCGAGGCTTCCTACGCCATCCTCCGAGGTATGGACAAGCGATATAACTACACGTTGGTGAACGGTGTGAAGATACCAAGTCCCGATGACAAGAACCGCTACATCCCCTTGAATATCTTCCCCTCCGACTTGATGGATCGCCTCGTAGTGTCGAAGTCGTTGACTGCCGATATGGAGGGCGATGCGGCAGGTGGTGTGGTGGATATGGTGATGAAGGACGCACCGTCCCACTTCCAGCTTCAGGCGAACGCCGCCGTGGGTACCACCGACTACTTCTGGAGCGGCGACCGCAACTATCTCTCCAGCAACCGCAGCGACTATACCAAGGAAGCCCCCTACGAGGCTTTCGGTTCGGAATACAAGGCGACGATGGGCGACTTCAAGAATGGTCCCACGCAGGTGAAGAGCCATTCCATGCCAGCTCCTAATTTCATCGGCGGTCTCTCCATCGGCAACCGTTTCTGGCACGACCGCCTCGGCGTGATGCTCGCCGGAAGTCTGCAAAATATCTTCCGAGGTACTGAGCGTACCTACAACTCTGTGAAGATGGCTTCGGGACAGCAGGCCATGTACATCTCCAGTCTGCAGCACCGCTACTACAGCATCCACGACCTTACGGCAGGAGCACATGCCAAGTTCGACCTTACGCTGGGTAATCACAAACTGGAATGGTACAACATGTATGTGCGCACACGTTCGCAGGGCATTCGCTACAACAACAGCATCAGCACCGAGTATATCGGCGACGATACCTACACGCAGGACGACGAGACCCGTTCCTCCTCGCAGACACAGAGCATCTTCGCCACCAACCTCAAGGGCACGCACCATCTCACCAAGGACTTTACCCTCGACTGGTCGGGCATTTTTTCCCAAGCCAAGGAGGAAGACCCCGACCGGACTTACGTCACCCTGACCAACACGATACAGGCGGCCGAGGGCGTGGACGGTTCGCTCTGGAGCAGCGAGAAGAACATACAGAAGACCCTGCCCAAGAGTGCCGAGCGCAGATACCAGCACAACAAGGACACTGACTGGGCGGGCTACATCAACCTCTCCTACGACACACATTTCGGCAGCGGCATTGATGCCCTCTGGAAAGCCGGAGCGCAGTATCGCCGCAAGGAGCGCAGCAACCGCTACTACTCCTACATCTTCAATCCTGCCGACATCTCGCAGCAGTTGGACGGCAATGGTTTCGACCAGTTCTCCAACATCGAGTGGACCTGCAAGACCCCTTACTCGCAGGCTTCCCAACTCAACTACGACTCCAAGGAGCACATCGGCGGAGCCTACGCCATGGTAACGGTGAAGAGCGAACTGGGTGAGTTGAACGCCGGTTTCCGCGCCGAGCACACCAACCAGATATACACCATGCTGCAGAAGTTCCGCAACATGGGACAGGTGGGCGAGCAGAGCTACTGGGACTACCTTCCGTCGGCATCCATCAAGTGGACACCCAACCCGAAAATGAACGTGCGCCTCTCTTACTACCGCAGCATCAACCGCCCAGGTTTCTACGAGATTGTGCCTTATCAGATTATGGGCGAGGAGTATCAGGAAAAAGGTAATCCCAACCTGAAGCGTGCCCGCATCGACAACATCGATTTACGATGGGAGTGGTTCCCCAGCAAGACCGAACAGATATTGGCAGGCGTGTTCTACAAGTATCTGAAGGATCCTATCGAGCAGGTGTTCGTCACCTCCGATGGTAAGATAGGAGCAGGAACCGATGCCTACTATATGCCCGACAACCTCGGCAACGCCAAGAACATGGGTTTCGAGATAGATGTGATCAAGTATATCCGCCACTTCGGTGTGAAGGCGAATTACACCTACACCCACTCCGAGATTACCACCACCAAGCGTGAGTACCAGGAGGGCAGCGCCGAGTACAAGACGGGTGTGACGCAGACCCGCCCCTTGGTGAACCAGGCCCCGCACACAGCCAACCTCTCCTTATTATATAAGGACACCGAGAACGGATGGAACGCCCAGCTTGCCGCCTCCTACACCGGCACCAAGCTCGCCCTCGTGTCGCCCTTCAAGGATGCCGACCAGTGGGACAAGGCGATGTTCAGCCTCGACCTCAGTGCCGAGAAACAGTTCAAGAACGGCATCTCCGTGTTCCTCAAGGCAAACAACCTCCTCGATGCCAAGCGCGAGCGTTACCTCAAGACCGTGAACCAGAGCAACCTGGAATACGAGGGGCAGACGAGCGACAAGACCATCGTGGGAACTTACAAATACGGTAGGACTTTTCTGCTGGGAGTGAGATACAAGTTATAGTGAAGAACGAAGAATGAAGTAATAAGAATCAAGAAAGAACTTTCAAAAATGAAAAAACTCAATACTTTCGCCTGTATGCTCGCCATGGCGGCAACGGCAGTGTTCTCCACCTCCTGTGAGAACGACAACATCAATCCTTACGACTACAACAACAGTAGCAGTGACAATACCAACAATGGTTCCACCGAGGTGCTGAAGACCGATGTGGCTGAATACCCCATCGGCTCCGTGGTGTGGACCAAGGACACCACCCTCACCGAGAGCGTGGAGATACCCGTGGGCACCTCGCTCTACATCGAGCCGGGCGTGACAGTCACCTGTAAGTCGGCTGTACAGGTGCCCATCGAGATTGTGGTGCTCGGCAACCTCTACTGCATGGGCTCCGAGGAAAAGCCCGTCACCTTCACCTCCGACACCAAGAAGGCGGAGGACTGGGGCGGCATCATCTGCGGTTACAACTCCGAGGAGGTGGTGCTGCGCCATGTAGATATTGCCTATGCCGGAGCCACACCCACGGAGAGTTCCATCTCCTTCCAGAACAAACTCTTCAAGACCACCATCGACGGCGGCGTGCCCGCCTTTCATTTCTGCAATGTGAGCGGCAAGTTTGTGATGGATGGTTGCTTCTTCCACGACAACTACAACGACCAAACCTATTTCACCGGTGGCAATGGCATCATCATCAACAATGTCTTTGCCGATAGTGGCAATGCTGCCGATGGTGGCGAAGCCATCAACGTGAAGTCTGGCTGTAAACTCGACGTTGCCAACAACATCATCTACAATGCTTGCACCAATGCTTTCAAACTCTCCAACGCCGGCAATAGTGAGACCGTTCCCCTCACCGAGATGACCGCCTATAACAATACCATCGTCAACTGCGGTTGGCGTCGTTCTAAAAACAAGAAAGGTGGTAGCGTATGGGTAGAGAAGGCTGCCAAGCCTATCTTCGTCAACAACCTCATCTACGATTCACGTTTCGGTCTGAAGCAGCCTAAGCAGGACGGTGCCGACATGGAGAACAGTCGCCTCTCTCCCAACTACTACTTTGCTTCCACAGAGACGGGTGTGACGCAGATGGCGAAGGACGCAAGCCTCGGCATTTGGTTCGACACCGACATCAAGAGCCTCGTGGCTGGCGAGTACAATCCCCTCTTCAGGAACTTCAAGCAGAATGAGAAAATGAATGTCAACTGTGAGGTAGATGACGTGGAGAAGGGAGCGCCCCTTGCCTACAACAAGACTTGGGACTTCAACTTCCAGGACGGCAGTCCTGCCCTCTCGGGTGGCGTGACCGACTTCGCCCGCCTCTTCCCCACAGGCCTCCCGTTCTTCGGCATGAAGAAGGTCAACTTCCTCGACAACAGCAACGACCAGAACTATTACTTCGCCGCTCCCTTGCCAAACGCAAGGTTTGGTGCGTGGATGTAGATGGCAGATGGCTTAAAAAGAATTCTGAAAATTATCCCCTAAGGCAACGCCCCAGCTTTCGGTATCTGAAAGTTGGGGCGTTTTGGCTAATATATTACAAATCTTTCAACTGTTCCTCCGAGAGACCAGTAGAAGCCTTGATCTGGTCAATGGAAAGACCAAGGCTCTTTAGGTTGCGTGCGATGGACATAGCCTTGCTTAATTCGCCTTCCGCTCGTCCTTCTGCTCGTCCTTCTGCTCGCCCCTCAGCAAGTCCCTCTTCAAGTCCTTCCGCTCGTCCTTCCTCATACCCTTCGTCACGGCTTGTGTCGAAGA